>JAGOAJ010000059.1 GCA_017983955.1 Burkholderiaceae bacterium
CGCTTAGAATCAGTGCCGAAGTCAGGCTCGCCATCTTGTTGTTTATCCCCTTACTTCCCCCAAGCCGCAGCGAATCCGGTACACTTTTCGTTTACTATTCGATAACTTCCGGCGATCAGCTCCCGCATGACATATCTGGTACTGGCGCGTAAATGGCGACCACGTTCGTTTGACACCCTGGTTGGACAGGATCACGTAGTCCGTGCTTTGACGCACGCACTGTCTACACAAAGGCTGCACCACGCCTGGCTGTTTACTGGCACTCGTGGTGTTGGCAAGACGACTCTGTCGCGCATACTGGCCAAGTCGCTCAATTGTATTAATGGCATTACGCCTACGCCATGTGGCGTGTGTCAGGCTTGCACTGAAATTGATGCAGGCCGCTTTGTCGACTACATAGAGCTGGATGCCGCTTCTAATCGCGGCGTCGATGAAATGACCCAGTTGCTGGATCAGGCGGTCTATGCGCCCAGTAGCGGTCGCTACAAGGTTTACATGATAGACGAGGTGCATATGCTTAGCGGCCATGCCTTCAATGCTATGTTGAAAACCCTGGAAGAGCCGCCGCCGCACGTCAAGTTCATACTGGCGACGACAGATCCCCAAAAGATTCCGGTCACCGTGTTGTCGCGCTGCTTGCAGTTCAACCTGAAGCAGATGGCGGCAGAATCCATAGTCGGTTATTTGGATAATGTGCTGGGTCAGGAAAACATTCCCTTTGAGCTCCCGGCATTGCGTTTGCTGGCACAAGCCGCGTCTGGCTCCATGCGCGACGCCTTGTCATTAACCGACCAAGCCATTGCCTATAGCGCGGGCCACCTAACGGCCGAAGCCATTTTGGGCATGCTGGGGGCTATCGATCAGCGCCATTTGGTTGAGTTGTTGCAAGCATTGGCGACCGGGCAAGCCGGTCAGGTTCTAGATGTCGCCAACCAATTGGCTGAACGCGGTCTGTCGTATTCTGGCGCTTTGGCTGATCTGGCGGTGTTGCTGTCTCGCATCGCCATAGAGCAGCGCGTACCAGGTACAACCCCCAGCGATGATCCTCAATCTGAAGACATTGCGCGGCTGGCTCAGGCCATGCATCCCGACCAGATACAGCTGTTTTATTCGGTGGCAGTGCATAGTCGTAATGAACTGTCGCTGGCCCCGGACGAGTACGCCGGCTTTGTGATGGCCTGCTTGCGCATGCTGTCACTGGCGCCCGCTGCTGACCCTGCTGTGATACCACCTGCGCCAGTACCCGTGGCGGCGCCTGCGGTAATGCCACCAACACCGACACCCACGCCTGTGCAGGCAGTTGCATCAATTGCTGCGTCCGTGCCAGAGTCTGCACCCGCTCCTGCACCTGCATCAGTGCCCGAGGCACAGGCAGTGCCAGAGCCCGTACCCGTTTCTACAGCGACACCAGATGAGTCTATGTCAGCTACAGAAGAGTTGAGTGCTGGCGATGCAGTGGTGGAACCTGATGTCGCAATGGCTATACCGCCTACGCCCACTCCAGAGCCAGAGCCAATAGCGTCGCCTGTATTGGCTGAGCCTACGCCACAACCTGCACCGCCGGCTCAGCCCCTTGCTCCGGCCATGGCAGCGCCGGCGCCCGCCGCAGAGGTTGTTGAGGTTCCCGCTTGGGAAGAGCTGCCCGTCGAGCCGCAACCTGTGGCTAGCCCGCAGGTTCATAAGTCGGTCACGATAGCCCAGCCTCCGGCTGATAATGATTCAGACTTTGAAACCCTGTCTACGGCGTCGCCGGATGTTGGTCCTGGGAATGATGACGCGGATTTCGATACTGATCTGCACTTCGAACGTGTCGACGATGACGTGGATATGCCCATGTCCGACGAGCAGGCTGAAACCCTGGTAGCCCCTGTGTTTTCAGCAAGCCGCAAAAAAACCAAGGCGCCCAAATTACGCGCCATGACCCAGCAGGCTTGGCCGGCCTTGGTAGCTACTTTGCCGCTAACGGGCTTGGCATCGGGCTTGGCGGCTGAACTGGCGCGTCAAAGTGAATGGCTGGATGTGCAGGGCGACACCATACATTTGCGTGTGGCTGTGCAAACCCTGGCTGATGGCCCGGGCAAGGTGCGCCTGCAGACGCTGTTATCAGAACACTTTGGCGCGGTGGTGCAACTGCATGTAGAGTACGGTGCAACGGGCGATGAAACCGCTCATGCGGTGGCGCTGGCGCGTAAGGCCGAAAGGCAAAAACATGCGGAAGGCGCAGCCCTGGTTGATCCCTTTGTGCAGGCCTTGATTGCAGGGTTTGGCGCACGCATTATGCCGGGGTCTGTCAGCGCGACGCCAGGCTAGGCCGTTTATTTTATTTTTACTATTTATTATTTCAGGATAGCTCATTATGATGAAAGGTCAGATCGCCGGCTTGATGCGTCAGGCGCAGCAAATGCAGGAAAACATGAAAAAGGCCCAAGAGGCCTTGGCTGATATCGTGGTCGAAGGCGCATCGGGCGGCGGTTTGGTGACTGTCTCCATGACCTGCCGCAACGATGTTAAGCGTGTCACCATAGACCCTAGCCTGCTGGCTGACGACAAGGACATGCTGGAAGACTTGGTAGCGGCTGCGTTTAACGACGCTTTGCGCAAAGCCGACGCCACCTCGCAGGAAAAAATGTCTGCGGTTACTGCGGGCATGCCCATGCCTCCCGGTATGAAACTGCCGTTCTAATGAGCTCGGCGCTACCCGAACCCGAACCACTGAAAGCCCTGATAGACGCCTTGCGTCGATTGCCCGGGGTGGGGGTGCGTTCGGCGCGCCGTATGGCGTATCACTTGCTGCAGCATGATATCGCTGGCGCGAATCAGTTAAGCCACGCCTTGTCACAGGCAGTGCAGGACGTGCGCCACTGCACCTCGTGCAATGGGTTCTCCGAAACCGATGTTTGCGCTACATGCGCCAATCCCAAGCGCGACGGCTCGGTCTTATGCGTGGTTGAAACACCAGCGGATCAGAATACCTTGGAATCCAGCCATGGTTATAAAGGGCTGTATTACGTACTGATGGGGCACTTGGCGCCGCTAGAGGGCATAGGCCCAGTCGAATTGCATTTCGACCGCCTACTTAAGCGCGCAACCGATGGCGTGGTCACTGAAGTCATATTGGCCACCAACTTCACTGCTGAAGGCGAAACCACCGCGCATTATCTGTCCGAATTACTAGGTGCACGCGGCCTGGCAGTCACCCGCTTGGCGCGTGGTGTTCCTGCAGGCAGCGAACTGGAATATGTGGACGCAGGCACTATCGCCTGGGCCTTGATGGAGCGGCGCAGCACCTGATTTCATGCCTGGAGTGGGCGTACACTCCGATGGGTATGGATTTACCCAGCAACACGAGCCTGGGCGATCAGGCTGTCCAGGCGTAGCGCGTCCGCAACAAACAAACGTATACCCTCGGCCAGTTTTTCGGTGGCCATGGCGTCCTGATTCAATTCCGTGCGAAACGTAATTTCGTTGCTGGCCAGCCAGACGGGGCCATCGGTTTTTGCGCTTTCCGGATCCAGTTGGCGCTGCAATGGCTGGGTGTTGCTTGCCAGTTCGCCTAACAGCGCTGGGCTGATGGTTAGCAGGTCGCAGCCAGCCAGCGCCTGTATCTGGCCCAGATTGCGAAAGCTGGCGCCCATGATTTCAGTGGGGATATCGTAGGTTTTGTAGTAGTTGTAGATACGCTGCACCGACAATACTCCCGGGTCGTTGCGGCCAGCATTGGCGGCCTCGTCCCAACTGGCGCCGGCGTCCTTTTTGTACCAGTCATAGATACGGCCCACGAAGGGTGAAATCAGTTGTACTTTGGCCTGCGCACAAGCCAGGGCCTGGGGCAAGGAAAATAGCAGGGTCAGATTGCAGCGTATGCCTTCGGCCTGCAGCGCCTTAGCCGCCTGTATCCCTTCCCAGGTAGAGGCCAGCTTGATCAGTACGCGTTCACGGCCTATTCCTGCGGCTTGATACAAACCTATGATGTGACGAGCTCGCTCTATGCTGGCCTGGCTGTCGAAAGATAGCCTGGCATCGACTTCGGTAGACACGCGGCCAGGCACAATATTCAGAATTTCCTGACCGAAGGCGACCAGCAGGTGATCCGCCAGCTCTGATGCCGTAGCGGTCTTGTGATCCGTTACGGTCTTATCCAGCAGATAGCGGTATTCGGTTTGCTGCACCGCCTTGAGTATCAGGGACGGGTTGGTGGTGGCATCGGTAGGGCGATGCGCACGCATAGCCATGAAGTTACCTGTATCGGCGACTACCGTAGTAAATTCTCTTAGGGATTCAAGTTGGTTTTGCATAGCGCTTAGACGGTGTTTAACAAGACGAAGTATGTCGTTAACTGTAGACGATTTCAGATTCAATCACACAATTATGACAGCGCTCGGATTAATTGTATTTATGTATCTGTACTCGCGCTATAATCGCAAGGTTTGATTACTGAATTTAAAACTGGGGTTTACAGTGCTGCCGTCACTTTTTCCTGAAGGACCCAACCGGTTTCCTTCTGCAATACTTGCCTTGGCCGACGGTTCCATCTTTAAGGGTGTCTCGATAGGCGCCGATGGTTATAGTGTCGCCGAAATTGTTTTTAATACCTCCATGACGGGTTATCAGGAAGTCCTGACAGACCCTAGCTATCATGGACAAATGGTCGCTCTGACCTACCCGCATGTGGGCAATACGGGGATCAATCCTGAAGACAACGAATCGTCCAGCGCTCATGTTGCTGGGCTGGTGATGCGTGATTGCTCTTTGCGTGTGTCCAACTTTCGCTCCACGCAATCATTACCCGACTACCTCAAGGAAAATGGCATAGTGGCCATATCCGGTGTCGATACTCGCAAGCTGACACGTTTGCTGCGCGAGGGCGGTGCCCAAAGCGCCTGCATCTTGGTGGGCGACGATGCCCAGCGCGCTGTGCAAATGGCACGTGACTTTGACGGCTTGGCCGGCAAGGATCTGGCCAGTGTGGTATCCACAAAAAGCGTAGTGCAGTGGACCGAAGGCACTTGGCAATTGGGTCAGGGTTTTACCCAGCACGCCAGCAGCCAATACCATGTGGTGGCCTACGATTTTGGCATCAAGACCAATATCCTGCGCATGATGGCTGACCGTGGTTGCCGCATCAGTCTGGTGCCTGCCCAAACGTCGGCACAAGACGTGTTGGCCATGCAGCCCGATGGCGTGTTCTTGTCCAATGGACCTGGAGACCCCGGCGCCTGCGATTACGCGGTGGACGCCTGCAAGGCCTTGCTGGACGCAAAAGTACCGCTGTTTGGTATCTGCATGGGGCAGCAGGTGTTGGGCCTGGCCTTGGGCGCCACCATCAGCAAAATGAAAACTGGCCATCATGGCGATAACCACCCCGTTCAAGACTTGGCTACTGGCCGTGTTTTCATCACCAGCCAGAACCACGAATTCAACGTCGATATAGACACCTTGCCAGCCAACGCCCGCGTCACGCATAAATCGCTGTTTGACGGTTCCCTGCAAGGCTTCGAGCTCACGGACGCACCGGTATTCTGCTTTCAGGGACATCCCGAAGCCAGCCCCGGTCCCCACGACATCGCCGTCCTTTTCGACAAATTTATTGGCCTTATGGCCGGACAAAAATAATTCAGCACTATGCCTAAGCGTTTAGATATAAAAAGTATCCTTATCATTGGCGCAGGTCCTATCATTATTGGTCAGGCCTGCGAATTCGACTACTCGGGCGCTCAGGCGTGCAAGGCG
>JAGOAJ010000020.1 GCA_017983955.1 Burkholderiaceae bacterium
TTCTGAAAGAGCAGCACAACAACATTAATACCCAAATCACTACCGTGGTCACTCAGGTCAACAGCTATGTCGAACGCATACAAGACCTGAACAAACAAATTACTGTGGCTCGTGCAACTACGGCCAACCACGAACCCAACGATCTGCTTGATCAGCGCGATCAGCTTGCCGCTGAACTGACCCAATTGGTAGGCGTTAAAATTACCGACCAAGAAGGCACATTCAGCGTGGCCTTGAATAATGGCCAGGTGCTGTTGGGCGGCAACGTTGCCTACCCTTTGCATGCACAGCCTTCAGCGGCTGATCCCAGCCGCATGGTATTGGCCTACACCCAACGGGTGGGTGGCAATAACCAAACAACCACTATTGAAATGAGAGACGCCAGCATCACTGGCGGAAAACTGGGTGGTTTGCTGGACTACCGTGCTCAAGCCTTGGATAGCGTACAAAATGAATTAGGTCGCCTGGCTGTTGGCCTGGCTATGTCAGTCAACGAAATCCATCGTGGCGGGCAGGACCTGAATGGTGATCCTGGTGGCGATTTCTTCACCCTAGGCCCTATCAAAATGCTGAACGGTGCTAAAAACACCTCCAGCGCTCAGGTCACCGCAGAATTCGCTGATGCCAATGCCTTGACCGGCCAAGACTACCGTATAGACTTTAACGGCACCAACTACAGTATTACCCGTTTGCCCAATGGCAACACCATGGCCTTGACCGACGGTGCTGTTATTGATGGCGTGAAATTTACGCTGCCCACCACAGCCGCTGCAGCCGGCGACTCCTGGACAGTGCAACCTACACGTGATGCAGCCAGCAATTTGTCGCTGGCCATTAACGATCCGGCCAAGATAGCTGCCGGTGAAATGGGTGCTGGTAATGCCAGTGGCGAAAACGCGTTGAAACTGGCTGCATTGCGCAACGGAAAAAGCCTGGGCGGCGGCACCCTTAGCCTGAACGAAGCCTTTTCACAGGTAGTCAACCGGGTTGGCGTCATGGCACAGCAAAACGGTACGGCCGCCAAGGCACAGGCGTCTTTGATACAGCAGAACTACGCCGCCCAACAGGCGCTGTCCGGTGTCAACGTTGACGAAGAAGTGGTTAATTTGACGCGCTTCCAGGATCAGTATCGGGCTGCATCGCGTCTTATCGACGTTAGTTCTACCTTGTTTGATACCTTGCTGGGCTTGCGTAGTTAGGTTTAGTCGTATTTTTCGCCCAGCCGCTTTTTTGTTTGTGTATTAGTTAGTTTTCCCTTTTCAGGATATTCACCATGCGTATAAGTTCCAATTTGCTATTCCAGACGGGACTGAACTCGATGAACGCCCAGCAGTCTGACCTGATGCATTTGTATCAGCAAATAGGCAGCGGTCAGCGCATGGTGACACCCTCGGACGACCCCTTGGCCGCCGCGCAAGCCATTAACCTTAGCCAGTCGCAGGCACAGAACGCGCGTTTCAATGAAAACCGCAGCGTTGCCATGCAAAACCTGGGTGTGGAAGACAATACCTTAAGCTCGGTGGTTACCTTGATGCAAAATATCAAAACCACCATGATAGAAGCCGGTAACGGCACCATGTCTGATGCTGACCGTATGACCCTATCCACTGTGCTGACCAGCGCCAGGGATACCTTACTGGGTCTGGCCAATTCCACCGACGGCAATGGTCAATATCTGTTTTCAGGTTCCAGGGGTGATGTGGTCCCATTTGACAATAATGGTAATTATCAGGGTGATGCAAGGCAGCGCAATATTCAAATTGACCAGACCCGTCAACTGTCTTCATCTGATATTGGTTCAGACGTTTTCAGCCGTGTCAGCCCAGGTTCCAATAGCTATTTGACTGGTGCTGCAGGTACTAACGGTGGTACAGGGGTTATCGGTACACCCGCTATTATTAACGCGGGTGAAGTTAAAAAAGGGTATACATTTGAAGTCGTATTTACTTCAGACACCGAATACCGGATTATCCCTACTTCAAACAATGCAGATCCAGCTGCTCCAGTTCCTCTAATCATTCCTGGTGTTATCAATCCTGATGATAAGTCCGGTCAGTTGCTTATTCCAGGCTATGGTTTGCAAGTGAAGTTTTCTGGCCAGCCCGTTGCCGGTGATTCGTTCACTATAGAGCCTGCTGAAAGCACGGATATGAACGTCTTCCAGACCATGCAGAACATGATAGACGCACTGGCAGGCGCACAAGGCGCAGGCAGTGCTGAAGATCAGGCCAAGGCACAGGCGAATTTCCAGAACGTATTGGCCAATAGCATGCAGCGCATGGATCTTAACTACGACAACGTACTTACCGTACAGTCGTCAGTGGGTACGCGCATGAATGAAATTGACGCGGTCAAGGCCAATGGCGCTTTGCGTCACGTCGGTGTTACTGGCGAACTCAGTCGCCTTGAAGATCTGGATTACTACACGACCACGGCGCAATTGCAGCTGCGTAACTCGGCTTTGCAAGCAGCCATGATGGCTTTTGTAAAAATCCAGCAAACCACCTTGCTTAATATTGGCAGGTAACACGTGTTTTTGGGTTCTATATCGCGACCTAGCTTGAAAGTGCTTGCAGTGGCAAGTCTGGTGTCTTTGATGGCAGCGTGTACTAGCACCGGCAATTCTTTTAATACCAGGACATTGCACCAATTGGTGCCTGGGCAGACCACTTTGGATGAAGCTATAGCGGTGCTGGGCGCTGACCCCGTGAATACCTATAGGCAGTTGGATGGTTCGGCAACCAGCATCTGGTCGCATAAGAATTCCATGCTGACCGACGCTATTTACCTTAATCAGGAGCTTTGGCTGGCCTTTGGTTCGGATGGCCGTTTTCAGCGAGTGCTGAAAAAACATAATTTGCCAGTTGCGCCACCACCCGGTACTTCGTCTGCATCAGCCTATCCCCCCGCGCCTGTTCATCAAGCTGTTGTCGCGGCACCGGCACCTACGCCTGTTATCGTACCCGCGTCCATGATAGATGCTGCATCCAGGCCTGAACCTATTATTGACCACCTGAATATCAATCAACCCGCCGTTAGTTACCCGATCAATAACTAATTTATCCGCCAGACAAGGCTTGGGCCATCGCGCCCATCGCTTGCAGGCCGTCTTCGATTAAACGGGTCAGAAACGGCGCGGTTTGCGGCAGCACCACGGCCAACAAGATAAACCCCATCATCAGGCTAATCGGGAAACCTACCGCAAAGACGGAAAGCTGTTGGGCGGTGCGGTTCAGTATGCCTAGTGCAAGACTGATAGTCAGCAGCACAATAATCAGTGGCAAGGCCAGCAGCATCCCGGATACCATGACGGTAGAGCTCCATTCAAACAGCACGCCCCAGCCATTGGGATCCAGGCTGCCTTGCTGTATGGGTATCGTCTGGAAGGTATAGATCAGGTTGCTGATCATCACCAGGTGGCCGTTTACAGCCAGGAACAGCAACATTGCCACGACGTTCATGATGCGCGCCAGCACGGCGGTATTGGCCCCGGTAGCGGGATCAAAAAAGGACGCAAAGGACAGGCCCATTTGCAAGCCTATAAATTCACCGGCGGTCTGGACGGCGGCAAATACTATGCGCATGGTCAGTCCCAGGCCTATGCCGATGAATACCTGCTGCAGGGCCAGCCACAACGCGGCTAGCGAACCAGTAGGAAGGTCAGGCATGGGATCCAAGGTGGGCGCGACAGCGATGGTGATCAGGGCGGCAAAGCCGACCTTAAGGCGCACCGGAATTGAGGATTCGCTAAGGATAGGGGCAGTCGCCATCAATGCCAGTACGCGGATGAAAGGCCACAGAAAGGCGTTCATCCAGCCATAAAGCTGTTCGATATTGACTTCTACCATGCCTGGTGCAACTTAAGAGACCAGGCTGGGAATTTGCCTAAGCAGACTTTGCATATAGTCGACCATGGTGGCGATCAGCCACGGCCCCAACAAGGCCAGGGTAATGCCTATGGCCAGCAACTTGGGAATGAATGACAGCGTCATTTCATTGATTTGCGTGGCGGCCTGGAAAATACTGATCACCAGCCCCACGATCAGGGTTACCAACAAGATAGGTCCTGCCATGCTAAGCGCTACCAGCATAGCGCTATAGGTCAGGGACATGACGGCTTCGGAGTTCATGCGGTCACCTTGTTATTGATAGAAGCTGCGGGCTAGCGATCCCAGCAGTAAATGCCATCCATCGGCCAATACAAACAGCATCAATTTAAACGGTAAGGAAATGGTCACCGGTGGCACCATCATCATCCCTAAAGCCATCAAGGTACTGGCGATTACCAAGTCGATGATCAGAAAGGGGATGAAAATGGTGAAGCCTATTTGGAAGGCTGTTTTCAGTTCGCTAGCTACAAAAGCAGGCACCAATACGCGCAGCGGAACTTGGTCCGGGCTGTCGATTTCGCCCACATTGGCCATATCCGCAAATAATGACAGATCGGTTTCCCGTGTTTGATTCAGCATGAAACCATGCAAGGGTTTGATGCCCCGGTCTATGGCTTCTTCGAACGAAATCGCACCCGCACTTAGCGGTTGGTAGGCCTGATCATAGATTTGGTCAAACACGGGTGACATGGTGAAAAATGTCAGGAATAAGGCCAAGCCTATCAGTATGGAGTTGGGGGGCGATGCACCTGTGCCTATGGCGTTGCGCAGCAGTCCCAGCACAATAATAATGCGGGTAAAGCCTGTCATCATCATCAGCATGGCAGGCAGGAAAGACATCATGGTCAGCAAGGCCAGAGTCTGTATGCTTAATGACCAAGTCTGGCTGCCGTTGATGCCCGGGGTGGATGTAATCGCGGGTAGGGTGGTTTGCGCCAAGCTGAAAAAAATTACATCCACTTAATGTCTCTTTAAGGTCTTGCTTAGTATGGCGTGAAAGCCAGCTGCTGCGGGTGGTGCAGGTTCCGTCTGTGAAGGCGCGGAAGGTGGCAAGGTATGTAATAAGCTGATCTGGTTGCCGGTAATGCCCACCACCAGGCGGGCATCTTCCACTTCCAGCATGGCCACATGGGCGCGTGTACCCACGCTTTG
Source organism: Burkholderiaceae bacterium (assembly GCA_017983955.1). Taxonomy (GTDB): domain Bacteria; phylum Pseudomonadota; class Gammaproteobacteria; order Burkholderiales; family Burkholderiaceae_B; genus JAGOAJ01. The sequence goes on from JAGOAJ010000020.1 coordinate 5,043, forward strand.
CACGCTAAGTATTTTGATGGCCTGACTGGCCTTGGGGCGTAGCCAGCCAGATTTTCGGCTTAGCCAGGCGATAGCCAGTATCAGCAAAACGACAAATATCAGGCTAACCACCAGGCGCAGTACAGCGGCGTCTGTCATAGGTAATTCAACGCCTGCTGTTGAGCCGGTTGATACGGTCCGATGGGGTAATGATGTCAGTGACGCGTATGCCGTACTTTTCGTCAACCACCACAACTTCACCCTGAGCGATCAGGTAACCATTGACAAAGATGTCCATAGGTTCGCCGGCCAGCCCGTCCAGTTCAACCACGGAACCCTGACCTAATTGCAAGATGTTCTTGATGGTCATGCGGGTGCGACCTAGCTCCACCGTCAGTTGGACCGGGATGTCCATGATCATGTCGATGTCGCTATTGCCCTCGATGTCGGTGCCCACCAGTGGCGGGAACATATGCGGCACGGCTTGTTCTGTGGCTACAGGCTGTGCGGCGGCGGGAGCAGGCTTAGTCGCTGGCGCGGTAGCTTGCGCTTCGGCGGCAGTTTGTTCGGCCAGGGCGCTGGCCCAATCGTCGACTTCCTGGGCCAGGCCATCGGCCTGGGTGCTTAGGCCGGCTTGGCTGCCACTGGCTTGTTCGGACATGGCGGCTGCCCAGTCCACGTCCATATCGTCGGCTTGTGTATTTTCTTGGGCGGGATCGTGTTTGGGATCAGTCATGTTTTCTAGCGTTAGTAAGTTCGGTTTCGGAGTTGGCCAGGATTTTTTGTACGCGCAGGGCATAACGGCCGTTATGGGTGCCGTAACTGCACTCCATGACGGGGACGCCGCCGACATGGGCAACAACAGCCGGCGCAATGTCTATAGGCAGGATGTCGTTTACCTTGAGCTTCATCAGACCGCCTACGCTGGTGTTGACGTGGGCGAAGTCGGCCACCAGATCAACATCGGCGCTACGCACCTGATGCGACAGTTGCTGGGTCCAGCGCTGGTCTATGTCGTTTGAGCTATTTTCTTGCAGTGGACGGGTCAGCAGGTCGCGTACCGGCTCTATCATGGAATAGGGCAGGCAAATGTTCAGGTTGCCGCCAACCGCGCCCAGTTCGATCTGGAATGAAGTCACCACGACAATGTCATTGCCGCTGCTGATGCTGGCAAATTTAGTGTGCATTTCAGAGCGCACATACTCGAACTCTATGGGGTAGATCTGTTCCCAGGCGCTACCGTAGCTGTCTAAGGTCAGGTTCAGCAGGCGCAGAATAATACGCTGTTCCGTGGTGGTGAAATCCCGGCCTTCGACCCGTGTGTTGTAGCGGCCATGGCCGCCGAACACGCTGTCTATGATTAGAAACACCAGGTTAGGATCAAACGTGAACAGGGCCGTGCCGCGCAGCGGCTTCATGGTCACCATGTTCAAGTTGCTGGGCACCGGCAAATTGCGTTCGAACTCTGAATACTTCAGTATGCGTATGCTGCCCACGGTGATGTCGGCATTGCGGCGCATGAAACTAAGCATCAAGGTGCGTAACCTGCGGGCAAAACGCTCGTTGATGAGTTCCAGCGTTTGCATACGGTGGCGCACCACGCGATCGGGCGAACTTAGATCGTAGGGCCGTACACCGCTGGAGTCTTCGGCCTCGCGGGGTTTTTCATTGCTTTCGCCAGTAACGCCGGCCAGCAATGCATCGACTTCGTCTTGCGAGAGAAAACTTTGATATGACATTTATTGAACGACGAAAGCGGTAAACAGAACGCTGGTAATTTGTGGGCCGGTAGAGTGTGGCAGGTAGGGCTCTTGCAATACCTGAGTCAAACTGTGGACCAAGGCCTCGCGTCCCGTCAGGGTTTGTACTTGATCAGGTTGTTGAGATGCCAGTTCGCGCAAGACGCGGTCGCGCACTTCAGGCATGTATTCCTGAATCATTTTGTGCGCCGCATCGTTGGCGACGCGCAAAGTAATAGCTACATAAAGCACCCGCCCGCCACTATGGTCATTCAGGGTGACAGTAAAGGGTTCCAACGGGCTAAAAACGGGGTTGGGTAAAACAACAGCCGGCGCGGTCGACGAGCTAGCGTTGGCGAAACCTTGATCCATCTGATTTTGATAGTACATGGTTCCCGCGACGCTGGCGGCGATAATGGAAATGACCGCGATTAAGCCTTTAAGGGCTTGGGATGCTTTGTTGGGTTTGTTTTTTGCCATAGCCGGGGGGCTGTTTTTTTGGTTCAGTGAAGAGGTTGCCATTGTAAATTCATGCACTTGCAAATAGTGCTAGTCAGGATACTACATTGTGAAGTAATTACATACATACGGTCGCCTTGAACTAGCTGTTGAAAGTATGTTTGATCTGTAGTTTAACCAGCATTAGCACAAGAGCCTTAGGCAAACGTATCCACCAAAGCATCAGGTGAACGGCTACGTGCTGCAGGAGCGGAGTCGCTAGTCGCCACCAGCAAGGAACTATCTGTAGAGCGGCCTTGGCCTGAAGCTTGCCCTTGATTTCTGGATTCGCTGAAGTCTTGTGCCGTCTGACTTTGATCGTTAACGCTGGTGTCACCCAATGAAATACCGGCTTGTGCCAAGAGTTCTTGTAATTGGGGCAGGGCGTTTTCCACCGTCTGGCGGACCGCAGCGTGGGGCGAAAAGAACGCGGCGTGAGCGACATTATCGCTAAGGTTCAGCGTAATCCGCAAAGGGCCAAGCTCGGGCGGGTCTAGGCGTAGCTCGGCGACTTGAGTACCGTTAGTGCCGTTTTGTAGCATGCTAACAAATTGACGACCAAAGTCTGTTCCCCATTGGGGGCTGTTCAGTGGCACAGGGACACCCAAAGCACTTGCCGCCGTGCTGTTGGTTGGGCCTGATGGCAGTATCTGGCTGGCAAGACTGGCGACGTGATCGTTAGTGCTGGCAGTTATGGCGGCATCTGGCGCGTTATTGCCTGACATACGGGCACGCGCTAGGTTGGCAGCGTCTATCATGGCGGTCGAGAATTCACTGATGGCGATTTTTCCGGTACTTAGGTCGACTGCTTTGGTGGCATCGGTGATCAGTGCGGCGTTACCGGGAACTGATGCCGGGTTTTTCGCTTTAGCGCTTGCAGACAGTGTTTGGTGCAAGCTGGTGGTGTCAGATTGAGCCCGGCGGACGCTATTGGTTGTGGCGTTGGCTGGGTTCATTAGTGCCGCCAGAGTGGCACTGCTTTCGGCAGGGCTGATCGGGGTGGCGGTGCCGGGGCGTAGCTGGGCGTAGTCCACATCGACTTTAGCGTCAGATGGCAGCACCTGGCGGGCATGCGCAACAGCGATGCCAGGTTCGCGCAGCTGACGCGTGTCACCACGTGGATCGGCGCTGAAGGCTATGGCTTGATCAGCGTGGTCCAGCAGCAATGGCAATGGCTGGCCGGCAACACCAGATTGGGCGGTCAGACGGGACAGTTCGCTGTCCAGTTGATCGGTTTCAGGGCGGGCATCAGAACCGCTAGTACTGTCTTTGGAGGCAGAGTCGTTATCTACGCGCTTACCTGTTTCCGGCGCCTGACTGGCATGCTGTTGCGACAAGACATCGGCAAAACGGGGGCTGTCATTATCGGCCTCTGGGGTCTTGCTGGCCTGAGCGTTTGCCGGTTTATTGGCAAGCATGTCCAGTGCGGGCGAAATCGTAGCTGTATTCATAAAACTACCCTGGTCAGTATGAGTGTCGAACACGGCGGTACAAGGCGGCTGATGCCTCGTCGCTGGCAAGTTGCTCGGCGCGGTTGTCCTGCTTGAGTTGCTGCTGGTGGTGTCGTGTTTGTAAGGCCTCGTAAGAGCTAAGGCGTCGCTTTTCGGCATACCATTGTTGCTGGCTGTGTTCGATCTTCGTGTCTATTTGCCCAACTACCTTATTTTGCTGCAAGATGGCCTCGTCCAAAGTGGCAATGAACTGCCTGAAATTGCGATAGTTCGCTGTTGTGACGCCATCCATGGTGACTTTCTGCAGACGCTCGGCATAATCTTGGCGGTAAACCAGTAGGGTGGACAGCTGGCTTTCCGCGTTATTCCGCTCGTTTTGCAATTGCTGCAGTTGCTTGATGACCTTGTTGGCGGCATCTTTTTTCAGATCGATCAGGGTGACTAATGACGAATACTTAGCCATGTTGCTGTCCGCGGCCAGTGTTTAGATCATGGCGTACCGAGCCTTTGCCCAGCAGCGTGGCAAGCTCGCCCGAGGCTGATGCATAATCAATACGGGTCTCTATCCCTTGTTGTAGATAGGCTTCCAGCCAAGGATATTTTTCGATGGCTTGGTCGATTTGGGGATCATTGCCGGGCGTGTAAGCGCCCACGGCAATCAAGTCATGATTGCGCTGGTAGCGCGACAGCATTTTCTTGAATTGATGCACCAGAGTAAATTGTTCTTTAGGTACTATGGCGGCCATCACCCGCGAGATCGAGGCTTCGATATCAATGGCAGGGTAATGGCCGGCTTCAGCCAGGCTACGCGATAACACTACGTGTCCGTCCAGTATGGCGCGTGCTGAATCGGCAATTGGGTCTTGCTGATCATCGCCTTCGGTCAACACGGTATAAAACGCCGTGATAGACCCGGCGGGCTTGTTGCCTATGGCTGCGCCGTTGCCGGCGCGCTCAACCAAAGACGGCAACTTGGCAAATACGGAAGGTGGGTACCCTTTAGTGGCGGGGGGTTCACCTATGGCCAAAGCGATTTCCCGCTGCGCCATGGCATAGCGGGTTAAGGAATCCATAATCAGCAGCACGTGCTTGCCGTCGTCGCGAAAGTGCTCGGCCAATCGGGTGGCATAGACCGCGCCTTGTAGCCGCAGCAGCGGCGATACGTCGGCGGGTGCAGCCACGACCACAGAACGTTTCAAGCCTTCCGGGCCTAGATTGTGCTCTATGAATTCTTTTACCTCGCGGCCACGTTCGCCGATCAGGCCGACCACGATCACGTCAGCTTGGGTATAGCGCGCCATCATGCCCAGCAGCACGCTTTTTCCTACCCCAGAACCGGCAAACAGTCCCATGCGTTGGCCGCGACCTACAGTCAGCAGGCCGTTGATAGCTCGCACGCCCACATCCAAAACGGTATCCACAGGGGCGCGGGTCAGTGGGTTGATGGCGGCGGCGCCCAGCGACGCCGTACCTACCGCATTCAGCGGCCCCAGATTATCCAAAGGCCGCCCAGCACCATCCAGCACCCGCCCCAGCAAAGCGTTGCCCACGGGCAGGTGGCGTGACAGTATCGGGGGCGGCAGGGCGTTATCGTCCTCGCTTAGGGGCAAGGGTATGCGTAGCAGCTCGTCAGGTTCGGTAGGCAGGACGCGTGCGCCCGGTGGCAGGCCCGAGATATCGCCTTGCGGCATTAAATATAAGGTGTTGTCGCGAAAACCCACCACTTCGGCTTCGGCCCAGTGGTTTTGCCCGGGGGCAATTTCGATCTTACAGGCGGCACCTACGGCCAGTCGCAGGCCTGTGGCCTCAAGCACCAGACCGGTGGCACGAGTAATGCGGCCACTAACACGCCAGGATTCGGTACCGGCGACCCGTTGAGCGCCATTGGCCAACTGCATACGCCAGCGTTCGCTGGCAGAGGCTAGAAGTTTGGCGCTATCGGGCATCAGGCGTCCTGACCTAAGGCGGCTTTATGACCCAAGGCTGCTATAACCCGTTGCCAACGTGTTTCCAAGGTCGCGTCTATGTCGCCTTGGCTGGTTTCGGCGATGCAACCACCACGCGTGACAGTGGGGTCGGCCAGCAAGCGCCAAAGCCCCACGCCGGGTTCTTTGTCCAGGTAACGGCGCACCAGCTCCAGGTCATCAGGGTGCAGGCGCAGTTTAAGCATAGCGTCCTGGTCATTATCCTGATGGGTAATGTCGTGGATAAGATCCAGTAATTTCTCGGGCTGGCTATCCAGGGTGGAACGCAGGACCTGTTCGGCTATCCGTATCGCCAGGGAAATCAGCGATTGGCCCATGTCAGCTTCCAGGCTGGCGATGGATGCAGCGCATTCATCCGCCAGTGTCAGCAGTTGATTACAGGCCTGGCGCGCTTGTTCGCTACCTGCCTTGTGACCTTGAGCCAGTCCGGCCTCATACCCTTGAGCGTGACCTTGTTCCTGCCCTTCCTGTAGACCGGTAGCCAGGCCTTGCGCATGACCAGCGGCATAGCCCTCGGCTTGACCCCGGGTCTGCGCCGTGGCGCGCAGCGCCTGGATTTGGCGACGCAGTTCGGCGGCGGTAGGTGGAGGCGGGCTGACGGCGACATCGGGGGCTGTTGCGGTGTTCGCCGCCACAGGCGCATCGAAGGAGGTCATTTCCAAGGGGGCCCAGTGGTGCCCCTTTAAATTATCGGCAAGATGCTTGCTAGACGTATTCATCGTTGCTGCCGCCTAGGGTAAATTGCCCAGCTTCGGATAGCTTGCGGGCGATTTGCAGTATGGCTTTTTGCTCGGATTCGACCTTGGACATGCGCACCGGTCCTTGGGCATCCAGGTCGTCGCGCAACATTTCGGCAGCGCGGTTGGACATGTTCTTGAAGAATTTGTCGCGTAGCTCTTCGGGCGCGCCTTTAAGGGCAATGGTCAACGACGCCGTATCGATTTCCTTGAGGATAAGCTGTATAGCGGTATCTTCGATGTCGGCCAGATTTTCGAAGACAAACATTTCGTCGACGATGCGCTGGGCTAGGTCGGCGTCCAGTTCACGCAGGCTGTTAACCACGGCGTCTTCGTCGGAAGACGACATAAAGTTAAGGATCTCGGCCGCTGTGCGTATGCCGCCCATTTTGCTGCGCTTGGCGCCCTGGCCAGACAACATGCTGTTAAGCACGTCGGTAAGCTCGTGCAAGGCGGTCGGCTGTACTCCACCAAACGTGGCGATACGCAGCATGACATCATTGCGCAAGCGCTCGTTTAGCAGGGCCAGGATGCCAGAGGCGCGGTCACGTTCCAAGTGCACCAATATCGTGGCAATAATTTGCGGGTGCTCGTCGCAGATCAGTTCCGCTACGCTGTTGGTGTCCAGCCAGTTCAGGGCATCGATGCCACTGGAACCGTCGCCCGCATCCAGGATGTCTTCTATTAGGCCCGCCGCCCTGTCAGTACCCAGGGCCTTGTTCAAGACGCTACGTATGTAATCGTCCGAACCCAGGGTGACCGCCATGAACTGATCGGCCTCTTGGCGAAATTCTTCCAAGACCTCATCGACATCAGAACGCGTAATTTGCTTCAGATTGGCCATGGCCGATCCGACTTGCTGTACTTCACGCGCTGTCAGGTATTTAAATACTTCTGCCGCTGCGTCTTCGCCTAACGAAAGCATCAGGATTGCGCAGCGGTCCATGTTAGCGTTAGCGGTTGCCATCTTTTTCCATCCAAGAGCGTAATACCATGGCGACCGCGCGTGGATCTTTCTCCGCCATGGTACGAGCGGTGGTCAGATTGTCTTCGTAGCGGCTTAATTCGGAAGCGCGGCGTTCAGCGTCGGCAATTTGCTCGCGATCAAACTGAACCTTAGGCGACTCGGGGGTAGGCACTTCCGGCACAGGTATCAAGCTTTCCATCAGCGGCTTGATAATCTTGCGCCAAAGCAACAGCAGCCCCAGAGCGATCAGCAGGTACTTACCCAACTGCGCGGCATAATCCAGATACAGCGGATTCTTCCAGACAGGCAGCGTGTCGGCAACGGTGCTGGTAAACGGACTGTTGATTACGCTTAAGGTGTCGCCACGTTCAGCCGAATAGCCCATGGCCTGTTTGACCAGTTCATTGATTTTTTCCAGCTGGGCGTTGTCTTGGGCGTCGGGTGTATCGTCTATTACATGAGAGTTGATCACCACAGCCGCTGACAGGCGCTTAACCTTGGCCAGGGGGTCTTTGATATGGCTGATGGTGCGGTCAACTTCGTAGTTGATCGTGGCATCATTGCGCGACGTCCCGCTACCGCCATTCAACGGGTCAGCAGGTGCGGTTAGGATGGTGGCTGCAGCGGCATTGGCGGCGTCGGGGGCGGCATTGACGCCCTGAGCAGGCTGAGCCGGATTGGCCGCAACCGCTGGCGGGGTAATAATCGGCGCCACCGGGTTGAGCGGCGGCTGATTGGTCAGGGCACCAGGTATGCCTTCGGGCGCCAGCACATTATTCTGCACCGACGCGCTGGTTTGTTGGCTACGGATAGCTGCTTCGCCTGGCGTCTGATTGGGACGGTAGACTTCCGACGTCAGTTCGCGTTGCGAGAAATCAATGTCCGCACTGACCTGGGCGCGCACATTGCCTGCGCCCACTAACGGAGTCAGCAGATTCATGATGCGTTCCACGGCGCGCTGCTCGACTTCCAGGGCAAAACTGCGCCTGCCGCTTTCCGCCGCGGCTTCGCCGGTAGGCGGCGTCAGCAACCTACCGTTTTGATCCACTACCGACACCTTGTCGGCACCCAGATTGGGCACGCTAGACGACACCAGCCACGTAATGGCCGAAACCTGCGATTCACTAAGGCTGCGGCCAGGATACAAGGTTAGTAGCACCGAAGCAGTAGGGGGCTGGCGGTCGCGCACGAACAACGACTCACGTGGAATGGCCAAATGCACCCGGGCGCTTTGTACCGACTGCATGGCTTCCACAGAATGGGTCAGTTCGCCTTCCAAGGCACGTTGGTAGTTCACCTGCTCGGTAAACTGACTGGCGCCAAAGCGCGTTTTGTCTAAAAGCTCGAAACCGGTGTCGCCCGCGCGGGGTAGACCCTGCTCAGCCAGCTGCAGTCGAGTTTCATAGACCTTATTCGATGGAATCAGAATAGCGCCGCCATTTTCCGAAAACCGGTAGGGCACATTCATCTGATTCAGCGCCGTCACTATGGCCCCGCCATCGCGATCAGCCAAGTTAGAGAACAGCACGCGATAGTCGGGCGAGCGCGTCCACAACAGCAGCATCACAATCACAGCAACCACGGCCGACGCGGCCCCTAGCTGCAATGGCTTGGGCCAACTGTTTACTTTGGCAAGGAACGGGAAGCGAGCCAGCAATGCCGCCTGTTGGCTCATTGGGCGCCTCGCGTAGGAACAATGTTACGGGGTGATGCGGCTACGCCATGTAGGCGAATACACAAGGCAAATGCCCGACAGCAGGAGAGCAAGGGGTGCATGCGACTAGGAAAAATTGATGTGAGCCTGGATTATGGCCCGGGACGCATCGCAAGCAAGCGTCGAAAAAGCAGGGTTTTAGGTGTTATTTAGGTGATATGGGTGGGGGAAGTGTGGGGAGTCTGATTAGGCTGGAGTGGTATTGTTAGGAAGAAAACGGTCTAAAGTGGAAGTTTGGTCACGGTTGGATATGGGTGGTTTGTCTCGACCTTTTGCGGCCTTTCGGCATAAGGCAGCCCCTCGATCTCTGTTGGAAGGTTGTGGCGATTATCAGATTGGTTAAGTCTAGAGGGAGTTCATATGAAAGGGATGACCATAATTCAACGCAGGAACCTTGCTAGCATAGCTCTCAGCTAGCTCTTTAAGGTTATTCAATTCAAAGTGTCTAATTTGCACAGCCCGCAGCATATCAAACAGCTGGTGTGCATCGGCACATTTCAAATGAATACCAGCGATCCGGGCTTGTCGACACAGTTTGGGCACTTCACGAGAAAAACTCGAAGTCGTCACGAAGATGCCTTGCAAAGTGCCATGTAATATTAATGCGCCTACGAATTCTCGAATTAATTCAACTCCTATTTTCTTTTGATAGCGCTTCACTTGAACTCCAAATGGATGCCCGTGAAAATCGAAGCCAAACAGATCTAGCCCTCCGTCATGAGATCGATTCGAAAGTTGTATGTCACACTTAAAAGAGCGAAACACACTAGCGACTACGTCCTCCAGTTGATACGGGTCAATGAGAAAGCGTTTCTCATAACAAGCACAAAGATAGCTTCGAACCTCAGAAATTGGCACTGTAACGTCTGGGAAATCCTGAGACACAAGTGCACCGGCTGCCCACTGAAAGCCCATGTACGGCATCTTCGGCGTGTCATATTGAAAGCATTGAATAATGCACCACCATCCGCACACCGGACAACAATGGAATGTAACGTCTTCAAGGTCGAATCCAGATATGACGGGACGATGGGAAGCGAAGGCATCATCAACATACCTTACATATCCCTGTATCGCTAACTCGTGTTCCATGTTGAGCTTCTGTTCGTCCAATGGCCATCTGTTTTCAATGGACTCGATCACCATATTGGATTTGCAAAAAACGCAGTGGAAGCAGTGACCATACGTAATTTCAATGCCATCATAAATTGATGCATAGCGCCACATATTCGTCCCCTAGAAGAAACTTCCTAACGACATACGGGTCAATGGCACCGTAGAAGGGAAATTCCGCTTGGCTTTAGACGCCGACTGACCATTCACAATTTGAGCTGCCGGTTTGTTGGGTTTTTCTGATGTTTGCTTCTGGCCAAAAGCAGCCATCAAGATAGCCCATATGCCGTGAGGCTCAGCCTAAGCTAGCACACACTTACACAAAACCAACAGCCATAAAAAAAACGGAACCATATAGCTCTGGCTTGTATTCACCTTCATCTTGCAACAATCGTATATTTCATGCTCTTTCCCTAGCAAAACCCTCTACCCTAGTACGCCAAACCCAATAAAGCATAGTGTGGTTAAACGTGAAATAAAGCATAAGCTGGCCAAAAAATATACGGGTAAATAGCATAGGTTTTTATTGATTGCGGATAATCCGACTATTCGCAACTGAATATCAATTAACCACCACCCCTCTCTACCGTAACTGCCTGCTTACGGCCAATAGTAGAAGCAAGTGGATACCTACTGGGCATCAGAGGCGATCAAATATGGAGCCGCTGGAAGGTGTGAATATTTTGTGATACAGCTTCGTCGCATAGTCGTCCGTAGTGCCCGCTAAATAATCGCAAATAACTCGTAAATCATGTCCTTGCTCGATAAAGTCGTCATGGTATTTTTTCAGAAGTAAGCGGGATGGGTTGTTAGCAATCGCATCAAAAAGCCGGACAATCATTTGTTGACCTTTATATTCCAAGGTCTGGACCTCAACGGTTCTGATTACGTGCTTTACTACAAAAAGCTTGAGAATCTCAAGTTCTCGCTTTACTACGTCCTTCATCACGACTTCCAGATCTAGCAGGTCATGGGAGAATAGATTGCGCTTAACGATCGAGCAGTTATGGATGAAGTATCCAACTAAGTAACTTATCGATTTCTTTCGAGTTTTATTCACACCAGAAAAGAGATTTTTCGTGATCTCATTCATCTGATCACGGAGCGGATAGCTTGCGAGAGGGTCGATTAGTAAATTGTGAACTTCGGTGCGCCACTCGTGTTCATTGACAAGTTTGAGCGATATTGCATCTTCCAAATCGTGGACTCCATACGCAATGTCGTCTGCTAGTTCAAGAATGGACGTGTCTAGAGCCATGAATTTAGTCTTCGCGTGTTTGCCATCGACTTTTTTAAACTCTTGAAAGGCGACCCTTTCCGATGAGATCGGAGTGAAGATGAAGTCCAGACTCTCAGCGTCACAGTCGAATATGCACTTGGGTGGCTTAAAAGAGTCTATGTTGAGTGGTGCTAGCAAAGGCTTATATATTGATGCATTTGCAACAGCGGAGTAGGTTGCCGGATACTTTAATAACCCTAGAAGGGTTCTTCGTGTCAGGTTCAAACCGGTAGTTTCGGAGTATTCCCCAAGTTTTGTGCATATACGAAGTGTTTGAGCATTTCCCTCGAAACCGCCATGATCTCGCATGGAATAATTTAACGCTACCTCACCTCCGTGACCAAAGGGAGGGTGCCCAATATCATGTGCCAGTGCAATTGCCTCGATAAGCTCGGAGGAAGGCAGCCACTCGTAGTGTTCTTTCAATGACGAGTCAGTTCGTAATGCCTCAAGAATGCCGCTCGCTACTTGTGCGACTTCAACCGAGTGTGTTAATCGAGTACGGTAGAAATCACTCTCGCCCAACCCCAGCACTTGAGTTTTTCCTTGAAGTCTTCGAAAAAAAGCTGAATGAATTATTCGGGCTCGGTCGCGACTGAAGTTGTTGCGTTGTCGCTTATCGTCGCCAAGAGTTGCTTGACGGGTTTCCCACACATTCATCTCTTACTCCAAAGTTATAATTATCAGTAGATGATACAGACTATTACAACGCATGGCGAAAAGCGGTCAAAAACGGAATTGCAATGATTTAAGGTATCAAGTCGGACAAGCTACGCACGGTAATCTTAAGCTCTCGGAGTTCGGGCGCTCATTGACACCTTGGCTGTATGACTAATGGCAGCTGGATACATTGAACCTATCCACCACGACGTACCGCCGCTGAAAGTTTAGCGTGACATGAGAAGGCAAAGCGACGCAGCCAGTATTCACATTACGGAGTCATCAGTTGTGTGCCCATGTTCTGCTCTTGGCCGTTTTCAACCGTTTCCTTGCTCTCTGATTAACTAGCCAAACATACAGACCAGTGCCCACCTTTCTCATAGTTAAGCTCGAGAAGATCGTAGGTTCGTATCATATCTAATAGCCCAGAATGACCATATGCCTTAGGCGAAAAAGCGGGGTCGGTACGTTTGAGATACTGGCCCAACGGGCCCAAGCCTACTTTTCCTTCGGAGGTATCGCTAGTGAGAAGTGAAACAGCGTCAATGACAAAACGTAGCCTGCGTTTGATCGGTAACATGCCTGCTTCTTGCTTCGCTGGGCCAGCATGGACAGCAAGATTATCGTTAGCCAGCACTGTGCGAGCCTCGTCAACAGTTATTTCGTGGTTCGTTTCAACTGGCACCCATTCGAAAAACTGATCGCTAGCATTACGTAGTGCCTCAGGCGTTTTAGTTTGACCAACAATAAAAACTGTCGCACCGCGCTCACGCAGTTTATGACATAGGTAAGCAAAATCTGAATCACTGGTGACAAGGCAAAAAGTATCCGCTCGACGGTCGAACATCGCTTCCACTGCATCCAAAGCCAGGGCAATGTCTGCGGTGTTCTTACCTGGCACGTACTGATATTGAAGGCATGGGGTGAATGCTAATCGTACGAGGGCCTCTTGCCACTTATTCGCAAGCGTTGTGTGATTACCATATCCGCGCCGCATAGACACGCGACCGAATTGCGCAACTACGCGCAGTGCATAAGGCAAGATATCAGGAGAGACATTGTCACAGTCAACGAGCACGGCCACACGAGTATCATTCCCGTTCGACTCCGCTCGACCTTCATTTAGCGATGCTGCACTGTTCATAGCACTCTTCCTGTTTTTGTCTTAATGGCAAATGTATAGAAAATATCACTAATTAACCACAGGCCGCTCCCGGCCGGACGCGGACAGATGGAAAGTTTCTTTAAGTATCTCCTTCATGTTTGGGATGCTGAATAGTCAAATTCCGAACATAGCCGCCGAGGCGCGTGTCTCCCCAATCTGACTCGTCCAGCGATACCCGTATGCCATCGATCACCAAGGCGTCGGGCTCGAAGGCTTGAGCGCGAGCGTAGATCATCCTCGCTTGCTCAGCGTTAAACGTCTTGGCGAGCAGGGTCAGTGCGCGTTCATCGAAGGCGCACTGTGCCTCCTTCGTGTCATTCTGATTCGATCCATCGAGTGCAATCCGCAGTTGTGTCACAACGCACTGATTGCCGGTGAGGTAATAGGACATCCGATCAGCCAGCACCTTGTCGTTCAACTTGACTGACGGGATGTGTGCGAACCACGCCCATTGTGTACGGTGATAGTCGTCGGTGATGAGACCATACTCTTCAAGAAATAGCCGAGCTGCGTGAGGCGACCAACCTTCGGAACGCGTGACGGTAGGCGGGTTCCTTTCGATCTTACGAAGCCGCTTGATTTCCTGGATGGCATCTTTGATTCCCTGCTTGTCGGTAATGTCGCGCCCGCGCATATCCCGCGCCAAGCGCTTCAGTTCGTCGATATTCCAGCCGAATGCGAACAACGCACGCCATCGGGCATAACGGACAATAGGGGCCTGTTTTGGTCTTATCTGCAAACGGACGAAGACTTCCTCGTAGGTCATATAGACCAACAGAAAAAAAACAAATGGGATGAACAATAACCAAAGCAGAAAGGGCAACCCGAACTCGCGCAGTGTATTCAATGACCAGAGTTTGGTGATGCTGCCTACCACCAGCCAATAGCTGACGCCGATGAGGAGGATGCCCGCGAGCATCTGCAGCCCGCGTAATAGTTTCAGCACTAGGGGAGCCCCGGGATTATCAGTTTGATGCTCACTAACCACTATAAGCAGGGTTAAAAGCACCAGTGCCGGAAGCATCAGCAGTTCGACCCAAAGTGGGAAGCTCACCAATTCGGTAATGAACAGGATGACGGCAGAGAGTGTGAATGCATCGCGCACCAGTTTTCGAAGCGCGTTTGGCTTGTCCTTAAGCCGCTGTGCTTCAAAGATCCCGGTAAAACCTACTGTCAGCCACCACAGTAGGGTCGATTTAAGATTGGGCCATTCCCAGAGACTAAACCACGCAAGAAGCCAGACACAAACCGCCACGTAGAGGGACATGAGCAGCCAGATTAGTGCGAGCTTTGGAGCAAAGAAAGCACGTGCCGCATTAAGTGCGAGAGGGCGTCCGTTCTTCCTCAGCAGCACGGCAGCCAGTATTAGACCTGAATAAATGAGGGTAGCTATTTCGCGATTGCTCAGGTCGAATCCGAAGGAGGTAAGAGTGAAGGACATATTTTTAGACTGTACCCCACGCTCGTTGCCAATCGCGGCATTTTTTAATTTTGGTAGGGAGCCTTTATTGTCAAGCAACACCATGGGTACGAAGTTGCGTATCCACTTCATTCGCTTAGGTGGGATAAGCCTGCATCCCCCATGATTGTCATGTTTCAATCCTGTTGTGCCACATTATTCAATTTTTATTCGCAGTAATGCGCATCTTGAACTGCTCTCTTGTGTTACCGATAATAATCACTTACACCCATCCATCTAATACAAGCCAAGCTAGTCCCATCAACTAGTCCACATCAGATCAAGTATCCAGTTAATTTCATAGACTCTGCAGTTGCCCCCAATCCCCCAATAAACCCCCTAAATTGCCAGCTATTAGCACCGCTAGTACACCCCCATATTGCCTATAGTAAGGACAGTGGGGTCCAGAAGGACCCGTTTCACAGAATACTGAGTACACCCTTATGGCTATAGAACACCTTACCGCTGTTGAAAACTTGCTGTCTCAGATGAGGGCAGTGGCTCAGGCCGCAGGTGCTATGCCGGTGCGCGCGCAGGCGGTGTCAGACAGCAGCGGCGATGGCTTTGCTGCCGAACTGGCGCGGTCCTTGCAGCGGGTGTCCACGGTGCAGAACGACGCCAACATACAGGCCGAAGCCTTTCAGATGGGCGCGCCTGATATTTCCCTGAATGACGTGATGATAGATCTGCAAAAGGCTAATCTGGGCTTCCAGATGACGCTGCAGGTGCGTAACCGCTTGGTTGCTGCCTACCAAGAAATCGCTAGCATGGCGGTGTAGTCTTAATCCTGGCAGCCTGAGCACACTGTAAACACAGCGTATTCAGGCCGTATCCACGCCGCCTTTTGGTTCAGGCATCTGCAATTTCTCATATTCTTTGCCTTCCAGGGCATACAGCCACGCCAGCAGTTCAGCGATGGCCAGGTACAGCTGGGGCGGGATGTGGGCATCCAAATCCACTTGCATCAACAAGCCCACCAGTTCGGGCGACTCGTGCACATACAATTCATTTTCTTTGGCCGTGCGGATTATTGTTTCCGCTAACGTCCCATAGCCTTTGGCGATAACGCGTGGCGCCGAGTCGCCGCTGTCATACGTAATGGCAACTGCGCTGGGCCGGCCGTCATTAAGCGCGTGTGGTCGTGTCGTCATGGCTGACTTCCCCGGCAATAGACAGCTGGCTTAGCTGCAAGCCCTGGCCCAGGCAACGGCTGCGCAAGTCTTCGGTGTGGTGGCTTAAGAGGTCCGCCGAGTCGGGCGCGGTGACGTGCATGACCAGTTGCTGTCCTGATAACGTCAGTCGTGCCTGTACATCGCCCAGTTGCGGCAAGTGTATGGTGATTTTGGTCGCCCAATGGGGGGCGGCAGATCCATCTTTCTGATCTTCGGGCGGGGCCTCGTGGCGGCTGACTTCCCATTCCATGGGGGCGTCGGGCCAGGCCTCGCCGCGCCAGGCAAAGGTCTGGTTGGCCAGCATGTCCAGTTGTTGGCGCACCAGTAGCTGGGTTTGCGGATCTACGCCGGGTACGGGAGCCTGGTTGCTAGCGCTTGATGCTGTTGGGTTGTTGGCACTGGGTGACGCGTCACTTCGGGCTGATGTTGATGATTCCGAACTGGAGCTCAAAACTGATGACCCGGGCGTGCCTGGTGTGGTGGAAGCTTGGTTGCCGGCGTTGGAAGCGGCGCGGCCAGCTTGGGCTTGCGGTTCCTGCTGCAGCTGCTCCAGGGTCAATTTGCCTGACATTAAGCCACTAAGGTGAGACTCGTAGAACATGCCGCTGTTCTGCAAAATCTGCGGCAGAATTTGGCTTAGCTGTCCTGCCAGGCCTAGTGCAGGCATGATGGCGCCGGTGGTGGATGCCGCGCTGGTGGTTGGAGTGTTGCCGCCGCTTGTTGTTGGCGTGCTACCAGTGCTACCCGCTTGGCGGCTTGGGCTAGCGGCACCGGCGTCTTGGCGCTGGCCTGCAAGCGTGGGCTGTGGCAGGCCGGGCTTATCGCTAATTAGGGGGGCTTTGCCTAGGGTGGCAGGGTTCTGGTCTGGGTGGTTGGCCAGCAGCGCCAAGATGGCCCTAGCGGCTGGACCCAACGATGTGGGTGCGGATGGCGTCGCGCCGGTGCTGACCATGCCGCGCGTGCCCATCAGGGCGGCTGTTTTGGCATCCAGCTTGGCACGATCTACAGTCTGCTGACCGTGCTGGCGCGACTGTTCCAGTGCCCGGTCTACGCCGGTCCGAGTGTCACGTATGATTTCATTGCGAGCTGCTTCGGGGCGTTCAGGTTGACCGGGTTGGGTCACCGCGTCCGGTCTGGCGCCAGATACTAGATTGGCTTGCTGCGATAGGGTAGTGCCCAACATCGCGTCTAGACGCTGCACCAGCAGCGTCCCTAGTGCTGATGGGCCGCCTATGCTCATTGGTGTTGCGGAGGGGCGTAGGCCTGAAGCACGGACTGCTGGCGTTTCATGGCGCCTATCAGCAGACCCAATCGATCAATTTCTGGCATGGCTAAACGCCGTATGCTGGCGTCATTGTCCAGGATTTTTCTAAGTAGTTCGCGGCGTGCCTGGCGGTCTTCAGTGCTTAGCGGTGCAAAGCGGCGTAACTGTTCGACGGCGATGTGGTATTGGGTACCCAGTTCCATGACGGCGTCCCATTGCTCGGCGCGTGCCTGCTCCAGCATGTTGCCTGTAATGCTAGCGATAATTTCGTACTGGTGTAAAAGTGGGGTAGTGTGGCTCATGGTATTTAACCCAGGGTAGCATCTGCTTGATGCGGGTCTGCGATGGTTTGCCAGGCCAGGCTGATATTGTTTAGTAGGCGTTCTGCCAGATCAAGCTTTTCGTGGTCGGCATTCAGGTTGGCCAGCAGCAAATTACGAATTATCAGTTCGTAGGTGGCGACTAGATTGGTGGCGACTTCGCCGCCATTATCCAGATCAACGCTGGCCTTAAGCCCGGAGTCAACGATATCTATAGCTTTGGAAATGGCCATACCACGGCCTTCGATGTTGTTGCTTTGCATGTGCAGCCGTGCTTTCAGGATGGCTGCGCTAGCCCCTTTAAACAGCAGGGTAATTAGCTGCTGTGGATTGGCGCTAAACACTTCGGTTTCCAGACCTACGTTAGCATAAGCCTGGGCCGAGAAAGCGTGGCGCGGGCCGCGCCGTACAGAGTAATTCATTTATCCTTACCGATATTGCCTAACATGGACAATTGTTGGGTTAGGTAGTTACTGATGCCATTCATTTGGCTCATCATGACATCCAGGCCAGAAAACTGCTTGCGGTAGGCTTCCATTTTGGCGTCTATGCGTTCAGTCGTGGCCAAAAACTGTTTGTCCAACTGGCTGATGGTGCGGTTAGTGCCATCTTCCGCGTTTTTGATAAGCCCGTCGCTACGGGTAAAGTTATCGGCGACTTTAGCCAAATTGGCGCTAAGGCCCAGCTCGCCGGTAAATAGCTTTTGCACATCGACCATATTAGTCTTCAGCGCCTCTTCAAGCTTTTTCTCATCAATTTTCAGTGTGCCATCTTTGGGATCGGTGGTGATGCCCAATTGCGACAAGGTGCTTATGGCACCATCGCTTACAGCTGAATTTAACGCCTGGCGTACTTGGTTCTGGGCATTGCGTGCCAGGTTGTCGCCGGTCAGGGCGCTGCCGGTTTGGTTTTCGACATCGTAAGATGTTAGGGATTTGATCGTGGTTTGCAGGCTGTTGTAGGCAGTCACGAACTTGTTGATGGCATCAGTAGTGACTTTGTCATCGCGCGTAACGGCCAGACTGACAGCGGTATCGGTCACTTTAGTCAAATTAAGGGTGACGCCTTCAATGGCGCCTTCGACCTTATTCGATTGGCTGGTGATTTCTATGTTGTTGATCAAGATCTTGGCGTTAACGGCGGCTTCTTGTTCAATGTTGGTGTTTGCGCCTGGCGTGCTGGCGTCAAACCTGATCAAGTCGTTCAGGGCGCTGTCGCCAGCATCGCTGGCGGCAAACGACAGCGACTCGATAGAAGCTTCAGTACCGGTGTCTTTGGCGGTAAATAGCAAGCGGTGTGGCGCGTCAGAGCCATCGTTGATCAGGGTGGCGCTAAAGCCTAGCTTAGAGTCACCATTGATGGCGGCCATTAGGTCATCTAGTGTGGGTGCGCCGCCGTCCTTGCCCGAGACATCCAGGGTTTTGGTTTCACCATTGATAGTCACGGACAGCGTGCCGCCGCTAGTGCCTATGGCGGCGGTGCGATCAGCCTGCCCTGTAGCGACTAGGGTTTGGGACGTGGCAAGCGTATCAACCTTGATGTTGTATTGCCCAGCGACTGCCTTATTGGTGACGCTGGCGGTGAAGTGGTCGCCAGCCGTCGTGGCTTTCAGGGCGCCAAAAGCGTCATCTTTCCCCAAGGCCTTGCCAGCCGTGTTAAGCGCTTCCAGGGCGCTTTTCAGGGTGCTGTATGCCGATATGCGATTTTGCGCAGAAATCTGCTGGGACTGTATTAGCACCAGGGGTTGGTTTTCGCTTTCGCGCAGGTCCTTGAGCAGTTGCTCGATAGGTAAGCCCGAACCAACGCCAATAGAAGAAATAGCCATTTTTAACTCCGTATGCTGAGATTGTCCCGCATATTACAAATTACAATTAGGATGACAGCAGGTAGATTTGCGGGTATTTCGATGCTTACCTGTGTTGCTGCGCTACAAAGACCAGTCTGCGTCAGGCTTTGGTGTCTATATTGGCACCTTGCAACTGAACTATCATTTTGGCGACACGTATGACGGCATCGGATGGTACGGTGCGTAAAACATCGCCAGTTTCGCTGTCGATAATCGAAACCACCATGCGCTGGGCTTCTTCGTCCATATCAAACCGCATGCCTGTGGACCAGGCCTTCATGCTGTTGTTGACCAGGGCCAAGGCCTTTTCCAGCGGGTTGGTGCTGTCGTAGGCGTTGGTAACTGATCCAGAGCCAGGTCCGGTGGTGGCGCTACCACTGCCGCGTGCATCGCTAGACGGCGTCACGGTGACGGCCGCTTCGGGGGCTGCCGGAGGGCGTTCAAAATCCGCTGCCATCGGGGCCTGAGGCGAATGGGACATGCCTGAGGCAATCGGGTTGACCATGGTGTGGCTCCTGAGTGTTGTACGCACAGTGCGCATCTGGCTTTTTCTTGATTACAGTCAATAACGGCAGGACGCGCTAATTCTTTAGGGGAGGCCATGTTGTTAGGCAATCCATAGAACAGGCAATGAAATAACACCCACCTCCGTTTAACGCCAGGGCAGCAAACGTCTGATAATAAGGCCTTGTGTATAGGCCTTTCTTGATTGGTATGGTTCATTCTGAAGACCACCTTGTGGGGGTGCATGCCCCTCTTGTACGTCGCCTTGCGTTGCAGTTGGCCGCCCGACTGCCGCCCAGCGTCGAGCTGGATGACCTGATGCAAGCTGGCATGATGGGGTTGTTGGATGCTGTACGCCGGTATCAGGAAACGCCTGGTGCCCAGTTTGAAACCTATGCTGTTACCCGTATACGCGGCGCGATGTTGGATGAATTGCGTAGCCAGGACTGGCTGCCACGCAGCGTGCGCAGCAAAGCTAGAACTATAGAAGTCGCCATACAGAACCTAAGCCATAAGTTATTGCGGCCAGCGACTGAAGTGGAGATCTCCCAAGAACTGGACATGCCATTGGGCGATTACCAGGCTTTGCTGGAAGAGGCCCGTGGCGTGCAGGTCATACATTACGAAGACTTGGCCCGCTATCAGGACGAAGGGATCAATCCTTTAGATACCATGCAGGACAGCAGTGACAACCAGGCCGGACATTGGGCTAGCCCCTTGACTCACCTGATGTCTGGTGCATTGCGACAGCAACTGGTGCAGGCCATCCAGGCCTTGCCGCAGCGCGAGCAATTGCTATTGTCATTGCACTTTGAGCAAGACCTTAACCAAAAGGAAATTGCTGCGGTGATGAGCATTACCGAAGGGCGGGTATCGCAGTTGCGTTCGCAGGCGGTGGCTAGAATACGCGCATTCCTGGCGCGCGACCAGTGGGACGAGAGTCCTGGCGAGGCGGAATTACAGCATTTGCTATAACTCAGATCAGCTTCGTAGCTGAGTTTACATCGTCTTACGTTGCTATATAGCCGTCTAAAGTTCTTATCTTCGCGTATCGCGTACAATTATTTCTTTTTTGGGCAGGGACTCCTATTCAGGCAGGTTCCTCCCGGGCTTTTCTCGTGCTCTAACTAAAGCGCGAGGTCCTTCACCAAGGAGCGCAACACCATGCAAGGCCTGCACCTTACCGCAGATTTATACCTATGTGCCGCAGACACGTCTTTGCTAATAGACGCCGATGCTTTAGCGGACTTGTGCCGCAATGAAACTATAGCCTCGGGTCTGACCCTGGTGGCGGAGAAGTGGTTTACCTTTCCGGATTATCAGGGTGAGCCTGGCGGCGTGACCGGCATGTTGTTGTTGGCCGAGTCGCATTTGGCTATACATACTTGGCCAGAGCGCGGCGGCGTCACCCTGGACGTGTATGTCTGTAACTTCGAGGGCGATAACTCCTTGAAAGCCGAGCAGTTGATGGATGCCTTGGAAACGGCGTTCAAGCCTACTCAATTACAGCGCAACCGCCTACAGCGCGGCGACGAAAATGGCCCAGTAGAAAACGGACAGCTGCTGTTGGAAAGCCTGAATGCCAATAGCGTGTATGGTTTCCGCTTTGATCGTCATGTCTTAAGTCAGCGCACACCCTACCAGCATCTGGAGTTATTGCAGTCTAGTGACCTGGGCCTGACCTTGCGCCTGGACGGCAGCATGATGACTTCCGAGGCTGACGAATTTTTCTACCACGAAGCGTTAATCCATCCAGCCGCTGTCGCCCATCCAGCCCCACGTAATGCGCTAATCATAGGTGGTGGGGACGGTGGGGCACTGGAAGAGTTACTTAAGCACCCTTTGGATGCCGTTACCCTGATCGAGCTGGACTCAGCTGTGGTCGATGTGGCTCGCGAGCATTTGCACAGCATACATAAGGGGGCATTTGACGACCCGCGGGTCACCATGCGTTTTGAAGACGGCGCAGCGTTTGTCACGGCTACTGATCAGCGTTTTGATTTGGTGTTCCTGGATCTGACCGATCCTGAAACGCCTGCGGGTCCTTTGTACACCCAGGCATTCTTTGAGCAATGCAAAGCCGTGTTGGCTCCGGGTGGCGCCTTGGTGCTGCATCTGGGCGCGCCATTCTACGAACCGGAACAGGTGCGCGAATTAAATGCCGCCGTGGCTGCAGCATTCAGCCAAGTGCGCGGTTACGGCCTGCATATTCCCTTATACGGGTCTTATTGGGCGCTGACTGTGGCATCAAACGATCTGGATGCCAAGGCCATAGAAACGGCGGTTGTCCAGAAGCGCTTACAGGAACGTGGCATAAATGACCTGAACTATTACAACGCTGAAGTTCATGGCGCGTTGTTCGCTTTGCCTAATTTCCACCGTAAGTTGGTGCAGGGGTAAGTGTGTAGGGCGGCTTAATAGCCACCGCTAACTGTGTCAGGTTTCAAGTTCAGCCCGTGGACGTAACGCACGCCAGTATCCAATCGGCCATCGGGGTGCAAAGTTAACCAGCGGTAGCCTGGGCCAGCGGCATCCAGGCTGAACTGGCTGCTGGCTGGCGTGAACTGCACACAGGTGGACGGGGTGGCTAGTAAACGTACTTCGCGACCTTGTTGGGCATAGTGATGAACGCTGTCGTATTCCTGGTGCACATGGCCCCATAGCAAGGCGCGTACGTTTGGCAGATCCTCGATTACCTGCAATAACTTCTGGCCATTGCTGACCATCATGGTATCCAGCCATTGGCTGCCTACAGCCACGGGGTTATGGTGCAGGGCCACTAAGATATGCTTGTTGCCCGCCTGTTGTGCCGCTGTTTTTAACAGAGCCAGTTGGTCAGGCTCCAGTGCGCCCGCATTCGAGCCAGGAATGATGGAGTCCAGTAAAACTATTCGCCAATTACCTACATCCGCTATCGTCTGGGCCTTATCTTGCCAGGCGTCGTGAAAATTGGCGCGTACATCGTGGTTGCCGGGTAGTCCGCGCAAGGGCGCGGGTATAGCTGCGGCTAACTGTAGAAAGCGTTGGTAGGCGGCAAGGCTGCCGTCCTGAGCAATATCGCCTGTAGCCAGTAGCAGATCCAGGCTAGGGTGGTGCACCGCAATGTCTTGCAGCACGGCGCGCAAACTCGCGTCGGTATTTACATTCAGCAACCGCCCTTCAGGATCGGCAAACAAATGCGGGTCGGTAAGCTGTACCAACGTGACCGGCATATTCAAATTAAGGTTAAGTTTCAAGGTATTACCACATTTAGCCCCAAAACAGGCCTGAATAAGCTGTAAACATTGCAACTTAACACAGCTTGAAGCAAAATGACCCGCTATGACGACAATAACGATGAGAAAGACGGGGCGGGGGATGGCAATTAAGCAACCTAGTAGCGGCCGGCATAGACTTACGTGGCTGGTAGGGATAGGGATCAGCCTGATGCTAGGCGGCAATGCTGTGGCGCAGGTCGATAGCAGCCATCAGGCGACACTGAATCAAGCGTTGGAATGGATTAACGCCGGGCAAGCAGGTACGGCTTATAACCTATTGGCTCCTTTGGAAGCCGACCTGGCAGGCCAACCCGAATACGATTACTTGTTGGGGCAGTCTGCCTTGGGTGCGGGTCAGGCCACGCGTGCCGCCTTTGCCTTCGAGCGCTGTCTATCCGTCAACTCCTTGAATGGCTTGTGTCGTCTGGGTATGGCACGCGCCCATATTGCACTGACCGAAGTTGATAGTGCCCGGCTAGAGTTAAACACCATTGCCCAGTCGGCGCCGCCTGCCGAAGTAGAGCAGATTATTACGGATTATCTGGATGAATTGACCGGTACGGAATCCGGTCATAGGGATACCCGTTTGCGTTCTTACGTGCAGTTGGGCGTGGGTTACGACAGCAATATTAATAATGCGACCTCGCAAAGCAGCCTAGCCATCCCGTTGTTTGACGACTTGGTCATGGGCTTAAGCCGTGAAGGGCGTAGCCGCGACAGCGGTTTTAATCAGGCAGCCTTCAACATACGTTATTCCACCCCTATGGGCGATGGCAATTGGCGTTTTGTGGCTGATGGCAATCTGGCAGCGACCGGCAACTGGAATACCCATCGCTATAACACCGCGATTGCCGATGTGGGCGTGGGCGCATCCTATAAAGCCTATCGTCATCAGTTCACCGGCAAAGTCCTGGGCCAGAACTACAACCTGGGCGGCCACAACTATCGAAATATGCTGGGTGTGCTGGGTCAATATGCCTATACGGTCTCTGATCAGGCTGAATTCAGCGGTTTTCTGCAGGCCAGCCAAATGCGCTACCCAGACATGCGCTTGCGTGATTCCCATCGTTATACCGGTGGCCTTTCTTGGGCCCAGGCCCTGGCAGCGAATCGGGCTGTGACCTATGCCAGCCTGTATGGCGGCTGGGAAGACACCATGCGCAGCAATGCCCCCGACAGCTACCAGCATAAATTTGCCGGACTGCGAATCGGCGGCATGTACATGGCCACGCCGCGCTTGCAATTGGAAGCCGGAGTAGGCGCGGAACGACGTCGCTACGACGGACAGGAAATCCTGTTTTTACGTCGCCGAACTGAAACCGCCTATGATGCCTACATGGGATTTAACTATTCGCTGAATCGGAAATTGTCGCTACGGCCGCAGTATCGCTACGCGAAAACCGATTCATCCATACCGTTGCATGACTATCAGCGTCATACTTTTATAGTGAACCTGCGTTATGAACTATTCTAAATTTGCTGGTTTAGGTTGGCGTCAGTGCCAGCTATGGCTGCTATCGCTAGCCTGTTTGTTTTTACTGAATGGCCAGGCACTGGCCGAAGTGGCAGCCAATGTCAGCTTCGTCAGTGGCGTGGTCACAGCCAGCACCAGCGGCGCTAGCGCACGCGAACTGGCCAAAGGTAACGACATTTTTAGTGGCGACAGCATAGACACCGCCGACAACGGCCGCATACAAATGCGCTTTACCGATGGTGGCCTGGTTTCCCTGATGCCGCGCACCACATTTTCCGTGGATGAATACCTGCACGAAGGGAAATCCGCCGAAGACGGATCGTTGGTATTTGGCATGTTGCGTGGTGGTATGCGCACCATTACCGGTTCCATCGGCAAGATCAAGCACGAAAACTATGAACTGAAAACCCCGGTGGCTACCTTAGGGATACGCGGCACGGAATACGTTGCCGTCATAGGACCGCCTGACACCTTGCGTGTGCATGTGGGCAAGGGCAAGGTCGTTATTACCAACGATCATGGCACGCTGGAAGTACCCGAAGGTCGCAATGCCGTGGTCGTTCTGGGCAGCGCTCCAGAGTTTTCTGATCAAGGCCCGCAGTATTTGGCCGCTGGCATTGGCGGGGATAAGGCCTTGATAGCCGGGCTAATCGACCAAGATCCGTATGGGGTTGATGTGACTTTGGATATGCCAACGGCGTTTGACGAGGCGCAGCGCTTGGCAAGTAATCCTCCACCAGGAGTCACCCCGCCTACAGGGCCTGTTGCTCCTCCAGTAACACCACCTGCTCCGCCTGTATCACCCATACCGCCTAGTGGTCCGGGTTATTTGATGGCTGGATATACAGATTTTGGATCAGGGTCTATGTCTCCATTTAGTTCAGGGGCAACAACGTTTACCGCTACCTTTGACCAGGCCACAGGCGCTTTGCTGGATGTTATAGATTCGAATACTACCTTTGGTAGTTTGACGACGGGTAATGTAGGATATTTGGGCGGTAACATTAGTTGGGGGGAGTTTAATGCAGGTACGGGAACTCTGTTTAATCAGTCCATATCCGGTATTAGCCCTTATGTGACTGGTTCCGCTGTACAAACTTTGCCGACAGGAAGCCTTGGCTATAGTCTCGCGGACCCCACACATGCTACGCTTGCGCGTGGTAGTTTCGGCAGTATAGGAACCTTGGATTCGTTCAACCTGATGATTGATGTTACGAATCTCAACTATAACTTCAACATGGGGCTGGTCATGACTGCCGATACGTTTACAGCAGCAGGCAGCGGCAGCCTTGCTTCAGGATTTCAGGATAATTTTTCCCTTACCGGAAATAGCGTTAATCAGAACGGTTCGGATTGCATGAGCAATGGTTGCACCTTCAATGCCAGCGGCTTCTTAGCGGGCCCCAATGCTGAACAGGCTGGCGTAAGTTATAACCTCAATACCGGGTTTGAGCCAATTACCGGCGCAGCAGCCCTAAGCCGCTAACCCTATGTCCCAGGCCAGCCTCATCCGGGCCAGTCGCAACAACGCTGTAGTCAATGCACTGCGGCGTTACTGGCCCGGCTGGCTGGGTTTACTGCTAGTGGCGGCCTTGCTGGCCACCCATCTACTCGCCTCCCACAACCCCGCTCACAGCGGGGCGCTAAATCGACTGGACGCCTTGCTGTACGACTGGCGCTTCCAGTTACTTCCACCGCAACGGCCCGCCCGTTTACCCATAGTCATTGTTGATCTGGACGAAGCCACTCAGCGTCGCGAGGGGCGTTGGCCCTGGGACAGGGCCAAGGTAGCCGATTTGGTACTGGCCTTGCAGCAGCACGGTGCTGGCCTGATCGGGTTTGACGTGGTGTTTTCCGAACCCGGTGTTAATCCGGCTCAAGTCCTGCTGGCTGCGCCTGATCTACACTCCAACACCCGGCAGGCTTTGCGGCAATTGCTTCCTGATTTTGATGGCGATAGCACCTTGGCGGCTACGTTAGGCAGCAATGTCTTGCTGGGCTATTTCTTCCATGCTGACGGCGGCAAGGTGGGGGCTTTGCCGTTTCCTTTTCTGGAACTGCCTGAACAGGATATCGCCCGATCAGCCCTAATCAGTCTGCCGGATTACACCAGCAACCTGCACTTATTGACTGAAAACGCATTAAGCAGCGGCTTTGTGGTGGCCGTGCCTGATGCCGACGGCATAGTGCGGCGCATGCCGCTGGCCATGCGCTATAACAACGGCGTGTATGCATCACTAACACTGGAAATGGCACGGGTGGCGCTGGGTGCGCCTTGGATCAGGCTGGCTCAGGCTGAAAACGGTGGTCAGGTGGTGGCTACCAGCCTACAAATAGGCAAGCATGTGCAGGTGCCTGTCGATGGCCGCGCCCAGATGTTGGTGCCTTATCGTGGCAGGGCGGGGTCTTACCCGTCTATCTCCGCCACTGGCATATTGCGTGGCGATGCCCCGGCTGAACAGCTGCAGGCGCTGGATGGGGCTTTGGTGCTGGTGGGGACATCGGCGCTGGGTTTAAGTGATCTGCGCACGGTTCCCTTGCAAACCGGCTATCCGGGGGTCGAGGTACACGCCAATGTACTGGATACTATTTTGCAGGCAGCCTTGGGTGAAAATACCTTTTATCAGCAGCCGGACTGGGAGCCGGGCGCCACATTATTGATGTTGGTGTTGTCGGGCGTGCTGCTGGCCTTACTATTGCCTGGTCGCTCGCCTGTGTTGATGTTGCTGATGTCGGGTGGCTGGCTGGTGCTTATTGTTGGCGCTAACCTGATGTTGTGGCGCTATGCGCATTTTGCCTTGCCCTTGTCTATGCAGGTGTTGATGGTGTTGGCGTTGACGGGTTTTAATATTGCGGCCGGCTATTTAAAAACGAATCGTCAGAAACGCGCCATACAAACCTTGTTTGGCGAGTACGTGCCAGCCGCCTATGTAGAGCGCATGGTGGCCCACCCTGATCTGGTTTCGCTAGAGGGCGAGCAGCGCGAAATGACGGTGTTGTTTGCCGATGTGCTGAACTTTACCGCCATGTCAGAAGCCTTGTCGGCGACCGAACTTAAAGATTTGTTGAATCGCTATTTGACCGCAGTCACCCAGGTGATCTTCGAGCATAGCGGCACCATTGATAAGTACGTGGGCGATATGGTGATGGCATTTTGGAATGCGCCGCTGGATGATGCCAGCCACGCCAACCATGCGGTAGGCGCGGCTTTGCAAATGCAGCAGCGCATGACCAGCTTGCGGGCAGCATTCCAGCAGGACGGCTTGCCCGTATTCGATATCGGCATAGGTTTGAATACCGGTTTGATGAATGTGGGCGACATGGGTTCCAGCTACCGGCGTGCCTATACGGTTATGGGCGATGCGGTCAACCTGGGCGCTCGCCTGGAAGGGGTAACCCGCTTTTATGGTTCAGGCATATTGGTCAGCGACGCCACGCGTCAGCAGGCCAGCGAATTTTTATATTGCCCGGTGGACCGTATACGGGTCAAGGGCAAACGCGAAGCTATCGATATCTACGAACCGCTATGCCGACAGGATCAGGCCCCGCCTGAACTGATTCAGCACATGCACGTGTTTCAACAGGCTCTGGAACATTATCGTGAACGGCGCTGGGTAGACGCCCGCGAATTGTTGACTCAGTTGTTGCAACAGGACGAGGCACGTCGTGCCTTGTATGCTTTGTATCTTCAGCGTATGGCCAGCACTGACCCAGCAAGTCTGCCGCTATACTGGGACGCTGTCTACGATCACGAGAATAAATAATGACAGATTTCCTCGCTAATTTTACGGTGTCCTTGCACGCCGCCTGGATGCCGCACTACTTGCCCATGATGGCCTGCGTGGTCGTGCTGGGTTTCATCTTGATGCGCACTACGCGTAGGGCATTGTTGTTTACAGTGCAGATGCTAGTGCTGTTCTTGTGCTTGGTGCTGGGCAGTGCCGTGGCCGCCAGTTTGCACGCAGCAGACATTGCACAGGCGCTTAGCCAATTGGCTACTTTGGTGCTGGGCATGACGCTGATCCGCCAGGGTGGCCTGACGATGTTCCGGTTGGTGGTGCCCAAGCTAGGCCTGCATCCGCCACGCATACTTGAAGAACTATTGATTTTACTGGCCTATGTCGCCTGGATTTTGGTGCGCCTGTCCGCGGGCGGGTTAGACCTGGGCAGCCTGGTGGCCAGTACGGCAGTGATCACGGCCGTGCTGGCATTTGCCATGCAGGACACGCTGGGCAACATCCTGGCCGGATTGGCATTGCAACTGGATCATTCTGTCCACATAGGCGACTGGATACTGATCGAAGATATCAGCGGTCAGGTAGAGCAGGTGCAATGGCGGCACACGGCCATACGTACCTTATTTGGCGAGTTGGTATTGGTGCCCAACAGCCAGTTAATGAAATCACGTGTCATGTTGACTGGCGGGCAGTCCGCGCCGCGCCGACTGCGTACAGTCAAATTTTATGGCAGCTTGGATTTGTCGCCTGGATTGGTAATTTCCGAGGTGCAAAAGGCCTTGGCTAGTGCCGACTTGCCTAGTGTGGATAAGGGGGCCGGTCCAGAGTGTTTTGTGCTGGATTTTAACCACGGCATGGTGGAGTACGCCGTACGCTATTGGTTGATTAATCCCAAGGTGCCAGGCAGTACGGATTCCTTGGTACGCCAGCACGTGCATGCCTTATTTCGTCGCAGACGCTGGCGCATGGCGGCACCTACTCAGGATGTGAACCTGGGGCGTGTCAATTCGCATCGCGAACATGAACCTACCCATTCAGGCCTAGCCTCCAGCGTTGATATCGTGCGTAGCTTGCCTTTGTTCGAACCACTGAACGATGACGAAGTTCGGCAGCTAGCCGTTGGCTTGCGTGTCATTCCTTATGTGGCGGGCAGTCTAATTACCCGCCAACACGACATTGGCGATTGTTTGTATATTTTGCTGTCCGGCAAGGTGGATGTCTGGCTGGAAGATAAGGGTAAACGGCATGCGCTGGCGGTGCTGGAACCCTTGCAAATTATGGGTGAAACCAGCTTGCTGACAGGTGAACCCCGTAGCGCTACCCTGACTGCTCGTAGTGACGTTGAATGCTATGTCATCAATCAGGATGACTTTCAGCATACCCTGCGTAATCGCCCTGAGCTAGCCGATTCCTTTGCCCAGTTGTTGACCGATAGGCTGCAGGAACGCACCGCATTACGTGAAAAAATGCTGCAGCCTCAGGTGATCCAGCAGCAAGCCGCCATACTGACCCGTATACGCAGTCTGTTCGGCCTGTAGCGCTTAGGCGGCTTAAGTCGTATTTTTTGCCCATACTGTCTGTTTAGACGGGGACAAGCCATCTGCCACTGCGTATGATCATTCGATCTTTGGCTGCCTGCTATCGTAGGCTTAAGGGTGCAAAATGAAAAAAATACAACTAAGTACCTTGATCCTGGGTGCGCTAATGGTCGCGCTGTCAGGTTGTGGCGATAGCACGGCTAGCGCCGTCCCTAAAGTAAGCAGCACGTATCAGAAAAAATTGGATGCGGCCTGGGATACGGCCAGCCAAGGCAAGTCGCCAACCATTTCGTGTGCCTCTGTGGTTGGGACGGCGGTAGGGATGGCGTCGTCTGGCCAAGGTAAAAAGTCAGAAGCCATCCAGGCTTATGAAGCCTGTTACGTCGATGCTTTCGTGCATTATGCCAATGTCTATATTGCACAGCCCGATAAGGCCGCGTTGGACAAGCGTAATCAACCCGCAGGCTGCGGCACCTTGTCCACCCACGCCATGATTCATCAGGTTTCTTTGGGTGGATTTGCCAGCGATCTAGGGTTGAATACCAAAGCGTTGGCCGATAAAGCGCGTGCCGCTCTAGGCCAGGGCGCAGCGGCGTGTACCAGCCTATTTGCTGACGATTGATCGCCACTCGCTTACTTTAGGAAGTTCTATGAAACGATTGCAAGCGTGTCTGCTGGCCGGACTATTAGCAGCGTCTGGCGCTCATGTGGTGGCAGCCGAGCAGGCCATGATAGTACTGGATGCTTCCGGCTCTATGTGGGGACAAATCAACGGCAAGCCTAAGCTGCAAATTGCCCGTGAAGCCTTGGCCACCGTGTTAGAGGGCGTGCCTGCCGATATGGAACTGGGCCTGATGGCTTATGGGCACCGTGAAAAGGGCAATTGCAACGATATTGAAGTCATTATTGAACCCGCAGCGGGCACAGGTCCGGCTATTGCCAAGGCAGCGGCTCAGATGAAGTTCCTAGGTAAAACTCCCTTATCGGCCGCCGTAAAACAAGCTGCTGAAGCCCTACGCTATACCGAAGACAAAGCCACCGTCATCCTGATTACCGATGGCCTGGAAACCTGTAAGGCCGACCCCTGTGCCCTGGGGACGGAACTGGCCAAGCAAGGCATAGACTTTACGGCTCACGTCGTAGGCTTTGACCTGACCGATGCCGAAGGCAAGCAGGTTGCTTGTTTGGCGGAAAACACGGGTGGGCAGTATATTGCGGCGTCTAATGCCGATGAATTGCGCGACGCCTTGGTCAGCACCGTGGTCCAGCCCGTGATGGCGGCCAAACAGCCTGAGCCTGAAAAAGAAGTGGTACCTGTGTTACCCGAGGCCACCCTGGACCCTGACGAAAGCGCTGCCGTGGGGGCCGACATGCAGGTGAACTGGACAGGTCCTAATGCAGACAACGATTACATCGATATCGTGCCCGAAGGCCATAAAAAAACGAATGACGAATTGGCCTACACCTATACCAAGCAGGGTACGCCGCTAAGCATACGCATGCCTGGCAAGCCTGGACCTTATCAAATACGCTATATCTGGCGCGGTACCGACAATAAACGCCATATATTGGCGGCGGTGACTGTGCAGGTGACGGATAGCGATGTTGCATTGATTGCCCCTGACACCGTGCAGGCGGGTAGCGTGATTCCTGTGGAGTGGAAGGGACCGGCGAATGCGGGTGATTATATTGACCTGGTGGTCGATGGCACCAAAGCCACCAGTGGTGAGTTGTTCTATGCCTATGCCAAGGACGAACCCACATTGGAATTAAGGGCACCTACCAAGCCGGGCAACTATCAGATACGTTATGTGCTTAGGGCTGCAGATAAGAAGCGTGTATTGGCAGATATACCCTTGGTCGTCAGTGCGGCAACTGCTACCGTTTCTATTGCAGATACCCTACAAGCAGGCTCGCCTTTGTCGGTGTTCTGGACAGGTCCGGCAAGCAAGGACGATTACATAGATATTGTGCCGGCTGACTACAAAAAGATGGATGGTGGACTAGACTATTTTTATCCAGCCAGATCAGACGATGGTGAAACAGGCGACTTGAAAGGCCCGACCAAAGCAGGGCAGTATCTAGTGCGTTACATTTTACGTGGTGCAGGTGCCGCGCAGATGATTGCCAGCGCGCCGCTTACCGTGACAGCATCCAGTGCTGCCTTGTCTGTGCCGGATACCCTACAGGCCGGTTCGCCTTTGTCGGTTTCTTGGACGGGTCCTGCAGGCAAGAATGATTACATAGATATCGTGCCGGCTGACTACAAAAAGATGGATGGTGGACTAGACTATTTTTATCCAGCTAAATCAGACGATGGTGCAACCGGTGACCTGAAAGGGCCGACCAAAGCAGGGCAGTATCTGGTGCGTTACATTTTGCGTGGTGCAGGTGCCGCACAGATGATTGCCAGCGTGCCGCTTACTGTGACGGCATCCAGTGCGACCTTATCTGTGCCGGATACCTTACAGGCCGGTTCGCCTTTGTCGGTATCGTGGACGGGGCCTGCAGGCAAGAATGATTACATAGATATCGTGCCGGCTGATCAGAAAAAACTGGATGGTGGACTAGACTATTTTTATCCAGCCAAATCAGACGATGGTGCAACCGGCGACCTGAAAGGGCCGACCAAAGCAGGGCAGTATCTGATTCGTTACGTTTTACGTGGTGCAGGTGCCGCGCAGATGATTGCCAGCGCACCACTTACCGTTACCGCAGTTACCGCAAGCCTGTCTGCACCGGAAACAGCCCCGGCAACTTCACAAGTCACGGTGTCGTGGACTGGCCCAGCCGGTAAGAACGATTACATAGATATTGTGCCGGCTGATCAGAAAAAGCTGGATGGTGGACTAGACTATTTTTATCCGGCCAAATCAGACGATGACGCAACCGGCGAACTGAAAATGCCCAAGAAACCTGGGCAATATAAGCTGCGTTATGTGCTGCGTGGCGCAGGACCTGCGCAACTGATTACCAGCCGTCCCCTGATGGTAACAGCGGCGCCCCAAGAATAATTGGGGCTTGCAGCGTTGCCGGGAAGCATAACTAATGCCCTGGCAGCCGCTACGTGTTATGGCGTGGCTGTTTTGCTCATGCCCTGGGTCAGCATGCCCTGGTGTTCCAGAAAGGCGATTACTTCGTCCAGGCCGTTGCCGTCTTTCAGGTTGCACATAATAAAAGGGCGGCCTTGGCGCATGCGTTCCGCGTCTTCGGCCATCACTGTTAATGATGCCCCTACATAAGGTGCCAAGTCTATTTTGTTGATGATCAACAAATCGGACTTGGTGATACCTGGGCCACCCTTACGGGGGATTTTTTCGCCAGCAGCCACATCAATAACGTATAGCGTCAGGTCAGACAATTCTGGGCTGAAGGTGGCCGCCAGGTTATCACCGCCGGATTCTATAAAGACGATATCAGCATCTGGGAATTTACCCAGCATGCGGTCTATGGCTTCCAGGTTAATGGAGGCATCTTCACGAATCGCAGTGTGTGGGCAGCCGCCGGTTTCTACGCCCATGATGCGTTCAGCGGGTAGGGCGCCGGAAATGGTCAGCAGGCGCTCGTCTTCTTTGGTGTAGATATCGTTGGTGATGGCGATCAGGTCGTAGTGGGCCGACATGCGCTTGCACAGCATTTCCAGCAAGGTAGTCTTGCCCGACCCGACAGGACCGCCTACGCCTACACGTAAAGGAGGTAGCTTCTTGGTGCGTGTGCCTGGAGTGTGGGCTTGCAAAGAGTTTTCCATATGACTGGCCTTTAAGATCGAAACAGACGGAAATGCTGGGTTTCGTGTCGTGAAGAAAGAATGGCGAATTGTGGTGCTAACGTGTATACGCGGGGTGGCTTGCTGGCGGCACGTTGCTGTGCTTCGTCCAAGATGGCAGGAATTAGCAGACGCAATTTATTCAGTATGCGCTGTCCCGCGATTTGGCCCAAGGGCACAGTTTTAATGGCCGCCATGACTTGGTTTTCCAACCAGGCGAACAAATAGGCGGTCAGGCCCTGGTCTGGGTTGATGCTCAGCGCATGTGCAGCAAAACTGTGCGCCGCCGGATAGGTCAAGCGACGGCTATCCAGCAACTGCTGTCTGGCTTTGGGGCTGCCCCATTCCAGGTCCTGGGCCAGCCTGGCCATCGACCAACCCATTTGCTCGGTTTCTTGGCGTATTTCCTGGGTCTCGCGCGAGGCGTGGAACCAGGTATTCCAATGTTGCACACCAGCCCAGTCATCGGCTGACCAGTGCTGGAACAACAGCAGCCAGATAGGGGCCTCGCACTGGGCCATGACCAAGGTCAGTTGCTGCGAGGTCCAGTCCAGCGCACTGGCTTCATCCGTTACCAGCCTGGCTTCCACGGCTGCCTCGAAGCCTTGTGAATAGCTGTAGCCGCCTATGGGCAAGGCGGGTGACGACAGTTGCAACAGGGCGGATAAAGCGTCGGGCATAGGGGCTGGCGACTGACTACGCACCATCGGGTTCGCGGGCAGTATAAGCAGCTTGCGCCAGGGCGTAGTCTTCGTCAAACGTGGCGTCATGACCATGCTTGTGACCGCCGCCATAGGCACCGGTTTCAGGTTCGAAAGGTTGATTCACGGTGGTGACATTCAGGTCGCCCAGTTGGGCCAGCATGTCGGCCAGGACCGGGTCGTGTTCCAGTTGCAGGTAGTCGGGGCCGATTTCCACCGCCACATGACGATTACCCAAGTGATAGGCGGCACGCATAAGCTGCTGCGAACTTGATGCGGTAACCCGCAGTACGGGTTCTAAAGCGGCCTGCACCAAAATGGCTTGGCCGTTGTCGTCTATTAGCAGGTCGTTGTTTCGCAAGACCGTGCCTTGGTTCAGTATGATGCCAACCTGTTCGTCGTTGTCCAGGGTAATAATTTGGCGGCTGCGACGGCGTGCCTCGAAGGGCAGGATGGCCTGGGGCGCATCGTTGGCAGGCATCTGGCCAGGGTCGGCATGATGCTGGTGTTTAGTAATAATACGCATAATCAGAAAAGAAAATAACGTTGTGCCATGGGCAGGGTTTTGGCAGGTTCGCAGGTTAGCAAGCGGCCATCGGCCATGACCTGATAGGTTTCCGGATCTACCGTGATATTTGGCAGCCAGCTATTACGTACCATGTCTTTTTTGCCTATGGTGCGGCAACCCCTGACGGCTTCCAGGGTTTTAATCAGGCCTAGATCGTGGACGGCTTGATTGACCATGGCGTCCGCCGACAAAAACGTCAGCGATGTTTTCACGCCCTTGCCAAAGGCGCCGTACATTAAGCGCGAGTGCACAGGCTGGGGGGTAGAAATAGATGCACCAGGGTCGCCCACGAAGGCCGAGGCTATCATGCCGCCTTTCAGCACCATATTGGCTTTGACGCCAAAGAAACTGGGGCGCCACAGCACGATATCGGCCAGCTTTCCGACTTCAATGGAGCCGACTTTGTGCGCGATGCCGTGGGTGATGGCAGGGTTGATGGTGTACTTGGCAATGTAGCGCTTGATACGTTCGTTATCGGAACGTGAGCTATCACTCTCCAGGGCGCCTTGCTGGGCTTTCATTTTGTCGGCGGTTTGCCAGGTGCGCAGCACGACTTCACCCACTCGGCCCATGGCCTGTGAATCGGAACTCATAATGGAAAAAGCGCCCAGGTCGTGCAGTATGTCTTCGGCGGCGATGGTTTCGCGGCGTATGCGGCTTTCTGCAAACGCCAGGTCTTCTGCGATAGAAGGGTCCAGGTGGTGGCACACCATTAGCATGTCCAAGTGCTCGTCTATGGTATTGACGGTAAATGGCATGGTGGGGTTGGTAGAGGCGGGCAGCACATTGGGCATGCCAGCGGCTCGGATGATGTCGGGGGCGTGGCCACCGCCTGCGCCTTCGGTATGGAAGGAGTGTATGGTCCGGCCCTTGAAGGCAGCAAACGTGTCTTCGGCAAACCCGGATTCGTTCAGGGTGTCGCTGTGTATGGCGACTTGAACGTCCATTTCATCGGCAACATTCAAACAGCAGTCTATGGCCTCTGGGGTGCAACCCCAGTCTTCATGTAGCTTTAAACCGATAACACCGGCGCTGACTTGTTCCCGTAGCGGGCCGGGCATGCTGACATTGCCTTTGCCCAGCAGGCCGATATTCATGGGAAAGGCATCCAGTGCCGACAGCATGGAATGTATGTGCCAGGGGCCTGGCGTGCTACTGGTGGCCAGCGACCCGGTCGCTGGACCTGTACCGCCGCCTATCATGGTGGTGGTGCCGGTGGCCAGAGCTTCCGGGATTTGGTCAGGCGACAGAAAATGGATGTGGGTGTCTATGGCACCTGCCGTCACTATCATGCCTTCGCCGGCAATCACTTCGGTGGCTGGACCTATGACGATGGTGACACCGGGCTGTATGTCGGGATTGCCCGCCTTGCCTATACCCGAAATGTGTCCGTTTTTGATGCCGATATCTGCTTTGACGATGCCGGTGACGGCATCAATAATCAAGGCGTTGGTGATGACGGTATCTACGCAGTCGGCGCTCATGCGCTGGCTTTGACCCATGCCGTCGCGTATGACCTTGCCGCCGCCAAAGGTGACTTCTTCGCCAAAGATGGTGTAGTCTTTTTCTACTTCCGCCAGCAAGTTGGTATCGGCCAGCCTTATCCTGTCACCCACGCCATTAACGCAGGTTGGACCCAGCATTTCAGTATAAGCACGTCGTGAAATTGTGACCATTACAAGACCCCCATGATATCGCCGTGAAACCCGTAGACTTTGCGTTCGCCACCCAGCTCGACCAGTTCCACCGTGCGCTTTTGACCGGGCTCGAAGCGTACCGCTGTGCCTGCGGCAATGTTCAGGCGAAAACCCCTGGCGGCATGGCGATCAAAGTCCAGTGCCCGGTTGGTTTCGGCAAAATGGTAATGCGAACCCACTTGTATGGGGCGATCGCCCGTATTGACAACACTGACCTCGCAGGTGGTGCGCCCTACGTTCAGTTCGATATCGCCCGGTTCAGCCAGTATTTCACCTGGAATCATGGTGTGCTTCCTAAAGAATGTGGTTGGCCTGAATTAGGCAGCAATCAGTGCTACGCCATAAGCGGCGATACCTGCGCCCAGCAAGCGTGTTAGCCAGACGCTACGTTGCATGGAGAATCCAGCCACTAGGCCGCTGACATGTAGGGCCAAGGTGGTGGCCATGAAGCCCGCAATAAACGCGGCGGCACTGCCGCCTAACGGCAGTTCAGCACCGTGCGCCATGCCGTGAAACAAGGCGAAAAAGCCAACTAACGCTGCGCCAGCCCAGTTAGGCAGGGCCAGACGGCTGGCCACCAACAAACCCAGCACTAGCAGCGAGCCCATGATCATGGGCTCCATGGCAGGTAGCGTGAAGCCCGCCAGACCCAGCAACGCGCCAACCAATAGCAGGCATAGGAAGCTGACCGGTGTCCATAGGGCGGAGCTTACCGACTTGTGAGTCAAGGCTGCCCACAGGCCTACTGCCAACATGGCGAACAAGTGGTCCATGCCAGTTAGTGGGTGGGTCAGGCCGGACAACAGCATATTGCTGGATACTTCGTGGCCAGGGTGGGCCAAGGCAGCGCCCGATAGCAGGGCCAAGCCGCTGGCGCGTGCCAGAAACACAGTGATGGAACGAAAAATGGAGGGAGTCGACATGGCAGTTTCCAATAATTCAAAAAGTATTTCGGGGTATTAAATTTCGGGGTACTAAATAATGGGATGATGTACGGTGATCAGCTTGGTGCCATCCGGGAAGGTGGCCTCTACCTGAATATCGGCAATCATTTCAGGGATGCCTTCCATGACGTCGGCGCGGGTCAGTATGGTGGTGCCATAGTGCATCAGTTCGGCCACACTACGACCGTCGCGCGCGCCTTCCATGAGCGCAGCGGTAATCAGGGCTACGGATTCCGGATAATTCAGTTTTACCCCGCGTGCCAACCGCCGTTCCGCCAGCAAAGCAGCGGTAAATATTAATAATTTGTCTTTTTCGCGAGGGGTAAGCTCCATAGCCTTATTCCTTGGTATTTGTCAGGTGTAGTCTAATTTCAGGTCTTCCAGCTACGCAAGTGAGCGCCCTGGGTTTGTAGTAATAAAGGACGCAATTGCATCCATAACGGAACCAACAGACGTTTTACGTCTTCGACGTGTTGCCCCAGCACGCGTATCAAGCATAAGCCCTGGCCGTTATCTTGAGGCATCTGGGTTATGCCTGCACGACAATTGTCGTCCCATGGCAGCGTCTGGGCAATAGCATCTGTTTGCTCACGGCTTAATTCGGGCCCAAAGCCCCATAGCGTGGCCATGACCGGAAAGCTATCCAGGCCGTTGGCGCTATGGCGTATTTGACCTTGGGCGCACAGTTCGCCTGTGTCCAGCCACAAGGGGTGACCATCCAGCGTTAGCTGGGTAGTAAGCAAGACCTGGCCTTGATCCCAATGATTAGGCCGCATAATGCTGCCCAGTTGGGTAATTTCCCAGCCTATGGCGCAGGCACTGGTCCGCAAGTTCAGTTGCGTGGTGACTTCGGCATTGGTTTGCTCGAAGAAGATGTTTTCTTGCGGCAGCCAGTCCAGACGGGACTGTTCTGCCATATTGATAACTACAGTTTGTGCCGAGCGCCGTCCGTTGGCTTTGTACCAGCGGCTGGCCCCAGGCGTGGTCAGTAGCGCATGCGCGCCCTGATCTAAGGTGACGTCTATGGCCAGAATGTCGCCGCCTGCGATGCCCGAGGGCGGATGCAGTATGGTGACATGACAGACTTTAGGACCTTCAGGATAAAGCGCTTTTTGCACCAACAGCGGGCCGTAGTGCTTGCGCGAACTAAGTATGGTTTTATCTAGGTCCTGCCGCGTAAATGACAGTTGCAGGTTGGCGTGCCATTCGCTTGCAGATGCAGACATAGATTATAGCCTTTTATAGATGGTTAGCGTGTTCTCGTGGTTAATTATGCGCTTTTGATGACAGCTATTTTGCCAGAGTGTGTATGAAAAATGATATCAGTTTTTTAGTCGGTAGCCAGTCTTGAAAATTAAGGCAACCACGATCAGGCAAGTCAGCAAAAATAATAGTGTCATGCTTAGGCTGACCCAGATGGCGACATCGGCCACGCCATAGAAGCTCCAGCGAAATCCGCTGATCAGATACACGACAGGGTTAAATAGCGTGACGGTTTGCCAGAACGGCGGCAACATGGAAATTGAGTAGAAACTGCCGCCCAGAAAGGTCAGGGGGGTAATGATAAGCAGGGGTACTAACTGTAGTTTTTCGAAGCCGTCGGCCCAGATGCCAATAATGAAACCAAACAGGCTGAAGGTAAACGCAGTCAGAACTAAGAATAATAGCATCCAGAACGGGTGTTGTATGTCTATAGGCACAAAGAAGCCTGCAGTACCCAGAATGATTAGTGCCAGCAATAGGGATTTTGTGGTTGCCGCGGCCACGTAACTTAGCGTGATCTCCATAGCCGAAATCGGGGCTGATAATATCTCGTAGATGGTCCCTGAGAATTTTGGGAAGTAGATCCCAAATGATGCATTGGACACGCTGTGCGTAAGTACCGACAGCATAATCAGACCTGGCACAATGAAGGCACCGTAGCTGATGCCATCCACCTGTTCTATACGATGTCCTATGGCAGCGCCAAACACCACGAAATACAGTATGGTGGAAATAACCGGTGCCACTATGCTTTGCAGTAGGGTGCGCCAGGTTCGTGTCATTTCGAAGACATAGATGGCGCGCATGGCATGCAGGTTCATGATGTTTTTCTTAATAATGTGACAAAAATATCTTCCAACGAGCTTTGGCGAGTCCGCAAGTCATGGAAAAGAACGCCAGCGGTGTTCAGCTGGGCCAGTAGCGCCGTAATATCGTGGCTTTCAGCATGGATATCGTAGGTGTAGATCAATTCTTGGCCGTCGCTGCTTAGCGTCAACTGAAATGGTGCCAATGCAGGAGGTATGCTTTGCAGGGGATGTTGCAACTGCAAGATCAGTTCTTTTTTCCCCAGTTGGCGCATCAGTTGTTGTTTGTCCTGCACCAGGATGATTTCCCCAGCGTTGATGACGCCGACGCGGTCGGCCATATCTTCGGCCTCTTCAATATAGTGCGTGGTCAGGATGATAGTCACGCCGGTATCGCGCAGGGTACGCACTAACTGCCACATGTCTTTGCGCAGGGAAACGTCCACGCCTGCGGTGGGTTCATCCAGAAACAGGATGCGTGGTTCGTGTGACAGGGCCTTAGCAATTAACACCCGCCGCTTCATGCCACCCGATAAGGTAATCAGTTGATTGTCTTTTTTGTCCCACAAAGACAGGTCACGTAAGACTTTCTCTATGTAGGCGGGGTTAGGCGGTTTGCCAAACAGACCGCGGCTGAAACTGACGGTAGCCCAAACCGTTTCAAACGCATCAGTGGTCAGTTCTTGCGGCACCAGGCCGATTAGCGCACGGGCTTTGCGGTAATCGCGAATAATGTCATGGCCATCGGCCACGACCGTGCCAGCCGTGGGTCTGACCAGACCGCAGATAATGTTGATCAGCGTGGTTTTGCCCGCGCCGTTGGGACCTAATAACGCAAATATTTCGCCACGCCGTATGGTTAGGTCTACGCTTTTCAGGGCGGAAAAGCCAGAGGCGTAGGTTTTTTCCAGACCAGTTACGGTAATGATGGGCGGCATACTAAGTAGTCCAGGGTGAAGGGTAGAGGGCCTAGTGTTGGATGGCAGGGCGAAGTTTTTCC
Organism: Burkholderiaceae bacterium; assembly: GCA_017983955.1. Classification (GTDB taxonomy): domain Bacteria; phylum Pseudomonadota; class Gammaproteobacteria; order Burkholderiales; family Burkholderiaceae_B; genus JAGOAJ01. The sequence goes on from JAGOAJ010000020.1 coordinate 45,646, forward strand.
CTGAGCCTGTCGTACGCCAGGTTAAAGAAAAAAGCATAGGGCAGATAGAACAGTACCAGACCTATGTCCACCACTAGGGCATGCCATAGCGTGGAATCCAGCCACCAGGCTACAAAGGGCACGGCTATAACTATTAGGCCTAGCTCGAAACCGCAGGCATGTAGCACCCGTACCCACAGCGTGCGATTAAAGTCATAGTGGTTTTGTAGACGGTCAAATAGCCAGTTGTACAGCATATTCCATAGCAAGGCCATGGTGGCGATAACCGCGGTTAGTACGCCCATGCTAAGGATGCTTTTGCCGGTTAGCCAGGCCGCCAACGGGGCCGAAATACCGATGGCCAGAACTTCAAACAACAGGGCGTGCATGGCTCTTTCGGCCAGGCTGCGATCGTAGACTTGCATTGCATCGTTCCAAGAGTGACGTCGTCGTCACATTCAAGAGAGTAAAGCGAGGTCGTCCACGCCTAAAACAGTAAGTATTTTAGGGAAAACCCTTGAGTAGGGCAATCATGATCAATAAATAACCATTAATGAAAAGCGCCACCGCCGCCCAAGGGCAATTGGACGACGGCTTGTGGCGGCAGCCAAATACCATTGCTACGGGTCATTACCCAATAGTCTTGCGCGGTTGTGGTGGCACGTGCCGCCATATGCAGTACGCCATTAATCAAGCGTAGTGTGGGTACCGAGGCCATGGACATGGGCAGCTGCTGGGCTTGTCCGTTTTCGCTTAACCAGATTGAGCCTCCCGGGCGATCCAGGGCAGCCACAACCACTGCGCCAAATTCGTCTATAGCGGTCGTAGGCTGACCTATATAAGGGAAGCCCAGATCCACAGGCGTATTCCAGGCGCTTTGTGCATCACCTGGCAGGGCCTGAGTCATACGCAGCATGTGGCCAGTTTTTTGGTCGCGTAGATACAGTTCTATCAGGTCGCTGCTGTTGCGTATCGCTGCCAGTCCCCCGTCAGTTTTGACGCCATCCATAACTTGCCAGACCGACCATGCCAGGGTAGTGCTTTGTGAGCTAAGCCATAGTGTACCGTCCAGGTCGGCGGCGAAAGCCAGTAGATGCCCGTCACGGCTGCGGGCAATGGTCGCTGTGGGTAAAGCCCGGGGCAAAACGGGTAGGACAACCCAGTTAGACCAACTATTATCCGCGCCTGCCTGCTGTGCATAATAAAACCGCTGGTCGTTACCCATGGCGATGGCAGCGGGGGAGCCCTGGGCCGTCATGGACGGTAATTGCATCAGGCGTGGGCCATCCAGTGCTTGCCAACCTCGCCATAAGCCGGGACCATCCTGGGACTTGAACCATAACCGTCCATTGGCATCGCGCATTAGTACCCCGTCAGCGCCATTGTTCATATTAAAAGCCACCATGGAGTCGGCCGTGCGGCCCCCTAAGCTAGACCACTGTTGGGTATGGCTTTGCCAAAGATTACCGGCACGATTGTGCTCGCCCACCGCAAACAAAGAATAGCCTTGAGTCGCATCAGGTAATAACACCGCTGGCGTATCGGAATGAGACACATAGTAGATACGGCTGACCCACGAGGCTTCTGGACCTGCCGGCCCCTGGCACTGCGCAGGCACGGGGCAATAACGGTAATCATTACGTGCATACTCCAGGAAAGCACTGGTTTTGTGCTCAACCTCAGCTGCTGTCAGATTGGGCTCGCGTTCTTGGCTGGGGTAGTTCAGATACCCCGTCCTGGCGTAGTTTCCGCCCGCCTGCTGCATGGCATCGCGTACCAAACGGGCGCTGGCAATATGATCGGGGTGATCATTGCCCGCGCAACGCCAGCACAGGGCCGTATAGGCTATCGTGATCGTTGCATCCATATAACGCAGGGTAGTGGGCTGATACTGCTGGATAATGGCCGCTATCGTGTTCACTAGATCCGTGCGTGTGTAACGCTCTATATAAGGCTCCAGTGATTCGGCGACCTGCCCAGGCTCCGATTCGGCGCGGCTTAAGGGGGTCAAGCTACCCCAACCTTTGCCCAGCCAAGGGTCCTGGATGCGCATTTGCAGCAGGGTAATACCTGGACTGCCATCCAGCGTAAAGTGGGCCAGTTGGCGTGCGTCATACGTTTGGGCTGTTTCAGTCCAGCGGTTAGCCGTGCCAGCGATGTGAGCATAAGCTGCCTGCACGCCGCGCTCACGTCCCAGCATATAGCCTGTGCCTTCGCCCCGGTCACTGGCGGTCAGATACACCACCTGTAGGCAACCTTTGGCATGTATGGTGGCGCTAATGTCGGGATTCATGAACAACAGATCGTCGTCCATATGGGCTGCAAACACCAAGTCTTTAACGCCATGGCACTGGGCCAAAGACGGGCTGGCGGTGTTGGCCAAGGCGCTGTTTGCAAGCAGTAGTGCTGTACAGGCAAATAGCAGGTTTAGTATTTTCATTGTGATCCCATACAGATTCTATGGGTGATTTTATGCTGTTTTCTGTTGCTCTCTCCTAAGTTATTTACAGATTGTGGGGATAACCTTGGGTGACGAATGCTTGCGGTAAGACTATGATTCCTGATGCGCCATAGTGGCGCAAGGGGCATGCAATGAAAATTCAAAAATCTCAAGCAGAAGGTTCGCCAAAAATAGTGGCGTTGCGAGCAAAATTTCCAGGCTTTCCTGAACCTAAAGTAGATGCTGACGGCAAGCTTAGCGTACGCGTTTCGGGACATATCGCTGACGAGAATGGCGACTTGGCCGTGTATCAGGTCATATTAAGTGACGGTGAAATTGAACGCATACTTGATTGTTTGGCTAATCCAAAAGATGCCGAAACATCCAAGGCCATCAGCAAGGCTATGTCGGGAAGCTTGCAAAGCCTGGTGCGTTTGACCGCATTTTCTGCAGGAACCATGCCAGATAAATAAGCACGTGGAACCAGGCCCATTCTGTCAGCAGGTCGGGCCTGGTTCCACATAGTATTTAATCTATAAATTAAGCGGTTATAGCCAGCGGCGGACTCTGGCCGTATAGGCACTAAATGCCTCACCGAACTTGTCCCGCAACAACCGTTCCTCGGGTTGGATTTGGTAGCGGTTGATGTAAGGCACAAAGATAAATGCACATGCTAGTGCCAGCACGTTGCCCAGAAACACCCCCCAGCCTATCAGTATCAGTAAGACACCCAAATACATCGGGTTGCGGGTCAGGCGATAAACACCTGATGTGACCAGCGCCGATGCCAGATCAGGGTGTCTGGGGTCGGATGTGGTGCGTGCGCGTTTAAAGGTGATAACGCCCGCCATGCTGATAGCTAAACCGACCAGGCCGATAATGATGGCTACTGCCATATTTTTGATGACAGGCAGCGTAAGGGCGGGGAACACAAAAGCCAGCAACCACATGATCAGGCCCACGGTAAGCATAACTACCGGCGGGGGTATGGTTAGTTCAAGTGCACGCATGTGTAATCACTTTCCTGTTTCTGTCCATTTTTACCAGTTCCTGAGCAAAAACATAGTACATCATCCCTGTTTCGCAACTGGTCGCCATGAACATCCCCAGGCTAAACAGCAGACCGCCCAGTCGCTCCCCTTATTTATTTCCCATCCGCTTTGGATGTAGGGGATGCTGCGCTGGAAGAGGGGGACTCTGAAACTGACGAATCTTGACTGGCGCCTTTCGATGTGTCTCGATACCTTTCACTACTGGGAGCCCCAGGGCTGATTTCATTGTCTTTGCTGCCTGAGTTCGACGTAGGTCCCTTATTATTAAAGGCGTCCGCTGCAGGGTCAGTGCCCCCACGATTAGCGGCCGATCCTGATTGGTTGCTAGGGGCGCTGCCGTTAGTCCCAGCGCTTGGCGTGGTCGATGTGGAGTCTATGCTGGAGTTGTTTCCGCTAGACCCAGAGTATGCTGAAGAGGCCCAAGCAAGCGGCAAGGAACATAGGGCAATGACGATTAGTTTCTTCATGTGGATCTCCTGTTAACGGACTGCTGGAGTGAGTCAACGGGAGATAGCAACTGCCGTGCCGCAAGGGCGTTCAACTCGACTAACCGGCTTTTGCAACACGAGTCGATTGTTTGTTACATAATGACGTCTGTTAAAACGTTATGTGCTGATGCCGAGGTTATCCTGCAGGGGTTGTTCCTGAAGGATTTTGGTTTATAGCCTGTAACGGGTCTGGACATGACCGTTGACACTTCCATTGATCAATCGCTTCGTTAAGGTGGAGGCATGCATAATCAGCAAGAACCTCAGGCGGGACTCAGCACGCCCGCCGCAGTGTATCCATGGACTGCCACAAAGGATGAGCTTGCTTTCGCCTTGCTTGTTGCCTTATCAGTTCTTGTTGCCGCTTTATTGGGTATTTTTACTCGACCCATAGGCTTGCTTGCGGCGTTCTGGCCAGCGAATGCCGTATTTTTGGGCTTGTTGTTATCCAACCCTGGGGTCAGATCACGTTTTGCATGGATAGCTGCGCCCATTGCTTACATTGTGGCAGATCAGCTTATGGGTGGGCAACTGCTCATAACGTTCTGGATGACCTTAGCCAATTTGGCAGGAGCTGCCACTGGGTTTGGCTTGTACCAGCGCTTGCCTGATCAAGAGCGTGTGCTTGGTCGACCACTGTCGGTCTTGATCATGTTCTGTATTTGTGCCTTTTCTGCTGTAGTCGCAGCGATCATAGGCGCTGGGTCTGCCTGGGTTCTGCTCGATCAGGAGTTTCGACATGGATTCGAGTTCTGGTTTACAGGTGAGCTTGTGAATTATTTGGCGATACTGCCGGTGATTCTTACCTTTTCAACCAGGAAATCGGAAGCGGCGCGGGTCACCGAGCAATATACGGTGACACAGAGCAAAGTCGGGCGAGTTGCGCCTTTAGCAACATTGGCTTTTTCGCTAGCTGTCGGTGCCGCCTTCGGTGGGCCAGGAGCTATTTCATTTGCTGTTCCGGCGCTATTGTGGTGTGCACTTTCCTATACCTTATTCTTTACGTCGCTTTGTACGCTTTTCTTTTGTGCGTGGATGCTTATCGCCACGTCATCCGGTGTAATGGATGGACCGCTGGCGGATGACGCCCTAAGGTACACATCGTCTGCAAGACTGGGAGTCGCTTTAATTTCTATCGTTCCGCTTGCCGCAGCGGCCATTAATACGTCGCGCTTGAGCTTGGTGGCGAAGCTTGCGCAGGCGGCCCATTACGATTTTCTAACGGGAGTCCTTGCACGGGGTGAGTTCATCAAGCGCAGTCGCGGCGTGTTAAAACGTAGCGCATATGATGGCCAACCGGTTGCTGTTCTGATGCTCGATATTGATCGCTTCAAGCGAATTAACGATATGCATGGTCACTGCATAGGCGATAAGGCACTGTGTGCTTTCACCCAAACAGTAATAAGCGCTCTTAGAACCGAGGAGCTGTTTGGTCGCATTGGTGGTGAAGAATTTGGGATTGTTATACCGGGTCAAAATTCCGAGCAAGCGTTTGCGACCGCAGAGCGCATTCGCCAAGTGGTTGCACAACGCTGTGCGTCCTTAGTCGGTCAGACCGATGGGGTTACTGTCAGCATAGGCCTGACATCTACGGACCGTCATCCAGGTGAAAGCCTTGAGGGTCTACTTCGCTTGGCTGACCAAGCGCTGTACTCAGCCAAACGAGATGGTCGTGATCGCGTAGCGCAGGCTTAATTGGCGTTTTTATATGTCCAACATGGCATGCCCCAAGGCCTTGTTGCCCTGATTGATCAGAGCATTCCCCGCACTGGTTCGGTCGCCTTCTTCCCGGTTTTGACTCAATTTAAATTTGCCAATTATTCGAGTCACTTCGATCTCAATGCCGACAATAGCTTTAAGCATCGTGTCGATATAATCTGGCGGAGCATCAGTCATTTTCCAGGGCTTATCCTGGGCGCTTTCGTGTTCGCGGGTTAATCGGGCGACTAAACCGCGAACATACCTCTCGTCATCTCGAACAAAAATCTGTCCATGTACGTGCACGACCCTGTAGTTCCAGGTTGGCACCTGCTGGTGGGGGTTTTGTTTGCTTGGGTATTCTCGTATCCTAATTACGGCCAGCCTGATGCTCGCCGTACTTATCGTTATACCGTCCTCCTTTGCCTACAGCATGCTATAAGAATGGCTATAGCATTTCAGTAGGTCTGGGCAAGATGAGCATTCAATCGTTTAGTCGATTCGGCATAGCGCTATTTCTTGGCGCGATTATTTCTGGGTGCGCTTTCTTCGACCTGGGTCCTACAAAAAATGGCCCCAATACCTCGATAAGTGGCGGTCAAACCTCGGGCCGTAGCGGCGTATGCAAGTGGAATCGCAGCAGCTGTATGCATGAAGGTTCGTATGAGTCAGGAGAGAGGGCTTATGCTGAGCAGGAAGCGAAAGATCTGAACCGGGCTGCATTGGCGAACTTCCGCCGCAGCGTTCGCAGGTGACTGCGACCTAGCTCTTAACTACCCAGCAACTATACTCCCGATCGATCAAATTTTGCCGATGCCAGAGCTATACGTAGATAGCTATTGAGCGCGTCGTCGTGATGCGGCTCTTGGGATATCTGTCATAATCTGATCCTCGCTGAAGCGAACGCCATTGCCCACCTGATAACGGCTGCCTTTAGCCAGTTGCTCGGTAATTACCCCACCATAATAGTCCAGCGGCGTAGCGGGCAGGGCGGTCACGCGCACGGGCACCCAGCGCTCGGTGGATTGGGCCACCAGCCGCACAATATCGCCTACTTTAAGTTGAATGGCGCCAGGCCCACGGTGAAAGTCCCGGTGACCAACAGTGATACGGAATTCCATTGGCCCATGCAAAACATAGGCACCACGGATGGCCATGTCAGCCTGTCGCAGCCTGGCGGCTATCTCTTCGGCCGTCACGCTACCTTCTTCACTATTGAAAATAATGCCCATCGCTGCGTCGCGGTCTGGATCGGAAATGCCCATCAGGTCGGATAGCACGTGAAATTGCTGTTCTGTCATGCGTGAATTGGTCTACTGGCATCGTCCAGTTGATATGGCGAGATTCCCATCGCTCGCCCTAAACTCTATAAGTTTGAAGGCGTCAAATTATCGTTGCTTCCAGCGAAACCCCCTCGGGCATATGCTCGCCCTCGGCCTCGAATTTCAGCCCGTCATCCGCACGTACTATCGCCAGATGATGGTCTTCCCAGTTGCGCGAGCGGATTTTCACTCGCAGTGCGGATATCGCTTCCTTCCTTCGGTGATCGATGATCTCGGCAGGGACAAAGATAGTGTAGGGTCGGGGACTTAGGTGCAGTACGCAACCACCATGCTCCTTCCTATTGTCGTATGCAATGATTGCTCCTTCGATGCCTTTGTTCAGTTCGCTCACAAACGTCACATAACTCATGGCTGCCCCCGTCTTTCGCTAGATAATACGAGTGCTATCGTATATGAGAGCGCAATGGACGGCTAGGGCCGACTAAAACAGTTACTTTTTAGCAATTAAATCGGTGCGAATCACATGCGATTTTGGTACGAAACTTTACACCAACGGATACTAAAAAGGGCCTAACTTTCGTTAGGCCCCGTCTAGTGCTACTTGGTGTAGCGTGTGTGCTGGTGGAGTCGGGGGGAATTGAACCCCCGTCCGCAAGCCCTCTGCAGGCAGTTCTACATGTGTAGTCAGTTAATTTTAAGTTTTAACCTTGGATTATGCCTACTGACAGGCCTTTCCTTGGCGATTCACATCAATTTAAGAAGTGGCTGAGTGACCCAACCCTATCCGATTCTTTGTAAATGACGCTGCTGTAAGTTTTACCCTACCTGACCCAAAGACAAATCAGTGCAGCGGCTTACCGCCTTAAGCGGCTAAAGCGAAACGCTCGTCGTTGGCGTTTATAGTTTTCCAGTGGATTTACGAGCTTACTGGTGCTCGACATGCCCTGCTCTGTTTCGTGACCCACGTCGAAGCCGGATCGACCCCAGAGCACTAATTATAGTGTATTACCGAGTATTTAGACAGTGTTGTTAACGGTGGTAAAATCCCAGCGGCCGTGGTGGGGCGATTTTGCAACAGCGCATGGCATGTTTTCGGAGTCGATCATGAGTCGTAGTGCTGTAAAGCAAAACCCGATACTGCATTTTGTCAGTAACGGCAGCTTGGTGGTGCAGATTTTAATAGGCCTGGTGGCTGGTGTGCTGCTGGCCTGGCTGTCCCCGACTGGCGCGGTTGCCGTCAGCCTGTTGGGCGATCTGTTTGTTAATGCCTTGAAGGCGGTTGCGCCAATACTGGTGTTTGTTCTGGTGGCGGCATCGATTGCTAACCACAAACAGGGTCAACAGACCAGCTTGGGACCTATCCTGGTGTTGTATCTGCTGGGTACCTTTGCTGCTGCCCTGGTGGCGGTTCTGGCCAGCTTTATGTTCCCCTTGACCATACAGCTCAAAGAGGTGGCCGAGTCCTTGAATCCTCCAGACAATATAGTTGATGTTCTGAAGACTTTGCTAATGAGCGTGGTGGACAATCCTGTACGTGCGCTGCTGAACGCCAACTATATTGGTATTTTGGCTTGGGCCATAGGTTTGGGGATAGCGCTGCGTCATGCGCATGGCGTCACCAAGGATGTGCTGGCTGATGTGTCCATGGGCTTGTCATATATCGTCAGGGTGGTTATTCGCCTTGCGCCTATCGGTATTTTTGGGCTGGTGGCATCCACCATTGCCACGACGGGCTTCGGTGCCTTGCTAGGCTATGCGCGTCTGTTGGCCGTGTTGTTAGGTTGCATGGTGTTTGTCGCCTTGGTAGTTAATCCACTTATCGTATATTTCAAGCTGCGCATCAATCCCTATCCGTTGGTCTTTACCTGCCTGCGTGAAAGTGGTGTTACTGCATTCTTTACCCGTAGTTCAGCGGCCAATATTCCGGTGAATATGGCGTTGTGCAAGCGTTTGGGTCTGGACGAAGATACGTATTCGGTGTCGATACCTTTGGGCGCTACCATCAACATGGCAGGTGCGGCCATCACCATTACGGTACTGACACTGGCTGCGGTGAATACCCTGGGCATAGTGGTCGATATACCAACGGCGCTGTTGCTAAGCGTGGTTGCTGCTATTTGTGCGTGTGGCGCATCGGGTGTTGCGGGTGGTTCATTGTTATTGATACCGCTGGCGTGTAGCCTGTTTGGTATTTCCAATGACTTGGCCATGCAGGTAGTGGGGGTAGGTTTCATTATTGGCGTGCTGCAGGATTCTGCTGAAACGGCCTTGAATTCGTCCACCGACGTGCTATTTACTGCCGCAGGTTCACACGTACACGGTTAAGGCTTAGTGCAGTTCGACTAGCTCATGTAAAAACAAACAGGCCGCCAATATATGGCGGCCTGTTTGTCTTGTACGGTAGAAAAGCAGTCGGGGGTGGATCAGGCTGCTGCGCGAGCCCATGCTTGGACGGCGGGCCACACGGCCTGCGGTGTGTTGGCTATGGCGTCGGCCTGCCAGCCTTGTAGCATGGTGGTTTCCGAGCCGCAATAACCATAGGCGGCAATAATGGTTGCCATGCCAGCCGCTTTCCCAGCGATGATGTCACGTTCGTCGTCCCCGACGTAAATGCAATCTTCGGGGGCAAAACCGGCTTTTTCAGCGGCATAAAGCAAGGGGGCAGGGTGGGGCTTGGGGTGGGCCGTGGTGTCGCCGCCTACGGTTACGGCGCAATCGTCGGCCAGACCCAGGTGACGAATCAGCGGCAAGGCCAGGTATTCCATCTTGTTGGTGACTATGCCCCAGGTGTAGCCGTGATTTTTTAATGTGGCCAGCAAATCATCTACGCCTGCAAACAGGGTGCTTAGCTCTGTCATGTTTGCTTCGTAGTCTGCTAGAAACTGCTGACGGAACTGTGGGTATTCCGGGTGATCGGTACCCATATTCAGGCCAACTTGCAGCAGGCCGCGTGCGCCATGCGAGGCGGCAGAGCGATATTCCTGGTGTGGCAAAGGCGCGAGGCCTTTGCGCGCCCGTTGTTTGTTGGCGGCTTCGGCCAGGTCAGGTGCTGTATCGGCCAGGGTGCCGTCGAAATCAAATAAAACCAGTTTGGACATAGAGTGCTCAGCTTTCCAGGCGCGTGGCCATCAGGTAATTTACCGAGGTGTCAGCGCTGATTTTGTAGTGATTGGTGATGGGGTTGTATTCCAGGCCGGCCATTTGCGTCATGGCCAGGCCTGCCTGGCGAACTGATGCGGCAAGTTCACTGGGCTTGATAAAGCTTTCGTAACTGTGGGTGCCCTTGGGCAATAGTCGCAGCAGGTATTCAGCGGCCATAATGGCAAACAGAAAGGATTTCGGGTTGCGATTAAGGGTAGAGAAAAATACCCAGCCGCCCGGTTTGACCAGTTTGGCGCAGGCGGCAACGATTGAGCCAGGATCGGGTACGTGCTCTAGCATTTCCATGCAGGTGACGATATCGAACTGGGCAGGGTGCTGGTCGGCGAACTGTTCGGCGCTAATGGCTTGGTAGTCTACGACGACGCCGGATTCCAGGCCGTGCAGCTTTGCTACTTTAAGTGATTTCTCGGCCAGGTCTATGCCGGTCACCTGGGCACCAGCCACTGCCATGCTTTCGGCCAGTATGCCGCCGCCGCAACCCACATCCAGGATCTTCTTGCCTGTTAATGCGCCAGCTTGCTGGGTAATCCAGTTAAGGCGTAGCGGATTAATGGCATGTAGGGGTTTAAATTCGCTTTCGGGATCCCACCATCGTGATGCCAAGGCGCTGAATTTATCAAGTTCGGCTTGATCAACGTTGCTGGAGTAGTCGGTCCGTGAGGTGGCGCTGGCTGTCATGGCGTGATGATACCGGTAAAGAAAACGCAGCAAGAATGATAGTGCTGACGCTTAAATGGATAAGGGCTCCGCAATGCGGAGCCCTTATTGTAGCGTTTAAGATAATACGTAAGACAACTGTATTATTTGCGAACGCCTACAATTTCAAGCTCTACGCGACGGTTCTGTGCGCGGCCTTCACGAGTCTTGTTGGAAGCAACTGGGCTAAGTTCGCCCTTGCCTTCAGCATAGATACGATCGGCAGGGATGCCTTTAGTAACCAGGTAGTTCTTGACCGAGTTAGCACGACGCTCGGACAAGCCTTGGTTGTACTGTTCGGTACCGATAGAGTCAGTATGACCAACAGCGATCAAAGTTTCCAGATTCAGAGTGTCGATCTGCGATGCGACCTGATCCAGAATTTGACGACCTTCAGGCTTGATAGTGGCTTTGTCAAAATCAAAGAAGGTGTCAGCGTTCAGAACGACTTTGCTGGAAGTAGGAGCAACAACTGGAGCTTCGGCGGCAACTGGTACACCGTCGCAACCGGCGATGCCGGTAGCTGGAGTCCAGAAGTTGTCGCGCCAGCACAGTTCGTTGGTGCCATTTTTCCAAACGTTGCCGTAAGGATTTTGCCAGTTATCGATAGTTTGCGCAGATACTGCACTGCCAGCCGACATGGCTGCGATAGCAAGTGCAAGTGCGATTTTGGAGGGTTTGTTCATGTTTCTCCTCGTTGAGCTTAATGCTGGTAAGTGACCGCAGCGAACCCCCGCCGCATATCAAGAAAACGGAGCCAGTATAGCAA
>JAGOAJ010000042.1 GCA_017983955.1 Burkholderiaceae bacterium
ACCTCATTTTTGTTTTACCTCTTAGGGGAGATTCATCCATGTCCAAACCCGCCATGCGTGTAGCCGTCACCGGCGCTGCCGGCCAAATCGGCTATGCCTTGCTATTCCGTATCGCCTCCGGCGAAATGCTGGGCAAAGACCAGCCCGTCATACTGCAGCTATTGGAAATTCCAGACGAAAAAGCCCAGAACGCCCTGAAAGGCGTCATGATGGAACTGGATGACTGCGCCTTCCCGTTGTTGCAAAGCATGAGCGCACACAGCGACGCACGCGAAGCATTCAAAGATGTGGACATTGCCCTTCTGGTAGGTGCTCGCCCACGCGGACCTGGCATGGAGCGCAAAGACCTGTTGCAAGTAAACGCGCAAATCTTTACTGCCCAAGGCAAAGCCCTGAATGATGTTGCCAGCCGCAACGTCAAGGTTCTGGTGGTGGGTAACCCTGCCAACACCAACGCCTACATTGCCATGAAGTCGGCGCCTGACCTGCCCGCGAAAAACTTCACCGCTATGCTGCGCCTGGATCACAACCGCGCCTTGTCGCAACTGTCGGCCAAATCAGGCAAGCCTGTTGCCGACATCGAAAAGCTGGTGGTGTGGGGCAATCACTCGCCCACCATGTACCCTGACTTCCGTTTCGCCACGGTAAACGGCGCCAGCCTGACCGGCATAATCAACGATGACGCCTGGAATCGCGACACCTTTATTCCTACCGTAGGCAAACGCGGCGGCGCCATCATCGAAGCACGCGGCCTGTCTTCCGCCGCATCGGCAGCCAATGCCGCCATAGATCACATCCACGACTGGGTGCTGGGCTCGAACGGCAAATGGGTCACCATGGGCATACCTTCCGATGGTTCATACGGTATCCCCGAAGGCATCATCTATGGCGTACCCGTCACCACTGCCAACGGCGAATATACCCGTGTCGAAGGTCTGGAGATCGACGCCTTCTCGCGCGAACGCATGGACTTCACGCTGAACGAACTGCTTGAAGAACGCGATGGCGTGCAAGACCTGCTGAAATAATCTAACCCTTTACCGGAGACCACTATGACCCGTATCGCTTCCGCTGGCGCACAGTTTCGCCAAGCCCTAAGGGAAGAACAACCCCTGCAAATCATAGGCGCCATCAACGCCAATCACGCACTGTTGGCTAAACGCGCCGGATACCGAGCTATTTATCTCTCGGGCGGAGGCGTTGCGGCCGGTTCTCTGGGCCTGCCTGACTTGGGCATCAACACGCTAGACGATGTCCTGACCGATGTCAGGCGCATCACCGACGTGTGCGACCTGCCATTGCTGGTGGATATAGACACCGGTTTCGGGCCGTCGGCATTCAACATTGCTCGCACGGTTAAAAGCCTGATCAAATTTGGCGCTGCGGCCTGCCATATCGAAGATCAGGTCGGTGCCAAGCGTTGTGGCCATCGTCCAGGCAAGGAAATCGTTACTACTCAGGAAATGGCTGACCGCGTCAAAGCGGCCGTGGATGCCCGCACTGACAGTGACTTCTTTATTATTGCTCGCACCGACGCCATTGCCGTTGATGGGGTGGATGCCGCCCTGGAACGCGCCATAGCTTGTGTTGAAGCTGGCGCAGACGCAATTTTTGCGGAAGCCTCCTACGACCTGGAGACCTACAAAAAATTCACGTCAGCCCTAAAGGTGCCGGTACTGGCCAACATCACTGAATTCGGCCAGACGCCGTTATTTACCGTACCTGAACTGGCTAGTGTGGATGTAGGTATGGTGCTGTATCCCCTGTCTGCCTTCCGTGCCATGAACAAGGCCGCCGAAACGGTATACACGGCCATACGGCGCGACGGTCACCAGAAAAACGTGCTTGATAGCATGCAAACACGTGAAGAACTGTATGACCGCATCGGCTACCATGACTTTGAATCCCGCCTAGATACGCTGTTTCAACAAAGCAAATCGAAATAACTTTCACGAGGTGAAACCATGGCTGTTTCTGAAAAAAAAGACGCTAAACCCGGCCCACGCGCCAAGAAATCCGTTGCACTATCCGGCGTCGTTGCTGGTAACACAGCGCTATGTACTGTGGGCTTAAGCGGTAACGACCTGCACTATCGTGGCTATGACATCCTGGATCTGGCAGAAACCTGCGAGTTCGAAGAAGTAGCCCACTTGCTGGTGCACGGCAAACTGCCCAACAAGACGGAACTGAAGGCCTACAAAGAAAAACTGCGCAGCCTGCGCGGCCTGCCTAACCAGTTGCAGCTGGCTCTGGAAGCACTGCCCGCCGCCAGCCACCCCATGGACGTAATGCGCACTGCTGTGTCTGTGCTGGGTTGCGTACTGCCTGAAAAAGACGACCACAACCTGCCCGACGCTCGCGACATTGCCGACCGTCTGATGGCCAATCTGGGTTCTGCCCTGCTGTACTGGTATCACTACAGTCACAACGGCCAGATCATAGACGTCCAAACCGACGACGAAAGCATAGGCGGTCACTTCCTGCACTTGCTACACGGCAAGCCACCCAGTGAAGACTGGGTACGCGCGATGAACACCTCGCTGAATCTGTACGCCGAACACGAATTCAACGCGTCCACATTCACTACCCGCGTCATTGCCGGTACTGGTTCCGACATGTATTCCGCCATCGCTGGCGGCATAGGCGCTTTGCGTGGTCCCAAGCATGGCGGCGCCAATGAAGTGGCCTTTGAAATCCAGAAACGTTACGACACGCCCGATGCCGCCGAAGCCGACGTTCGCACGCGCGTAGCCAACAAAGAAGTCATCATAGGCTTTGGGCACCCGGTGTATACGGTTTCAGACCCCCGCAACGTGGTCATCAAGGAAGTCGCCCGCAAGCTGTCCACCAAACAGAAAAACACCAAAATGTTCGACATCGCCGAACGTCTGGAAACTGTTATGTGGGATGCCAAGAAAATGTTTCCCAACCTGGACTGGTTCGCAGCTGTTTCCTATCATATGATGGGAGTACCTACTGCAATGTTCACGCCGCTATTCGTTATTGCCCGCACGGCTGGCTGGTCGGCACACATTATCGAACAGCGTATCGACAATAAAATTATCCGCCCCACGGCAAACTATGTCGGGCCGGATAACCAGAAGTTTGTTCCTCTGGAAAAACGCAAGTAAGACTTGCTAGTTTCAAGACCCGGCCAGCACAGGAATCATCATGTCTGGCCCGGTGTCCAATCTTCGCCCTGCCCCAGATCAAGTGCTGGTCGACATCGTCGACTATGTACTTGATTACTCCATTACCAGTGAACTGGCCCGCGATACCGCGCGCAGCTGTCTGATAGACACCTTAGGCTGCGGCCTGGAAGCACTGGAATACCCCGCTTGCACCAAACTACTGGGACCTATAGTCCCGGGCACTATTGTGCCTAATGGCGCACGCGTTCCCGGCACTCAGTTTCAGTTGGATCCTGTACAAGCAGCATTCAATATTGGCGCCATGGTGCGCTGGCTGGATTTCAACGACACTTGGTTGGCCGCCGAATGGGGTCATCCGTCTGACAACCTGGGCGCCATACTAGCCACAACCGACTGGCTATCCCGTAGTGCCGTGGCGGCTGGCAAGCCCGCCCTGAGCATGCACGATGTGCTTAGCGCCATGATCAAGGCCCACGAAATTCAGGGCTGCCTGGCATTGGAAAACTCCTTTAATCAGGTGGGACTGGATCACGTCATACTGGTCAAGGTCGCGTCTACCGCCGTGGTAGCGCAGTTGCTGGGGCTGTCCCGAGACGAAGCCATTAATGCAGTGTCGCTTGCCTGGGTAGATGGCCATAGCTTACGTACCTATCGCCATGCGCCCAATACCGGCAGCCGCAAAAGCTGGGCGGCAGGCGACGCCACCAGCCGCGCCGTGCGCCTGGCCCTGATGGCCCAGACCGGTGAAATGGGCTATCCATCCGTACTGACCGCCAAAACCTGGGGTTTTTACGATGTGCTGTTTGGCGGCCAGCCATTGCGCTTTCAACGCCCCTACGGCAGTTATGTCATGGAAAACATACTGTTCAAGATAGCCTACCCAGCAGAATTCCATGCGCAAACCGCAGTCGAGGCTGCCATGACCTTGCATCAGGCGCTGCAGGTGGCTGGCAAGACCTATGCTGACATCAAAAAAATAACCATACGCACCCATGCGGCGTGTATGCGCATCATCGACAAAACCGGCCCGCTGAACAACCCCGCCGACCGTGACCATTGCGTGCAATACATGGTGGCCGTACCCCTGATCTTTGGACGACTGACAGCATCCGACTATGAAGAGGCCGTAGCCAGCGACCCCAGGATAGACGCCTTGCGCGCCAAAATAGTCTGCGTGGAAGACCCAGCCCTAACGGCCGACTACCACGACCCCGACAAACGTTCTATTGCCAACGCCCTGACGCTGGAATTTCAGGATGGCAGCACGCTGGATGAAGTCTTATGCGAATACCCCATAGGCCATAGACGTCGCCGTGCCCAGGGCATACCTTTGCTGGAAGACAAGTTCCGTATCAATCTGGCCCGCCGCTTTCCTGCCAAACAGCAACAGAAAATCCTGGATGTGTCGCTGGATTTATCCCGCCTTGAAGCGATGCCAGTCCACGAATACGTCAACCTGTATGTCATCTGAACGCCTACACTTACAATTATTAGATATCACCACATTCAGGAATTGCCATGAGCCGCGCTATTGAACAAAACACCGACCGCCAACGCTTTCAATGGATAGAAGGCAGCGCGCTGTCGGTGTTGGACTACCGTCTTGAAGGCGATGTGTTGTCTTTGACACACACCGAAGTACCGCCTGCATTGGCAGGCCGCGGCATTGCTGCCGATCTGACCAAGTTCGCCCTGGATATGGCGCGCACCAACGGCTGGCGAGTCCAGCCCTTGTGTTCGTACACCGTGGCTTACTTGCGCCGGCACCCTGAATATCAAGACCTAGTGATCTGATCACGCTGTCTAGCCCGGCGCATCACATGACGTAAACACCGCCCTGGCTGTCGCTGCCAAGGGCATGGAACTTATCGTCCAGCCTTAAGTCTTATATAAGATATAAGACATTTGATTCTGCTCGCACTTCCTTTTACAATAGCGCGCATCCCTCTCATTTTTTGCCTCCCCACCACAAGGGTCCTAATATGCTGACTACCTATCGCCAACACGTTGCCGAACGCGCCGCCCTGGGCATTCCTGCCCTGCCGCTATCTGCACAACAAACCGCAGACCTGATTGAATTGCTTAA
The DNA here is from genome assembly GCA_017983955.1 of Burkholderiaceae bacterium. GTDB lineage: Bacteria > Pseudomonadota > Gammaproteobacteria > Burkholderiales > Burkholderiaceae_B > JAGOAJ01. The sequence continues at coordinate 5,239 of JAGOAJ010000042.1, forward strand.
GGCTCCGCCCGCTGGCGAAGCAGCCTATCTGGTTGATCTGTTCACCCATCGCGTTCCCGCTGGCGTGGACGACGCTGCTCAAGTCAAAGCCTCGTACCTGGCCGCCGTGGCCCTGGGCAAGGAAGTATGCTCGCTGATTAGCCCAGAACAAGCCACCGAGCTGTTGGGCACCATGCTGGGTGGCTACAACATTACCCCCCTGATCGACCTGCTGGACAATGACACGCTGGCGCCTGTCGCCGCCGAAGCCCTGAAAAAAACCCTGCTGGTTTTTGATGCGTTCCATGACGTCAAGGACAAAGCCGACAAGGGCAACACCTACGCTAAGGCCATATTACAAAGCTGGGCCGACGCCGAATGGTTCACCAGCCGCCCTGAAGTACCAGAAAGCCTGACATTAACCGTATTTAAAGTCACTGGCGAAACCAATACTGACGATCTGTCGCCAGCACCCGACGCCTGGAGCCGCCCGGATATCCCGCTGCACGCTCTGGCCATGTTGAAAAACCCGCGCGACGGCATCACCCCTGATGAACCCGGTAAAATCGGCCCCATCAAATACTTGGAAAGCCTGAAAGAAAAAGGTCACATCATTGCCTACGTAGGTGATGTGGTCGGCACAGGTTCGTCACGTAAATCGGCCACCAACTCGGTACTGTGGTTTACCGGCGAAGATATCCCCTTTGTACCCAACAAGCGCTTTGGCGGTGTCTGTCTGGGCAACAAGATTGCCCCTATTTTCTATAACACTATGGAAGATGCCGGTGCGCTGCCTATCGAGCTGGACGTGTCGCAAATGCATATGGGCGATGTGATTGAACTGCGCCCCTACGAAGGCAAGGCCCTGAAAGACGGCAAAATCATCGCCGAATTCCAAGTCAAGTCCGACGTACTGTTTGACGAAGCACGCGCTGGCGGCCGTATCCCCCTGATCATAGGCCGTGGCTTAACCGCCCGCGCCCGCGAAGCCTTGAATCTGCCGCTGTCCACACAGTTCCGCCTGCCCGTCAGCCCTGTTGATACCGGCAAAGGCTATACCCTGGCCCAGAAAATGGTGGGCCGCGCCTGCGGACTGCCCGAAGGCACAGGCGTACGTCCAGGCACTTATTGCGAGCCACGCATGACATCAGTGGGCAGCCAGGACACTACTGGCCCCATGACACGCGACGAACTCAAAGATCTGGCTTGTCTGGGCTTCTCGGCCGATCTGGTCATGCAATCCTTTTGCCATACCGCCGCCTATCCAAAACCTGTGGACGTAAAAACCCACCACGAACTACCAGCCTTCATCAGCACCCGTGGCGGCATTTCGCTGCGCCCCGGCGACGGCATTATCCACTCGTGGCTGAACCGCATGTTGCTGCCTGATACCGTAGGCACTGGCGGCGACTCGCACACTCGCTTCCCTATAGGCATCAGCTTTCCTGCAGGCTCTGGCCTGGTGGCTTTTGCTGCTGCCACAGGAGTTATGCCTCTGGACATGCCGGAATCGGTGCTGGTGCGCTTCAAGGGTGAACTACAGCCCGGCGTCACGCTGCGCGACCTGGTCAACGCCATCCCGCTGTACGCCATACGTAACGGCATGCTGACAGTCGAGAAGCAAGGCAAGCAAAACATTTTCTCGGGTCGCATACTGGAAATCGAAGGCTTGCCCAACCTCAAGGTTGAACAGGCATTTGAACTGTCCGATGCATCCGCCGAACGTTCGGCTGCAGGCTGCACAGTACACCTGGACAAAGAACCCATCATCGAATACATCAACAGCAACATTACCTTGCTGAAATGGATGATAGCCAACGGTTACGAAGACGAACGCTCGCTGGGCCGCCGCATCAAGGCCATGGAAGCCTGGTTGGCCGATCCGCAGTTAATGCAACCCGACGCCGATGCCGAATACGCCGCCATCATTGAAATCGATCTGGCCGACGTACACGAGCCCATCGTAGCCTGCCCCAATGATCCCGACGACGTCAAAACCCTGTCTGAAGTGTCCGGCACCGTCATAGACGAAGTGTTCATTGGCAGTTGCATGACCAATATCGGTCACTTCCGTGCAGCCTCCAAGCTGCTGGAAGGCAAACGCGATATACCGGTCAAGCTCTGGATGGCTCCACCCACCAAGATGGACCAGAAACAGCTCACCGAAGAAGGCCACTATGGGATTCTGGGCGGCGCAGGCGCACGCATGGAAATGCCAGGCTGTTCGCTGTGCATGGGTAACCAGGCACAGGTACGCGAAGGCGCAACCGTCATGTCCACCAGCACCCGTAACTTCCCCAACCGTCTGGGTAAAAACGCCAACGTGTTCTTGGGCTCGGCTGAACTGGCTGCTATTTGCTCACGTCTGGGCCGTATTCCTACTAAAGAAGAATACATGAAGGACATGGGCCTGCTGGATGCACATGGCAGCGAAATCTACCGCTACATGAATTTCGATCAAATCGAAGACTTCAAGGAAATTGCCGACTCCGTCAGCGTCTAAGCTTACTACCGCGCCCTGGGGCGTGGGCTGGCTATAAACTCCCGGCAGCGTTGTCGGGAGTTTTTTTATGGGCTCAAGCGTTACACTAGAACCCCCAACCGATTTTTTAATTGCCGCGTATGTCTGATACCTCACTACCCCGTCTGACCCGCGATGCTCAGCGCCTGCTGATGCTAGTCCAGGCGCTGACTCTGTCAGGCAGCCGCCTGGAAGACCTGCACTGGGAGAACCTGCTGGATGCCTTGCTGAATAAGCTGCTTTTAGGCCGCAAAAATAAAACCGTAGAATCCGTACTGGACTATATGTTGGCAGGTGAACTGGAAGGCTATGAAATCCTGTTTGAGCATGCTGAGACCTGCTCGGAATCAGCCCTGATTCAGCAGGACGGCCAAGACTATGATGCCTTATTGATTTCGGCCCCTATTGTGGCTTGGACACGCTACCGTCTGCCCGATGGTCTGCTGGACGCCAAGCAGCAACAGCAGTTGGCTGCAGGGCTGCAATCCAACGTGCTGGCCGAGGGCGCCAAACTAGCTTTGATCCCGCAATTGGTCAATTTCGACCAGATGCCGCAATCGTTCCATGAGACCCGGCTATGGACCCAGCGCCTCGCGCTACAGGCCTTGGGCGGAACCGCCGAGCCCACTATCGTCGGCGAACCGCCGCACGAAGATGGTATGTTGGCCGACGCACGCTTTATTGTCGGCGTCGTTGTGGTACCCAAGGGCGCCCCCTTGTTCCGCTGGCAAGCCGAACAGTCCAAGCCTTTACCCACCCGCACCGACAGTCTAAACCTATGGAGCCAAATCGCCACTACCACGCTGGCCACCATGTTTACTGGCTGCCAGTCCGAATACCTATTGCCAGACGCCTTTTACAATAACAACCGCGAAGCCGACCGTCGCATCCGGCCCATGGCCCTGAAAGCAGCAGTGACCTGGTTGCAAACGGCCGCCAACCTGCCGCCAGACGAACTACGCGCCGTTATCGTGGGCTGTGGCGAAACCACAACCCAGGAATATCGCGTAGGCTTTAGCACCCGTCATAACAACCATGTGGTCTATGGATGCATCTGGCCAGTGCTTAGCAAAGAAGAAGCCCTACCCGAAATGATGGACTCAGATCACATTGCTGTGCCTGACGAAATCACCGCCCTGCTCAAAGAGCTTGGCCTGTCTGAAGTTCGCCGTTTGCCCGGACTCTATCCCGCTGAATTTTGCGACGACTGCGGCGCTCCCAGCTTCCCCAATGCCGCCGGTGAAATGGAGCACCCCGAACTACCCGATGAAACCGTTATGGACCCAGTCCAGTTTCACTAATTGCCCAGCACGCCAAGCGCATGGCCCTACCCCCACTGTCATTCGATATCTTTTGCCGTGTCGTCGATAATTTCGGTGATATAGGCGTGTGCTGGCGATTGGCCAGGCAATTAGCGGCCCACGCTACAACCGACAGGGTACGCCTGTGGGTAGACGACCTGCACAGTTTCCATCGTATTGCCGCTGCCATAGATCCGCAGCTAGCCACACAAACCCTGGCCAGTATTGACATAGTGCACTGGAGCGCGGCAGCGCCGTCATTGCGCCCTCATCCCATCGTTATCGAAGCCTTTGCCTGCGACCCGCCACCGGCCTTTATAGAGGCCATGCGCCAGCAGCACAGCCTATGGATCAACCTGGAATACCTAAGCGCCGAATCCTGGGTCGAATCCTGTCATGCCCTACCCTCGGTACAGGACCATGGTCTGAAAAAATACTTTTTCTTTCCAGGTTTCACCCAGGCCACTGGCGGTCTGCTACGCGAAACTAATTTGCTGCAAGAACGCGATCAGTGGTTAAGCCAAACAGAACAGCGCTGGCAATTACTGCATGACCTGGGGCTAGACACGCACGCCCTGCAGGCTCTACGGCTAGGAGCCCGCCAAGTGCTGCTGTTTTGCTATCCTGACGCGCCTGTGCCTGGCTTGCTGGCAAGTTTGGCCAAGGACCCTAGGCCGACAGTTGTACTGGCTCCTGCGGGCGTCTATCCAGGCCTGGATAGCGGCGCCACAGACCATGTGCACCTATGCCGGATACCATTCACGGACCAACCGGCCTTTGACCGTCTGCTTTGGTCTAGCGACCTGAACTTTGTGCGCGGCGAAGACAGCCTGGTGCGTGCTTTGTGGGCAGGCAAACCCCTGATCTGGCAAATTTACCATCAGGACGAAGACGCCCATCTGGTCAAGCTGCAAGCCTGGTTAAAACGCAGTGGCTATCCGGCCAACATCGCCCAGTTGATGACGCACTGGAACACCGGCCAAGCAAAGACATTTAGCAGTGAATTCACCCTGGCGCTACAACCTGATCGCTGGCACTCATGGCAGGCTTCCAGTCAAAAATTTACGGCCGCACTGACCGCTCAAGACGACTTAGCCACAAACCTGATCACTTTTTGCACGCAAATGCAGCGAACAGGTTAAAATACTGGGCTAGCTAAAATTATGCTCCGGTCCTACAGTGACATCTGGTGGAGCAATTTAATCCGGAGTTTTTTAAGATATGAAAACCGCACAAGAATTGCGCGTGGGTAACGTTATTATGGTGGGCAACGATCCACTGGTTGTACAACGTGCTGAATACAACAAGTCAGGTCGTAACTCGGCTGTTGTAAAACTGAAATTCAAGAATCTGCTGACCGGTTCGCCCAGCGAATCCGTCTACAAAGCCGACGAAAAATTCACCGTGGTGGCACCCGACCGCAAGGAATGCACCTATTCGTACTACGCTGATCCCATGTATGTGTTCATGGATGAAGAATACAACCAGTACGAAGTTGAAGCCGACAGCATGGGCGACGCCCTAAGCTATCTGGAAGAAAACATGGAAGTGCAAGTCGTGTTCTACGAAGGCAAAGCCATATCGGTAGAAATGCCCACCATTGTTGTCAGGGAAATCGATTACACCGAACCTGCCGTACGTGGCGACACCTCGGGCAAGGTCCTAAAGCCCGCTAAACTTACCACAGGCAAGGATATCAGCGTACCTTTGTTTTGTGAAATCGGCGACAAAATCGAAATCGATACACGCACTCACGAGTACCGCAGCCGCGTCATGTAAACCGGCCAGCTGGAATGACCGCCACTTAAATGCACTATTGCAGGCGGTCATCATCCAAAAATTCGGGTATGGGCATGACTGCAATGCCCTCCTCGACCAATTCCTGACGTTCGTCTTCGGTAGCCGTGCCGCGTATAGGCCGCGCTGGCGTATCACCTTCGTGCATGCTGCGCGCCAAATTGGTGAACTGCGGCCCAACATTCTCTGTTTTGCTGACCAGTTCACGAAAGTGTCTAAATACGGCCGCCTGTAGTTGCGCCACCGAGGTCTGCGTAGACGGCCCGGATGCGGCAACGCTAGTCTGCTGTTGGGCAGCAGGGTCCACAGATAGGTTGCGTAGATGGCTGACATTAAGCCTGGGAGCGGACAGCTTTTTACCGATGACATGGCTAGCGCACACGGGACAGCTGATTAAACCCTGCTCCCGCTGCGTGTCGTAGTTATCTGCAGACCCGAACCAACCTTCGAACACATGGCCCTGATCGCAATAAAGATCAAATACTTTTAATGACATAACATCCAAACCAAAGCGCGTCCGACCAGTGAAGCCAGTCTTGCACAAATTGCGCAACGCTGAAAACAATTATATAGCCTGGTCCTGCTAAAAGCGGGGAACCGCCTCTAATAGACGTCGCGTCAAGGCGTGAGCAGGCGCAGCCAACACCGTTGCCGTATCCGCCATCTCGACAAACTTACCTTCGTACATGACGGCGATACGGTCAGATAAGTATTCGACCACGCCAAAATTATGTGTGATAAAGAGATAGGCGATATTGAACTCGCGCTGCAAGTCATTCAGTAAATCCAGGATTTGCGCCTGCACGGATACATCCAGTGCCGAGGTAGGCTCATCGCAAATCAGGACCGCTGGTTCAACCGCCAGGGCGCGCGCTATCGCAATACGCTGACGCTGGCCCCCGGAAAATTCGTGGGGATAACGGTCGGTGGTGTTGGCTGGCAAGCCCACGCGATCCAGTAAACCCCGTATGGCCAATGACCTATCGGCCCGTGATCTATCAGGGCGCAATGCGGCAAGCCCTTCATCTAGAATTTCACCCACTGGCATACGCGGGTCCAGTGACGCATACGGATCCTGGAACACAATTTGAACTGACTGGCGCAATTGACGTAAACGCGCCCCGTGCGCCTTGAGGATATCCTGGTCGCCCAGCAATGCCTGGCCACCTACTACGGCCTGTTTTTCAAGTAAGCGCAACAATGCCTTGGCGACGGTGGTTTTCCCACAACCGGACTCGCCCAACAAGGCCAAGGTTTCCCCCGCATATAAATCAAACGACACACCATTGACCACCTGGACAGCCGGCGCTCGCTTGCTCCATAAGCCGCCCTGCTGACGATAAGCCACGGACAAGTCCCTGACAGACAGCAAAGGCGCACCTTGAGGCGTGACGGGCTGCCTGGGAATGGATGACATCATAACTTCTGGTGTCGCTGGCTGATCAGGATCAGGTGCCGGGGCCGATAGGCGATGGCCGCGCTTGGCGAAGTTAGGAACAGCGGCAATCAACTGCCGTGCGTAAGGATGATCGGGGGCCGCAAAAAATGTCGCGGCATCCACAGTTTCCAAAATCTTACCGGCACGCATCAAAGCCACATGATCGGCCACGTTCTTGACCACCGCCAGATCATGCGTAATCAGCAAGATCGCCAAACCCATCTCTTGCTGTATATCAGCCAGTAGATCCAGAATTTGGGCCTGCACAGTCACATCCAAGGCAGTAGTCGGCTCATCCGCCACCAGCAGGCGCGGTTCGGCTGCCAGGGCTATCGCGATCATGATGCGCTGCTTCTGGCCGCCAGAAAACTGAAACGGGTAATCATGTACGCGCTTACGTGCATCGGGTATGCCGACACGTTCCAACCACCACAAAGCGCGTGCGCGTAAGGCCGCTCCACGATAGCTGGTGTGGGCGCGCAGGGTTTCTTCAAGCTGACGCCCTATATTCATTACCGGGTTCAGACTGGTTGAAGGCTCCTGGAAAATTATCCCTATGCCCCCGCCACGTATCCGGCGCATGCCATGTTCGGGCAAGCGATTCAATTCTGTGTCGCCCAGATAGACGCTACCGCCCGCTATCCAGCCCGCGTCCGGCAGCAAACGCAGCAAGGCTAAGGCTGTCATGCTTTTGCCACAGCCGGACTCACCCACCAGCGCGAAAGTCTGACCGCGCCTTATGCATAAGTCCAGCGATTGAACCGCCTCTACGATGCCCGCGTCACTGGCTATCCTGACGGTAAGCTCATCAACCGACAACACGATATCGCTGCTGTCATTACATGGTGTCGCGGCAGTCATGGCGTGTCCTTTTGAGGCTGGACATTGGGTAGTCGTGGCAGGCGCAGGCGACGGGTACGCGGATCAAATGCATCCTGCACGGCATCGGCAAAAATATTGGCCGATAGGACCAGGGCCAGTAAAAACACAAAAGCCGCCAATAAATTCCACCATATCATCGGATCGCGCGACATCTCAAGGCGCGCCGCATCTATCATGGTGCCAAATGATGGCGTGCTGGGGTCCACGCCTATGCCTAGGTAGGACAACACGGCTTCATACAGCACCAGGCCGGAAAACTGCAACACCATAGTAATCATGACAATGTGCATCACATTGGGCAACAAATGACGGCGCATAATTCGCCAATGGCTGACCCCAAAAGCCCGCGCCGCCTGCACATATTCCAGCTCACGTAATTTCAAGGTTTCCGCGCGTAGCAGGCGACATAAGCCTGCCCAGCCGGTCAAACCCAAGATCATGCACAGCAGGAACAAACGCAAATCAGCCCTGGCGGCTACGGTATCAAATAGGTTGGGATTGTTGTCTATATACACCTGCATCATCAGTACACAGGCCGCAATCAACAACACGCCGGGTATGGACGTCAGGGTGGTGTATATATATTGAATAATATCGTCTACCCTGCCTTTGAAATAGCCGGCGGCTATGCCCAACGTCAAGGCGGGCGGCAGCATGGCCACCGTAGTCAAAGTACCTATGACCAAGGCCGTACGTATGCCTTTGATGGATTGCCATAAGACATCGTTACCTGTGCGATCCGTGCCCAAGACATGGTAGTTGGTGCTTAGGGCCAAGGCGCAGGAAAACAACAACAACACTGTGCACAAGGTCAGCCACATAGGTCGCCAGGGCACATCCGTAAGGCCCTGCCACCAGACCGCCCAGGCCTTGCCCAGACCACGGTCACGGCGCATATGGCCCACAGTGATCAAGCCAGCCATCAACAGACACGCCCCCAAACCTGCAACCACACCCCAAGCTAGTCGCTGGTAAATGTCGACTTGCCGGTCAGCTTCGTCCTGTAAACGGGTGCCTGCGTATTTCAAACGTGGAAAGTCACGTACAGGCTGGCCATCGATCAGTTCAGTTTCCTTGGTGAATTGACGCACGGCCAAGGGCGCAGAATAGGTATTTTCACGGTTCACCAACTGGGTCAACGACAGCAGATCGTCCAGAGCAGAACGTAAAACGGGTGAATACACTGGCGCTTGGCCCCCAGGCGCATCTACAACGGCAGGCAGCAAGGGCCGGTAGTGCACGGAATCCAGTACGCCCAGCGACACAAAGCACGCCAGGATCACAGCGGCACACATGGCCGATGGCGTACGCGCCACACTGGACCAGGCCGAACGCAAGGCCTGGCTGCGACTTACCCTGATGCCGTAAATAAATACGCCCAACACCATGGCAAATACAAAAAGGTCAGTCCACAGAAATACGAAGCTAGGCATGGGCTACTCGAACCGTACGCGTGGATCAGCCACGGTGTAGGAAATATCGGCCAATACCAGCCCGACGATATATAAGGCCGACCCTAAAAACACCATGGCACGCACTATAGAAAAATCCTGGGCGTTGATGGCGTCTATGGTGTAGCTGCCCAAGCCAGGTATCCCAAAAAATGACTCGGAAATCAGGCTGCCCATAAAGAGCAAGGGTATGGCCGACACAGTCCCCGTCAATATGGGCAACAAGGCATTACGTAAAATATGCCTAAACAGTACGATGCGCTCGGATAAGCCCTTGGCGCGAGCCGTGCGCACATAGTCTTTACTGGACTCTTCCAGAAACAGCGTGCGATAAAACCGCCCGTCGGCACCCAAACCCGACACAATGCCGATTAGCACAGGCAATACCAAAAACCGTATGCTGCCCCAACCATCGACAAAGCCTGAATAGGGCACCCAGCGCAAGACTTTGGCAAACAGCCACTGGCCGGCAATGATGTAGAACAGCCCCGAAATAGACAACAGCACCACGCACACCACGACGCCCGCAAAGTCCAATCGTGTGCCCTTGAAAAACACCAGCATCAGGGCAAAGGACACGCTAACCAGCAGGCCTAGCGCAAAGGTGGGTAAAGCCAGGGCCAGGCTAGGGCCCATGCGGGTGGCTATTTCATGGGTAATGTCACGGCCTTCATCAGAGAAACCAAAATCAAAGCGCAGCAAGGGCACAGAGCGGGCAAAGAATATCGTGTCGCTTAACTGTTTGGCGCCCTGGGCCTCGGTATTAAAAAACAGCGGTTTATCGTAGCCACGGTCTACTTTCCATTTTTCGATGGCTTCCTGGCTGATACGCTGTCCACCTATGGACAAGCGCGCCATGTCGTCAGGAGTGTTCACAGCAAAAAACAGCACAAAAGTCAGTAAGTTAACGCCCAGTAAAATCAAGAAGCCATAAAGTATGCGCCGAATGATATAGCCCGTCATGTACTCCCCCTGTCCTGATTGCCCAAGGCTGTTGCCCGGTCACGGCGCACAGCAACCCGCCAAGCCAGTAGGCCTATCACCAGCAGCAAGCCACCCGCTGCCCATAGCGGCCACCACACGGGCACATTCCAGCCTCCCAGTTGACGTGCCCGCAAGGCAGGGTCCAGCCGGTAATACTGCAAGGTATTACGCACCATCTGGGTAGGCTTGGCATTGGCCACCCAGCCCTGATAGGCGCCGCCAGACTTGGGGAAGTAGCCGAACATCCAAGGTGCGTCTTTTTGGACCACAGCAACCATTTGGTGCACCAGCTCAACCTTTTCAGGGCCATCATCTAAATAGCGCATACGCTCGAACAACCGGTCAAACTCCGGATTCTGGTAATTGGATGCATTTTCCCCGCCGTTATCGGCCTTGGCGTTAGGTCCATACAATAGGAATAGGAAATTTTCGGCATCAGGGTAGTCGGCTACCCAACCCCACATGTACATCTGGGCGCTACCTTGGCGCATTTTGTCCTGAAAGCGGTTGTAGTCGGTGGCGCGTATTTCCAGCTGAATATTGATGGCTGCCAACTGCCTGCGCATCCAATCCAGCATGGCGCTGGAACCCATGCCGCCCGCCGAATCAAAATAGAGGATTAGCGGTCTGCCAGTATCTGCATGACGACCATCAGGGTAACCAGCCTGTGCCAACAGTTCACGCGCCTCGTCCAAAGACCGACGTACCGCTTGCTTGCCTGACAAGGTATAAACCTGCTGGTTAAGCCCTGCAGGTAGGTCCTGGTAACCCGGTATGCCAGGAGGTACCGGCCCGTAAGCAACCTGGGCCTCGTCGTTCTGAAAAATAGAAACGAACTGTTCCCAGTTAAAGGCTATGCTGATCGCCTGGCGCAATTTGCGGTTTTTTTCTTGCTGTTGTGGGGTATCGCCTTTGCCCACCACAGGGTCACGCCAGTTAAATCCCAGGTAAGACACCTGCGCCTCGGTGGAGCTACGCAACTGTATGCCATGCTCCTTGTACAAAGAGGCTTTTTCAGCCGAATCGCCAGCAGCCACGCGCATCGCGACACCATAATCCCCACGGCCAATTTCAGGAATATCGTAGTAGCCCTGAATAAATTTACCCATTAGGGGCACGCTTTCCTTTTCCAAGGAAAATACGATGCGATCAATAAAAGGCGTTAGCTTGCCGCAATCATCCAGCAGACCTTCGGCCTGGTCAGAGGGGTCACCCTTACAGGGATAAGGCGAGCCCGCGTAATTGGGATTGCGCTGCAATACATGGCGGCGGTTGGGTATGGACTCGGTCAACATATAAGGTCCGGTACCCACAGGCCAGGTATTCAGGGAAAAGTTATGCTGGGCCATGCCAGGCTGCTGGTAGAAGCGATCGGCCTCCCAGGGCACAGGGGCAGTAAATGTCATCGCCAGCCAGTATTTGAACTGCGGGTACTTGCCTATAACGCGTATGCGCAAGGTGTGCTCGTCCAGCGCCTGCACGCCCTCGAAGCCAGACTGGCGCAAGTCCAGCCACTCCCGAAGCTCGTCTTCACGGCCTTGTTCACGCAGTATCTGGTCATGTTGCTTAAGCTGATCGCCATAAGCGCGCATACCAACGATGTGTTCTGCCAATATGCTATAGATGGGGGAAATGACACGCGGGCTGGCCAGACGACGCAAGCCATATACATAGTCATGCGCGGTCAGTTCACGCGTACCAGTCAGGGGGAAATCGGTAATGCCGAACTTGCCTTCCAGGTCACTGGCCTGCAAAGGCCAGTAACTGGGTCCACCCGTGCTATCTAGCGCAAAGGCCGGGTGCGGCTGAAATAACTGCCCCGGCTTAATCGAAATATCGTAAATACTAAAAGCGACTTGTTCGCCAGGAACCTCACTAGCTAGCGCCCGGCCCTGGGCATCGAAATACGCTGGCTCGCCTATGGCCGCTGCAGCCTGCGGCACTAAGGTATATGGCCTAAGCAGGTAATCATAGCCATACAGTGGCTGATAAATAGAATAAGTAAACGGCGTTTCGTCTGTGGAATAAGAGCTGGCCGGGTCCAAGTACTTGGGCGAACGCTGGCTAAAGGCGGTGTACAAGACATTTTCTTGTTCGCTGCCTTGGGCATGCGGACTATTGACCGGCACACGCGAGCAAGCGCTCAATAACGCGACCGCGCCCACTAACAGTGCCCGACGCAGCACGGTTTTCATCAAAAATGGCGCCTGGCCTGACGACGCTAAACCAAAGAAACAATACAAGCTATTCACCAGACGATATGAAGAAACCCCAGCAGAAGCTAGGGCTATCATTATAGAGTCCGCCAGCGCCTTGTCACTGGCGGTTAATCCCTAGGCGCCGGATAGCTGCTGTCGTAAGGCCAGGACCGCGCCAGTATGGCTAGGGATGCCGTCGCCTGCCTGCAAACGCCATAGACGCGACCACTATCACTGGAAAAACGGCTCTGCACAAACGCCGAAGATACATCTGGCGGTGCATACCTAAGCAACAGCACCGCTTGGGTCAGTAAAACAATCTCCTGCGCCACGTAACGCGCAGCCCCCTGTGGCTCCGAGTCGGACTTAGCCAGTACAGCTTGCAGGCCTGATACACGAGATTTCAGCATAGGCTCGCTATTGCTTCCATCCATCAGATAGTCGGCCAAAGCCTGAGCCTGATCAGGGTGTCGTGCCAGGCCACGCAGCACATCCAGACACATAATATTGCCCGATCCTTCCCAAATCGAGTTGACTGGCGCCTCGCGATATAAACGCGCCATGGGACCATCTTCGATATACCCATTACCGCCCCAGACTTCCATGCACTCGGCGGTGGCCTCTATGGTGCGCTTCGCTATCCAGAACTTGGCCGCTGGCGTGAGTATGCGGCGAAAAGCCAACTCTAGTGGGCTGTCGGGCTGATCAAAAGCTGAAGCTATGCGCATAGCCAGCACAGTGGCAGCCTCACTTTCCAGTGCCAAGTCCAGCAAGACGCTTTGCATAAGTTCGTGAGCTATCAACAAACGACCAAAGGCGTGACGATATCGACAGTGGTGTATTGCCTGTACTACGGCCTGACGCAGCAAGGCCGTACTGCCCAACACACAGTCCAGACGGGTAAACGATGCCATCCTGGCCAAGGTGGCTATACCCTTGCCTTCCTCGCCCACCAGCACGCCTAAAGCCTGATGAAATTCAACC
>JAGOAJ010000043.1 GCA_017983955.1 Burkholderiaceae bacterium
GTAAAGCTGGCTAAGATAAGGGCGATAGTCGATACGTAATGAATCTGAATACACAATGTCCACAATGTGGGACAACTTTTCCGGTCAGTATGGAACAGTTGCAGTTACGGAAAGGCTATATCCGTTGCATTAATTGTGCGACTATTTTTGATGGTTTCGAGGCCGTGGTCTCTGGTACAGACCAGGGGTCTGGCGCGGCTGTAACTCAGTCTGTGCCGATCCCTGAGCCTTCATCGACAGTTTCTGCCACGACCAGGCAAGCGATGGCGGCAGTAACGCCTCTTCCTGTCGCCTCATCATCCGTTCCTATTGCAGCAGCATCCACGCCAGCGGCGCCGCCCATGGTGGTGCGCCACAGACAAGCTAGTGCACAGTCAACGCCTTATGTGCCCACTGACGTTAATACGTCAGACACCGCTGATGCTGAGCCGGTATTTACCGTTCCAGCTGGCCATGCCACGGCCAGCACGGCCCAACCTGAACCCGATTTTCGTGTGGGCGACGATGATGCGCCGCCTGGCGTTGAGCCTGCGTTCAGGATGGACGACTCTGTAGCTGACCACGAATTCCCTACAGTATCCGTGGTGCATAGGCGTATTGGTGATATTCCTGTTGAGCCTATTTATGTAGATGCCCGTCCTGGCGCGGGCACTAACACCTCGGGTCGGGCGCCACAGTTTGCCGGCGCAGACGCCCGTAGCGGCCTGGGTCAGGCAGTTGCGCTGTTATGGCGTGTGGCCATATTGATTGCCGCCGTGGTATTAGTGGCACAGTTGGTTTATGTCTATCGAGCACAAATCGCCAGTCAGGCTCCTACGCTGCGACCCATGTTAGAGCGCGCCTGCGCCGAGCTAAATTGCACAGTGGCCTATTCCCGTCGTATAGACCTAATTACTATTGCAGGGGCGGGCCTAAGCGCACAGAAGCAGGCTCCAGGGGAACAGGGCGGCGCCATGCTGCTGCAACTGACCTTGCGCAATACCTATAGCAAGCCGCAAGAATGGCCCACCCTAGAGCTGGATCTGAATGATTTCTCCGGGACCTTACAGGTCCGAAAAAACATAGGACCCGACATCTACCTGACCGAGGCTGAACGACAACAGCCTTTCGCGGCGAATACCGAAAAGGTCTTGCGCCTGCCGATCGCTTTGAATGGCCTGAATATCAATGGCTTTCAGGTACGTAAATTTTTTCCATAAGGTATTTCATGTCAGACAAGGTTTTGATTTGTGGTTCGGTGGCATTTGACACCATCACGGTATTTGAAGGGCACTTCAAGGACCACATAGTGCCTGCCAATATACAGGCGCTTAGTGTTTCTTTTTTCGTGCCTAGTATGCGTAAGGAATACGGCGGATGCGCTGGAAATATAGCGTACAACCTGCGTTTGTTAGGTGGTAATCCGGTGCCTGTGGGCACTGTAGGCAGTGATGCTGCCGATTACCTGCTGCATATGCAGCAACTTGGGATAGACACCAGCTTGATACGCGTGCTGCCCGACATGTACACGCCCCAGTGCTTTATCACTACCGACTTGGACAATAACCAGATTGCGTCTTTTCACCCAGGCGCTATGATGCGCTCGGCTGAAAATGACTTAAGCGGGCACAAGGCGGCTTGGGCCATCGTTGCTCCGGACTCCAAAGACGGTATGTTTGCCCATGCGCGGCGTCTGCATGCGCAGGGCACGCCTTTTATTTTTGATTTGGGCCAGGCCATGCCCTTATTTTCAGGCGATGACCTCAATGAAATGATGGCGCTAGCCAACATACTGACGGCCAATGAATATGAAGCCAGCATCATCGTCCAGCGTACCGGTCGTAGTCTAAGCGAGATCGCCCAGACTATGCAGGCTGTGATTGTGACGTGTGGAGGGGCCGATACCTTGGTCTACCAAGGCGATCAGGAAACAGCCATTCACATTGCGGCAGTGGACAAGGTGGTTGACCCTACTGGTTGTGGTGATGCGCATCGCGCGGGTTTGTTGTATGGTTTAACTCGTCACTGGTCGCTTTTGGATGCCTGTCGCTTGGCGAATGTCATGGGGGGTTTTAAAATTGCCTCTAAGGGGCCGCAAAATCATAGTCCCACGTTGGCTGACATCGAAGGCTCCTTGGGTCGTAACTACGGCTTAAGCTTGCACGATGCCTGCGTTGGGTAAGTAGTTCAGTATAGAGTTATCAGGCTAGTCAGCCTTTAAGGAGTCACTCCATGAGTTCATTTGTTGTTAAACGTACAGTTCGTCAAGTAGCACTGGTTGGTGTATTAGGCGTAGCTGCTGTGCTGGCCGGTTGCGCTAACGATAACGCGTCGTCATCGGTCTACTCGTATGGTCAGGCTCAACGCGAACAAATCGTGCGTATTGGCACTGTAGAGTCTGTGCGTCCAGTGACCATTCAGAAGGATAAAACCTCTGGTGCTGGCGTACTGGCGGGCGGTGCCCTAGGTGGCGTGGCAGGTAGCACGATAGGCGGCGGTCGTGGCAATGTACTGGCTACCATAGGTGGTGGTTTGCTAGGTGCCTTGGCGGGTAACGCTGTAGAAAACCAGGTGGGTAAAACTCAGGGTTTGGAAATCGTGGTGCGTCTGGATAATGGTGAAACACGTGTGGTTGCCCAGGCGGCTGACGTAAACATCAGTCCCGGACAGCGTGTGCGCATGATTAGCGGCAACGGTCCTACACGTGTTGTACCTATGTAAAAATGTCTGGCTGCCTAGGTTGGCGGTCGGGTAGTTGGTCTAACCCTTGCCTTTGCCGGCAAGGGTTTTTTTATGCGCCAAACAGCGAGTAGGTGAAATTCTGTAGAAACATAATAGCTACTTGTGACAGAATCAATAACACCAGTGGAGATAAATCTAACCCGCCCAGGTTAGGTAGTAGTCGCCGTATAGGGTCCAGTAACGGAGCTGTCAGAGTATGTAGTACAGGCATTACTGGTGCCAGTGGATTGACCCAGGACAGCACGGCCTGAATTAGCGTCATCCATAAAATAATATTAAATACCCACTTTAGTACCGTAAGGACAGCTGATACCAGAGCAGGTACTAGCATATTGGCTGATGGCAGGCTGCCGGTAAGCACTATCCAAGTCAGTAGCAGGTAGGCCAAAGCAGCCAACCAGCAGGCGAATAGGCTGGGCCAATCTATGGATTTTCCTTGGGGTATGACTTTGCGTATAGGCTGTATCAACCAGTCAGTTAGACGCAATACGGCCTGACTGTAAGGGTTGAATGGATGCAGGCGTATGGCGTAGATCCAGGCGCGCAGGATCAGGACTATGCCTAACAAGGAAAAGAAGATATTGATGATGAACTGCAGGGTGTTGTGAAGCATAAGTGTGTCGCATTGGATTTAATAGGAACTATTGTCGCATGCGCTACTTAGTCTGGGTACTGCGGATAATAAAATAGCCCGGTATGCGCCGGGCTATTTTATTGAAGTTCAAGGACCAGGCCTTAAGTACCTAAGAATAGCTTAGGGGCGTTCGCCAGTGGGAAAGGGCCAGGATCCTGCTGGATTGGTGGTCTTTTTCACTGCCGGAGCGGCCGTGCCGGTTTTAGTGGCTTTGGCTTTTTCTTTGGCACTGGTTTTCTTGACGGCTTTAGCATCAGTTTTCACGGCTGCTTTGTCAGCGGGTTTTGCTGCTGCTTTTTTAGCTGCTGGTGCTGATTTAGCTGCAGGGGTAGCTGCTTTCTTTGCCGCTGGCGCGGCTGCTTTTTTAGCAGGTGCCGCTGTTTTAGTCGCTGGCGCTTTTTTAGCCGCTGGCGCCGCTGCCTTTTTAGCTACGGATTTTGTGGCGACAGCCTTGGTAGCTACAGCCTTTTTAGCCGCTGTTTTAGTTGCGCCCGCTGTCTTGCTTGCGGTGGCCTTGGTGCTGGCCGCTTTGGTTGCTGGGGTTTTTGCTGCAGTGGCTGGTTTGGTGCTGGCTTTAGCGGCTGGTGCTGCCTTTTTAGCCGCTGGCGCCGCTTTCTTGGCTGCTGGTGCTGCCTTCGTCGCCGCTGTGCTTACCTTTTTAACTGGTGCTGCTGCTTTCTGCGTGCCTACAGTCGCCTGTTCGTCAGCTTTTTTGGTGGTGGTTTTAGAAGTGGCCTTCTTGGCTGTTGCCATGGTGATGCTCCTTGGGAGTAAGTCGTAGAAAGCGCCCAGCCATTTGATATAGCCCCCATCCTTGATGCGATCTATTTCAAATGGTTTAGGGGTGCCACGCTTAGTATTATGCGCGACACCCCTAGAGTCTAACGTAAGCTATTGACCAGTTCCAAGCATTATTCCCAGCTTAATGCTCCGCCGGTCTGATATTCGATCACACGTGTCTCAAAAAAGTTGCGTTCTTTCTTCAGATCTATCATTTCCGCCATCCAGGGGAAGGGGTTTTCTTCCGCCGCAAACAAGGGTTCCAGGCCGATTTGTTGGCAACGACGATTGGCAATAAAACGCAAGTAGGATTTGAACATGGACGCGTTCAAGCCCAGCACGCCACGCGGCATGGTGTCTTCAGCGTAGGCATATTCCAGATCAACGGCCTTGCTGAACAGTTCGCGCATTTCTTCGCGGAACTGTGCCGTCCACAAATGTGGATTTTCCAGCTTGATGGTGTTGATCAGATCTATGCCAAAGTTGCAGTGCATGGACTCGTCGCGCAGGATGTACATATATTGTTCAGCTGCACCCGTCATTTTGTTCTGGCGGCCCAACGCAAGTATTTGCGTAAAACCAACATAGAAGAACAAACCTTCCATCAAGCAGGCAAAAACGATCAGTGACTTCAGCAATGTCTGATCTGTTTCCGGTGTGCCCGTGCTGAAGGTGGGTTCTGCAATGGCATTGATGAAGGGGATCAGGAATTCGTCTTTGGCGCGTATGGACGGAACTTCGTTATAGGCGTTGAATATTTCCGCTTCATCCAGGTCCAGGCTTTCTACGATGTACTGATAGGCGTGGGTATGTATGGCTTCTTCAAAGGCTTGGCGCAACAGGAACTGACGGCACTCGGGCGCCGTGATGTGGCGATAGGTGCCCAGCACGATGTTGTTGGCGGCCAGGGAATCGGCAGTCACAAAAAAACCCAGGTTGCGCTTGACGATACGGCGCTCGTCTTCGGTCAGCCCATTGGGATTTTTCCACAAGGCAATGTCACGCGACATATTGATTTCCTGCGGCATCCAGTGGTTGGCGCAGGTCGCCAGGTATTTTTCCCAAGCCCATTTATATTTGAAGGGCACCAACTGGTTGACGTCGGTTTTACCATTGATGATGCGTTTGTCGGCGGCGCGTACGCGACCGGCAGTGTCAGCGCTGCTAAGGCCGCTTAAGCCAGTGGCGGCCGCTATAACGCTGGCCTTGTCTGGCACCGCGCCACTAGCTGGCACGGCGGTTTTCGCCCGGTTGTCTTCCCAATTCAACATAGTATCTACTCCAAATAGGTTATTGGCAGGCTTCGCATTCGTCGAAACCCTCATCGCCTGGGCGCATGGTGCATGCATCGCCGACAATTTCAGCGGTAGGCAATGCAGCGGCGGCAGCGGCGGCTTTATTGAATTCACCCATGGACACGGCGTTCAGTTCGCCGCCTTGTCCTGTGGATTTCTCGGCGTTGGTGGCGCCTATGGAACGCAGGTAGTAGGTGGTTTTCAGGCCACGTATCCAAGCCAGTTTGTAGGTGTCGTCCAGTTTTTTGCCAGAAACACCCGCCATGAAAATATTCAGCGACTGGGCTTGGTCTATCCATTTCTGGCGACGCGACGCACACTCTATGATCCAGCTTGGGTCAATTTCAAAGGCTGTGGCATACAGTTCGCGCAGGTCGGCTGGGATGCGATCAATTTTAGCCAGACTGCCGTCGAAGTATTTCAGATCGGAAATCATGACTTCATCCCACAGATTGCGTTCTTTCAGGTCACGCACCAAGTGGTCGTTGACTACCGTGAATTCGCCCGACAGGTTCGATTTCACGTAAAGGTTGCGGTAGTTGGGCTCTATGCAGGGCGACACGCCAATGATGTTGGAAATGGTGGCGGTCGGGGCAACGGCAACGCAGTTAGAGTTGCGCATGCCGTGCTGGCTGATATGGGTGCGCAAAGCGTCCCAGTCCAGTGTGCTGCTGTCGTCCACTTCCACATAGCCACCGCGCTCTTCGCGCAGCAGGGCCAGGGTGTCCTGGGGCAGGATGCCACGATCCCACAGCGAACCCTTGAAGGTTTCGTAGGCGCCGCGTTCGGCTGCCAGACGGCTGGAGGCCCAGTAGGCGTAATAGCAAGCGGCTTCCATGGAACGATCTGAAAACTCGACAGCCGCATCCGACGCAAAAGGCACACGCATCAAGTGCAGGCAATCCTGGAAGCCCATGACGCCCATGCCCACCGGACGGTGGCGCACGTTGGAGTTACGAGCCTTGTCTACGGCGTAGTAGTTGATGTCTATGACGTTGTCCAGCATGCGCATGGCGATGTTGATGGTGCGCTGCAGTTTGTCGTGGTCCAGCACATATTGGCCACTTGCGTCCTGTTTCATGTGGGCAGCCATGTTGACTGAGCCCAGGTTGCACACGGCAATTTCAGTTTCGCTGGTGTTCAGCGTAATTTCCGTGCACAGGTTAGAGCTGTGAACCACGCCTACGTGTTGCTGGGGCGAGCGTATATTGCAAGGATCCTTGAAGGTGATCCAAGGGTGGCCGGTTTCAAACAGCATGGACAGCATTTTGCGCCACAGCGATAGCGCCGGTATTTTTTTGTACAGCTTCAGTTCACCACGGGCGATTTTCTCTTCGTAGCCCAGATACGCCAGTTCGAATTCACGGCCGTATTTCTCGTGCAGATCAGGAGCGTCGGATGGCGACAGCAGGGTCCATTCGCCTTCTTCCATCACACGCTTCATGAATAGATCAGGTACCCAGTTGGCTGTGTTCATGTCGTGGGTGCGGCGGCGTTCGTCGCCTGTGTTCTTGCGCAGTTCCAGAAACTCTTCGATGTCCAGGTGCCAGGTTTCCAAATAGGCGCACACGGCGCCCTTGCGCTTGCCGCCCTGGTTAACGGCGACGGCAGTGTCATTGACTACTTTCAGGAAGGGCACTACGCCCTGGCTTTCACCGTTGGTGCCCTTGATGTGGCTGCGCATGGCGCGCACTGGCGTCCAGTCATTACCCAGGCCGCCCGCATACTTGGCCAGCAAGGCGTTGTCTTTGATGGCATCGTAGATGCCAGCCAGATCGTCGGACACAGTGGTCAGATAGCAGGACGACAGTTGCGAATGCAGGGTGCCGGAATTGAACAGCGTGGGGGTAGAGCTCATGAAGTCGAAGGACGACAGAATTTCGTAGAACTCGATAGCGCGCGCTTCACGATTGGTTTCCTTCAATGCCAGGCCCATGGCCACACGCATGAAGAAGACCTGAGGCAGTTCGATGCGGCGATTGCTGACGTGCAGGAAGTAGCGGTCATACAGCGTCTGCAGACCCAGATAGTTGAACTGCAGGTCGCGATCGGCTTTTAACGCTTGGGCCAATTGCGGCAGGTCGAACTGGGCCAGCTTGCTGTCCAACAGGCCAGCTTCCACACCAGTTTGTATAAACTTGGGGAAATAGTCGGTATAGCCAGTGTTCATGTCGACTTGGGTGGCTTCAAAGCCCAGGACTTCCTTGCGGATAGTGTGCAGCAGCAGTCTGGCTGTAACTTGGCTATAGGCCGGATCGGTTTCCACCAGTGCGCGCGCCGACAAAATAGCGGATTTGTACACTTCTTCGACAGGGATGCCGTCGTAGATGTTTTTAATGGTTTCACGCAGTATCGCGTCGGCATCGATAGTATGGGGCAGGTTTTGTCCAGCTTCCACGATCAGGGCGTGCAGCTGGCCCAGGTCCAAGGGCCGTTTTTGTCCGTTTTCAGTGACGTTAATGGCAGGCTGATCGGTACGTGGTTGGGCTTTATTGGAAAGGGCACGTTCCTGGCTGCGCTTTTCTCGGTATAGCACGTAGGTTCTAGCTACGTCGTGCTCGCCAGCGCGCATTAGGGCCAGCTCGACCTGGTCCTGAATGTCTTCGATATGGAAGGTGCCGCCGCCAGGACGGTTGCGCACCAGTGCGTCAACAGCGCGGGCGGTTAGTGTTTCCACCAGTTCGCGCACCCGGGCCGAACCCGCGCCCTGACCACCGTCAACGGCAATAAAGGCCTTGGTCAGTGCTACGGCAATTTTGCTGGGCGTGAATCCGACCACAGCGCCATTGCGACGTATTACATTGAAGCTCAGCCACTGTGCATCATTTGTGCCATCGGCCAGGGCGGGCGTATGGGAGGCAGGGACGGCATCGGATTGAGGCGCGGCGGATTGGGTGGTTTGCATGATTTCTCCTGGCAACAGATAAGGCGCAATGCTTGCGCACGTAATTTTTAGCGATAGGATACCCGTCGGCGGCAGTGTGCAGCATTAGCAGGGTAGGGAATCGCTTTGGTGGGATAACCACAATATATGGTGGTTTGTTTTTTATTGAGCACTAATTGTAGTAATTCTTCTGCCACTACGCAAGCTAGTTTATCCCCATGGTTTTAATTTTTAATGATTCCATGCATAAAAAAAGCAAGGCTTGCGCGGACGCTGTCCGGCAAGCCTTGCTGGCTCTGGCTTTGGGGCTTAGATAGATAATTGTAAAGAAGTGTTAGGTTCCTTTGCCGCTATAAAAGCCTCTTGCAGTTGCGCCAAGCTGGTCTGGTAGCTGGTAATGTTGGCTAGCTTGATATGGCCATATCCACGTACGGTTTGCGGCAGGTCAGCCAGCTTCAAGGCCATGGCGTAGTTTTGTTCGTTCAGCTGTCGGGCTATTGCCTTTAGCGTTTTCGTATAGTCGCGTATTAGCTGACGTTCCAGCTTGCGCTCGGCAGTGTAGGAAAACACATCTAGCCAGGTGCCGCGTAAAAATTTCCCCCGGGCCAGCACACGCAGCAGTTTTTCGGTCGATGGACCTAGGGTGATTTTTCGAGGTATGCCAGTTTGTGGATCGCGTCGCGCCAGCAAAGGCGGTGCCATATGAAACTGCAAGCTGAAGTCACCTTGAAACTGCTGCGACAGTTCTTTACGGAAATCGCCATTGGTGAACAGACGGGCAATTTCGTACTCGTCCTTGTAGGCCATCAGTTTATACAGCGACAGGGCAACTTTCACGGTAAGCCGTGGCTTGGCGTTGGGACGCAATGCCTGTTCCGCCGCCAGCACCTGATGGACCAGTTCGGAATATTTTTTGGCATAAGCGGCGTTCTGCCATAGTGTCAGGGCAGGACTACAGCGTGCCAGCACGGCCTCCAAAGATTCTGGTGCATGTATGGTGATAGGCCGTTCGGTGGCGCTGGACGATGCTGTGGGCGTAAACGCTTGTGGATTTTGACTGACCAAACGCCCCATCTGGAAGGCTTGCTGGTTGGCTTGGACGGCCACGCCGTTCAATGTCAGGGCCTGCATAATGGCTTCCAGGCTTAGTGGTATGGTGCCGCGTTGCCAGGCATAGCCCAGCATCATCATATTGGCCAGGATACTATCGCCAAACAGACTGCTGGCCAGGGCGTGGGCATCAAACTGCCAAGCATGCTCAGCACCTACATGGCGGTGTACCGCCTCGATGTAGGGCGCGGGATTCTGGTTGGCCTGGGGGTTGTGGGTAAATTCAGCTGTAGGCGCCAGGTAGGTATTTAGTACCGTGCTGGTTTTGCCATGGCGTAGGGCATTGAGTGCCTCTGGGCTGCTGCCCGCCACGACATCACAGAATATTGCCACATCGGCTTGGCCGGGATCTATGCGCACCGCCCCTGGGGTTTTCTGGTCGTTGGACAAGCGTATATGGCTGATTACCGTACCGCCTTTTTGAGCCAGCCCGGTAATATCCAATACGGATGCGGCGCGCCCTTCCAGGTGGGCCGCCATGGAAAGTATGGCACCTACGGTTATGACCCCTGTGCCGCCTATGCCAGCCACCAGGATGTTGCTGCCTTGCGGGCCTGACGTCTGGGCAGGGTGTGGCAGGTCGGCAACTTGCAGCATTAGCGTCTGTAGTGTTGGCATAGTGCCTGTCTGGTCTCCTTTGCGTATGGCGCCGCCTATCACCGACACAAAGCTGGGGCAGAAGCCATCCACGCAGGAATAGTCTTTATTGCAGCTGGACTGGTCTATAGCGCGTTTGCGGCCAAACGGCGTTTCCACTGGCGTTAATGACAGGCAATTGGACTGGGTGCTGCAATCGCCACAGCCTTCGCAAACGGCCGTGTTGATGAACAAGCGCTTGGCGGGGTCTGGGTAGGTTTTCTTTTTGCGTCGCCGGCGTTTTTCAGCGGCACAGACCTGATCGTGTATCAGTATGGTCACGCCGGGAATGTCACGCAATTCGCGCTGTAAGCCATCCAGCTCGTGACGGTGATGCACGGTGACACCCTTAATCAGTGGGACGCCCCGGTATTTTGTGGGGTCATCGGTGGTGATGACCACGCGCTGCACGCCTTCACCCAGCATTTGCTGGCAAATTTGCGGTACGGAAATACTGCCGTCTACTGGCTGTCCGCCCGTCATGGCGACGGCATCGTTAAATAGTATTTTGTAGGTGATGTTGGCTTTGGCTGCCACAGCTTGGCGTATGGCCAGATAACCCGAGTGAAAATAGGTGCCTTCACCCATGTTCTGAAACACATGGCCCATTTTGGTATAGCGTGACAAGCCTATCCAGTCCGTACCCTCGCCGCCCATTTGCGTCAGACCACTGGTGTTTCTATCCATCCAGGTCGCCATGTAGTGGCAGCCTACGCCAGCCAGCGCCTGACTGCCTTCAGGGACCTTGGTCGAGGTGCTGTGGGGGCAGCCCGAACAGAAGTAGGGCTTACGGCTAAGTTCGCCGCTGAACTGCGCGTCATTACCAGCGGGTAGATCCAAACACGCTGGGGTCGCCAGACCGCTGCTGATCTGTAGCCATTGTGTCAGGGCCGTGGCGACTCGTGCAGGACTTAATTGTCCCAGGGATGGCACCAGTGTTTGCTGATTCAGATTGTGTTTGCCCGCCACGCTAGGTCGTACGGCGCGGTTAAACAAGATATCTTTAATCTGGTTCTCTATAAGCGGCGCTTTTTCTTCGATAACCAACAGGTGTTCCAGACCAGCGGCAAATTCCAGCAGGCCGGGTTGATCTATGGGCCAGCTTAGTCCTATCTTGTAATGACGTAGTGGAGGTAGGATGACGCCAGACTGCGTCAGTCGCTCCAGGGCGTCTAGGGTATCCAGATAGGCTTTACCCGTGCTGACTATACCCAGGGTGGCCTCAGGGGCGGGGCAGTCCAGGCGATCCAGGCTATGTAGTGCGGAAAATGCTTTGACGGCCTCTAGCCTGTCTGCCATGCGGTTTTCTATGGCTGGCGTCAGGAATTCGCGTGCGCTATATTCCAACGCGCCTGGTTTGGTGCCGTCTTGAGTAACGCTGAAGTCGGGTACCGCTTGCAGGGTAAACGAGCGTCCGCTCTCCACCGTTTCTGTAACTGCCTTGAATGCTACCCAAGTACCGGAATAGCGTGACAGCGCCCAGCCCCATAAACCGAATAGCTCGTATTCCTCGACCGAGGCGGGGTGTATGACGGGAATGCTCCAAGCGCTAAGCGAGGTATCGCTGGCGTGGGGTATCGATGACGACGCAGCCGTATGGTCGTCCCCTACGATCAGCAGCACGCCGCCGTTTTTTGAAGCACCCGCCGCGTTGCCGTGATGCAGTGCGTCGCCCGCCCTATCCACGCCAGGCCCCTTGCCGTACCACATACCAAAAACGCCGTCGACCTTACGGTCTTCGCGTACGCCTGCTTGCTGGGTTCCCATGATGATGGTGGCGCCCAGATCTTCGTTGATGGATGGCATGAAACTGACATCATGCTGATCCAGCAGGTTCTTATAGCGCCACATGGCCATATCGACCCCAGCCAGGGGCGAGCCGCGATAGCCGGTGACAAAACCAGCCGTGTCCAGACCGTGGCGACGATCCAGGCGACGCTGGGCCAACAGCAGGCGTACCAAGGCTTGGGTACCGGTCAGAAAAACCCGTCCAGTTGTGGCTGTCAGGCTGTCTGTCAGTTGAAATTCAGTGTTGATTTTAGGTGCAGACATAAGTACTCCATGATTAATTCATGGTAGGCCGCGAGCGCTAGTTTTTTATTGCGTTCTATAGGCGTAAAATCCCTAGTTAACGAAACAAACATTTCGTCTAAGGGAAAAAATGGATAAGATCGATATAAAAATACTTAATTGCCTGCAGAAAGATGGTCGCGCGTCGGCGCAGCAGCTGTCCGATCAGGTTGGCTTGTCAACTGCCCCGGTATGGCGACGCGTCAAGGCACTAGAGGCCAGTCAGGTCATACAAGGCTATTACGCCAGGGTGGATCGCAATAAGGTGGGCTTGCAAAGCTGCATGTTTACCCAAATCAGTCTGGACAGGCATTCTGCGGAAATTGTCGAGAACTTTGAACGTTCAGTGCGGGATGCACCAGAAATACTGGAATGCCACGCCGTCACTGGCGATGCTGATTATCTGCTGAAAATTGTCGTGTCCAGTGCTGAAGCCTACGATAGTTTCTTGCATCGTTTTTTATTTAATTTGCCTGGAATACGTCAAACCCGCACGATAGTAGCGCTACGCGAACTTAAGAATGATGTCAGGCTGCCGCTGCAGGCTTAAGCCCGGCGTGTAGAATATTCCTATATGCTGTGCAGTCTTAGCGGGTACGACGTTGCCCATTCCTAGCGCAAAAGGTTTTCTATGTTCAGTTTTTTTTCTTGCCAACGTATGTTTTTTGGCGGCCTTACAGCCATGTTGCTGGCGGGCTGCGCAGCACCGGTGGATAAGCCCCCTGTCGCGGCCGTTAAGCCGACTATTCCTGCGTGTCAGCCCGCAGCGGCTGACGATCAGTTAGTGGGTAACTGGCTAAGCGTACGCACTCAAAAAGGGGTGGTGGGTGAATTACGTACCCTGTTTACCCTTAAGTCCGATGGCGCTATGGCCTACACCGAGCTCTTAAAGCGTGGCAAGCAGCCTTCACAAGGGCTAAGTGAATCGGGTTGCTGGCAACGTACACAGCAAACCTTGACTATCCAGACTTTGGAATCCCACGGGGCGCCCGTCAATCTGGAAGA
Source organism: Burkholderiaceae bacterium (assembly GCA_017983955.1). Taxonomy (GTDB): domain Bacteria; phylum Pseudomonadota; class Gammaproteobacteria; order Burkholderiales; family Burkholderiaceae_B; genus JAGOAJ01. The sequence goes on from JAGOAJ010000043.1 coordinate 13,136, forward strand.
CCCTATTTACAAGAATAATTACGCCATCACGTCTGTAAATGCCAAGGCCCTGACATTGCAGGGCCCTGATGGCAAAACCATTAAAGCCCGCAGCATGTCGCCGGGCTATCGCCTGCCGTTCTAGTTCTAGGCAGCTTGCGCTTGCAGGCGCTGCAGCACCAGATCGCGCCCCAGTATGGCCAGTACAGTCGCTATCGCCGGCGTCTGTTTCTGGCCAGTCACCGCTAAACGCAATGGAATGGCCAGCTTTGGCATTTTTACCCCATGGCTTGCTAGCAAGGACTTGATTAAGCCGTCCAGGGCGTCGGCGTTCCAGTCGGGCAGTTGTGCGGCTAGGTTGGCAAAATCAGCCAATAGGGCTTGGGCCTGGTCGTCCATGTGCTCGGTCAGCAGAGCGCTGTCGGCGGGTGCCCAGGGGCTACAGAACAGCATGGCGCCGTCTGCCAGTTGATTCAGGGTTTCGGCACGGTCTTTAAGCAAACCCATGACGGCTGCCAAATCGACTGCCTGGGGGTTGCCGCCTTGAGCCTGTATGCGTGGCGCAACACGGGTGGCCAGTTCGGCGTTGTCCATGCTTTTGATGTAATGCGCATTCACCCAGTTGAGTTTTTTAGGGTCCCATTGGGCGGCTGATTTGTTTAGGTTGCGGGTGTCGAACCACTCTACTAGTTGCTCGCGGGTGAATAATTCGTCATTGCCGTGGCTCCAACCCAGACGCGCCAGGTAGTTGATCATGGCCTCGGGTAGATAGCCTTGCGCGTCGTAGTCGATGACGCTGACCGCGCCATGGCGTTTGGACAGCTTTTCGCCATCTGGGCCCAGTATCATGGGCAGGTGGCCGTATTCTGGCAAGTCTGCGCCCAGGGCGCGCAAAATATTAATTTGACGTGGGGTGTTGTTGACGTGGTCATCGCCGCGCAACACATGGGTGATCTTCATGTCCCAGTCGTCAACAACCACGCAAAAATTATAGGTGGGCGTACCATCGGGGCGGGCAATGATCAGGTCGTCAAGCTCGGTGTTGTCAAAGCTGATGGGGCCTTTGATCAGGTCGTTCCACGTGGTGACGCCATCCACAGGATTGCGAAAACGTACTACGGGCTGGCGGTCAGCTGGGATGGAGGGCAGGGTTTTACCGGGTTCTGGGCGCCAGGTGCCATCGTAGCGGGGCTTAAGGCCCACTGCGCGCGCCTTTTCACGCATGGTTTCGATTTCTTCACGACTGCTATAGCAGTAATACGCAGTGCCCTGATCCAGCATTTGCGCGACGACTTCACGATAGCGGTCCATGCGCTGCATCTGGTAGAACGGGCCTTCGTCAGGCGACATATTCAGCCATGCCATGCCATCCAATATGGCCTGGACAGCTTCGGGTGTAGAGCGTTCCAAATCGGTGTCTTCAATACGCAGTATGAACACGCCCTGATGATGGCGGGCGTAGGCCCAGGAGAACAGGGCGGTGCGGGCACCACCCAGATGTAGGTAACCTGTAGGCGAGGGCGCGAAACGGGTGCGGACAACAGCAGAAGACTTGGTCATAATAGCGATAGGCTCTGGCATGCGCATAAGCACGCCGGTAAACATAAAGTGAAGTAGATAGCCCGTATTTTAGAGTACTCGTCAATTCATGCCTTAAAAGATACCGTATGCCGCGTCATAGTCTGTTTTCCCTGTTCGAACCACGCACTTTGGTGGTGCTGTCCGAGCGTTCGCTGCCCGTGACACAACATGTGCCGCCCACGCTGGAAAACTGCGTGACGCGGGTGGATGTGCTGGCTGATCAGCCTATCGTGGTGCCTGATGTACTGGCCGGTGTTGCCCCCGACGACCGTGTGGATCAAGCGGTCGTCTGCGTATCTCAAGGCCGTTTGCAAGATGCCTTGTTGGCCTTGCGGCATTGCCGTCCCCGGGTGGTGCTGTTGTTGCCAGGCCGTGTGCCTGCCCCAGAGCCCCTGGAAGACCTTGCCTACAGCCGCGCATGGGCTGCCATGAATGACTGCATGGTGGTGGGTCCGCGTTCTTTTGGCTTGCAACGACCGCATTTGCAACTGAACCTTAGCCTGGATCAACATACGGCTCAGGTCGGGCGCGTCGCCCTGGTCGCGCAGTCTCGTACCATCACGGCTGCGGTGCTGGATTGGGCCGCCGATATCAAGCTGGGTTTTTCAGCCGTGGTGTCCTTGGGCGACGAGGCCGTCATTGATGTCGCCGACATACTGGACTACCTGGCGATGGACCCGCGCACCGACAGTATCGCCCTTTACCTGGAAGACACATCCTCGTCGCGTCGGTTTACCAGTGCCCTGCGTGCGGCAGCCAGCGTCAAACCTGTGGTGGTCCTGAAAATAGGGGGTGGCGCGTCTGATGCGACATCGGACGCAGGTGACACAGCCATCGCCGAAGACGCGGTGTTTAATGCCTTGCTACGTCGTTCTGGCGCGGTGCGCATACGATATTTTGTGCAATTATTTTCGGCCCTTAAGGTGCTGGTCTATACCCGCCATCCCAAGGGGCGCAGAATTGCGCTGTTTTCCAATGGTGAAGGTGCTGCCCAGCTTGCCTTGGATGTCATGGGGCCTAGCGCCGCCGTATTTTCAGCGGATTTATCGCCTACCACGACCAAAGCGCTGGCAAACGCCCTGGAACCCGGCGCGGCCACGGGCAATCCAGTCATTACCTATGGTCCTTTGTGTGCTGAACGTACACAAAACGTCATGGATATACTGGTCAATGATGCCGGCGTTGATGGGGTGCTGGTATTGCTGGCGCCCGATCCCTTTTCCGATCTTAAAGGCGTTGCCCATCAATTGGCGGAAATTGCGCCGGATGCTCGCAAGCCGATTATTACCTGTTTCATCGGTGACGCCAGCATGCGGTCTTTGCGGCATGTGCTGGACCATGTAGGCACGCCTGCGTTTCGTACGCCCGAATCCGCCGCCAATGCCTTTGGCATACTGGCTTCCTATCATTACAACCAGACTCTGTCCTTGCAGGTGCTGCCGCCGGAACCCCTTAGCCAGCCCCCGCGTCTGGACGAGGCCCGCGCGCTGATACGCAAGGTCCAAATTCAACGTCGTCATAGCTTGACTGCCGACGAGTGCGAGCGCTTGCTGGCCTGTTTCTATGTGCCGGTGCAGTATATAGCCGACCTGGCAAGCAGCGGCATGGTAGACGATGATAGCTTGCCCATGGCGATACGGGTGCGTCGTGACAGCCGCTTCGGACCATTTATTGTATTCGGGTCAGGCGGCCAAGATGCCTTGATTTCTGGGTCTTACCGAGCGGTCGAACTGCCGCCCTTGAACAACTACCTGGCGCGTCAGCTGGTGCAACGCAGCAGTTTGTGGCGTAGGGCGCTGTCCCAGCAGATGACGCCCGCCGCCTTCGAGCTGCTGCGTGAAACGCTGGAGCGTATTTCTGATCTGATCTGCGAACTGCCTGAACTGGAATCCTTGGCCATTGATCCCTTGTTTGCCGCTGAACCCTTGTTGAAGGCGGGCGGCATACGCATAGCTGTCAGTCCTGAAACCTTGTTGGTTTTGCCTGAAAATTCGGGATACGGTCATTTGGCCATACACCCCTATCCGCGTCGCCTGACCCAGGAACGTACTTTCAAAGATGGCGGTGCCTGGCTGATGCGTCCTATCCGCCCTGAAGACGCCGAGGCCTTGCAGGAATTTATACGTGGACTATCTGACGAATCACGCTATATGCGCTTTGTGTCCATGCTGCGCGAATTAACGCCACGCATGCTGGCCAGGTACACCCGTATTGACTATGACCGTGAACTAGCCCTGATCGCCACGGTGCAAATACCTAACCCCGAGCACCGCGGTTATCCCCGCGAGCACATCATAGGTTTCGCCCACTATTTACGTAATCCCGATGGTCGGGGCGCCGAATACGCACTGGCCATTGGCGACGCCTGGCATAGGCGCGGCCTGGGGGCTCAGTTGATGGGCGGGCTGATCAATGCCGCCCAGGAACAGGGCCTGACCTATATTGACGGCGTGGTGCTGTCGACGAACCGGCCCATGCTGGCGTTAATGACCCATCTGGGATTCCAGAATGACCGGGATGACGAAGACCCTAGCATGCGGCGCGTCTGGCTGGATTTGGGCGAGACGCGCCTATCGTAGGCTTCAGGCCAGTACTTGGCGCAGGAAGCTGGCGATATCGGCGACTTCTTCCTGGCATACCGAATGCGGCATGGGGTAAGTTTTCCAGGTAACTGGGTAGCCCATACCCACCAGTTTCTGGTGGGTGGCTTGGCCGCGTTCCAGGCTAACCACGGGGTCCATGGTGCCATGTGCCAGCAAGATAGGCGTCTCGGCGTTGGCCGTGTGGCGTTCCGCGTCGGCGGTACTGGCCAGTGGCAGATAACCTGATAAACCGATAATGCCGGCTAGTTTCTGATCCAGGCGTATACCCGTTTGCAGGGCCATGGCACTGCCTTGGGAAAAGCCTGCCAGCACGATATTGTCCGTGCTGATACCACGTTGGTTTTCACGCTGTATTAGGGCTTCTACCGCCGCTTGCGATTCACGCAGGCCAGTCTCATCTTCCTGACGCACCAGGTCTATGGTGAAAATGTCATACCAGGCGCGCATAGCCATGCCATTATTAATGGTGACCGGACGCACTTCGGCATGCGGAAACACAAAACGTATGGCGGGCAAGCCATCCAAAGCCAGTTCTGGCACCAAGGGGGCGAAATCATTGCCATCAGCGCCCAGGCCATGTAGCCATATGACGGCGCGGGTGGGGTTGGCGCCGGTTTCTATTTCTATGCAATCCAGCAGACTGGTTGTTGTCATGCGTATTATTCCGTATGGTTATTCAATAGTTTCAGGGCCTGAAATAGTGCCCGGTAATGCTTGCGGACAGGTTCCTGGCCGGGCAGCAAGGCGGCGTTATGGGCTGCCTCTTTGCGGCCTTCGCGTATCAGGGTGCGCAAATGCTGTACGTCTGTGCCTGGATAGGCTTGCAGTAGCCCAGTCAGCGCCTCGTCGTCCTTCAGCAGCAGGTCGCGCAAGGACTCCAGGCGGTGCATAGACTGGGTTTGCTCGCGTGAGCCATTCTCCCAGACATCCAATTGGGCGCGTATGGCATCGGCGTCGGCCGAGCGCATCAGTTTGCCCACATAATGGATCTGGCGACGTCGGCCTTCACGCGCCGTAGTGCGTTGGGCCAGACGTATGGCGTCACGCAGCGTCTCGTCTAGCGGCAGCCGCTTAACTTGGTCAGTAGACAGTTCAACCAGCTTTTTGCCTAGTTCCAGCAAGTCCAGCATATCGCGCTTGACTTGCGACTTACTGGGGCGGTCATAACCGTAATCATCGGGTTCTTCAGGAGTGGTCGGCATAAAAGTCAATATTATTTCCTCGAGTTGAGTATGATAACCGCCTAATGGCTATACCTTTCCTGAAAGAGCATCGATGAGCGACCAACCTACACTTTCTTTACCCATCTCTGAAAACCA
>JAGOAJ010000021.1 GCA_017983955.1 Burkholderiaceae bacterium
TGCGCCACAAATACCAGGCAGCCACCGTGCGCCAAGGCGCCCACGCCTGGGCAACCTCACGAGCCTCGAAACGTGAAACAGGCTCGCCACTGAAGTAGTGTAGCGAAATTGCCTTAAGTAGGCTTGCGTCATCCAGCGGCAGCACATCAGGGCGCTGCAAATTAAAAATCAAAAACATTTCAGCAGTCCAACGTCCTATGCCCCTTACTGAACACAAGTCCGCAATAACTGCTTCGTCATCCATGGCATGCCAGGCGGCAGGCTGTATTTTATCTTCTATGAAATGATCGGCAAGTCCCAGCACATATTCGGCCTTGCGCTTGGACAATCCCGCCAACGCCGCATCAGTTTGGGCCAGTGTCTGCACCCGTTCGGGGGTAGGTTCTTGCCCATCACAGGCGACGACCAGCTTCTGCCACATTGCCTGGGCTGATTTTAGCGAAATTTGCTGACCAACAATGGCACGAGCTAACGTCACAAAGGGTGTGGCGGGCGCCGACAACCACTCTGCGCGATGACGCGGGATCAATCGTTTCAAAATGCGGTCACGCTGCATAAGATGGGACGATGCTTCGTCCCAGAAGCGCGGCTTATCTGCCGCAGGCATCACCGAATCAACCATAACCATTTTCTATTAGCTCCGACGCCATTGTGTGACACCGCCTGCCTTGTCCTCGAGCTCGACGCCGGCATCGCGCAATTGATCGCGTAACTGATCCGCCAGCGCGAAATCACGATCAAGCTTGGCCTGACTTCTGGCATCGATTAAGGACTGTATTTCTTCGGTGGATAAGACGTGCGCCGCTGCCGACCCACGATGGTAGCGCGTGGGTGACTGTAAATATACGGCTGGATCAGCCTGCAATAGACCCAGCACATCGCCTAGCGCCCGCAACAAACCAGCCGTCTGGGGCGAGGCCGTTTTATTCGCCTCTGAGGACAGTTCAAACAACACAGCGACAGCACCTGCGGTATTGAAGTCGTCATCCATGGCCTTGCGAAACGCCGCAGCATAGGGGGCTGTCCAATCAATTTCAACCGCAACCGCGGGCACATTATGCAAGGTCTGGTACAGACGATCCAGGGCGCTTTGGGCATCAAACAGATTATCAGGGGCGTAATTCTGCATGCTGCGATAGTGATTACGCACGATGAAGAAACGCAGCATTTCTGCTTCGCGAGGATTCGCTACATAATCCGCTTGCTGCGCGGCAAGGTCAGCGTCCACAGCAATCGTGGCACGTATGGTGTGAAAATTTCCCAGCGATTTCGACATTTTGTCGTCATCAACCATTAGTGGGCCGCAATGCATCCACACTGAAGCCATGTCGCCACCAAAGGCCCCTTCAGTTTGGGCAATTTCATTTTCGTGATGCGGAAATTTAAGATCGGGGCCGCCGCCATGGATATCCAAGGGCTGACCCAGCAAGGCCCGGCTCATGGCCGAACACTCAATATGCCAGCCAGGCCGCCCCATGCCGTAAGCCGAGGTCCATTTTGACTCTTCAGGCTCTTCAGGCTTGGCCGCCTTCCATAAGACAAAATCCAGCGGATCACGTTTACCCGCCGCTACGGCAACCCGTTCACCAGCGCGTAAATCGTCCAGCGATTTGCCCGACAGCTTGCCGTAGCCGGGAAACTTACGTACGGCATAATTCACATCACCATCATCCGACTGATAGGCCAGGCCACGTTCTTCCAGGCGCTGAATAATATCCAGCATGTCGGGCACATGCCCAGTGGCACGTGGCTCGTGGTCGGGCGACTGCACACTAAGCGCACGCTCGTCGGCGTGCATGGCATCGATGTAATAGGCCGTCACGTCGCTAAGGCGTCGATTGGTCTCTACGGCACGGCGGATGATCTTGTCATCAATGTCAGTAATATTACGCACATAGTTGACCTGATAACCGCTGGCGCGCAACCAGCGCTGCACGACATCAAAACTGACCAACATCCGCGCATGCCCCAGATGACAGTAGTCGTACACCGTCATGCCACACACATACATGCGTACATGGCCGGGTTCTACCGTCTTGAAGGGTTCTTTGTTGCGGGACAGGGAGTTATAAATATGCAGCATGCGCCGTTCTGATAAAAGTAAATGCGTTATAGAGCCAGCTCGTAGGCGATCAGCTTGCGGTAAACTGGGCGCAGATGGCACTCAAGGCTAAAATGATGGTCGATAAGTATAGCAAGCAGACCCAGCCTATGCCGGATCACTGAATTGAAAACCGAATTTATACGCGGTGCTTACACACCAAAATACCATTAACTAAAAGGCGCACAAGCTGTGTTACGAACTTTACGTCCTTTGCTGATCGTCGCCCTGCTTGCAGGCCTGACCGCCTGCGCCCAGCCCCTAAAGTCTACTGTAGCATCGGGCAATGACAGCCCCGTACCAACTTCTGGCTCAGTGACTAACCCTCAGGCTGACACCTTGTTTACCGATCCACCGCCCCACGAAGGGGGCTGGAAGGGATTGGCCAAGCTGCTAGAAGCCATAACACCATCCGTCGACACCAGCATCCCGCTTAGCCCATCGCAAATCACTGATCGTATATCGGCACTACTGGATCAGGGCAACAACCAGGAAGCACTGGATATTATAGAAAAACGCGAGCGCCAATTGGAAGGCCAAGTCGCCCCTGGTACCGATGTGCAACTGATGTTTCTGCACGCCAGGGCGTTGGCCGGGCTGAATCGCCAAAACGATGCCATCGCCTTATACCAAAAGATGACGATACTGTACCCTGAACTACCTGAACCTTGGAACAATTTGGCCTCGGAATATGTTAAACAGGGCAAACTTGATATGGCTCGCGATGCCCTAACCATGGCGCTGACTGCGGACCCGCATTACAGTACGGCACGCAGCAACCTTAGCGATGTCCTGCAACGACAAGCTCAGCAATTGCTGCAATAGGCCATCAGCTCACGGCTAACCTTGGCATCTATTACCTAACTCTATATAACCACTCATCATGCGCTTCTTATCCACTATCGCACGCACATTTACCCCAGCGTTGCGCGTATTTAGCCTCGTTTGTGCTACCACCCTGGTCCTGGGCCTGTCGGGTCTGGCGCAAGCAACCTCTTCAACCACTACTCAAGGCAAATCCATGAGCTCAACTCCACGTGTCAAATTGCAAACCAACCAGGGCGAAATGATCATCGAACTGGATGCTGAAAAAGCCCCTAAAACTGTAGAAAACTTCCTGACTTATGTTCGCGAAGGTTTTTATGATGGCACCATTTTCCACCGCGTTATCAATAACTTCATGGTACAAGGCGGCGGTTTCGACGCTGACATGAAACAAAAACAAACCCATGCTCCTGTCGACAACGAAGCCGACAACAAGCTGAAGAATGATGTGTACACGCTGGCCATGGCGCGTACCTCCGATCCGCACTCCGCCACGGCTCAATTCTTCATCAACACCGCCAATAACGACTTCCTGAACTTCACCTCTCCTACTCCTAACGGTTGGGGTTATGCAGTTTTCGGTAAAGTGGTTGAAGGCACCGACGTAGTCGACAAGATCAAATCCGTCAAAACCGGCAACAAGGGCTTCCATCAGGACGTGCCTGCCGAAGACGTGGTCATAGAACACGCTTCGATAGTTGAAGAATAAAATCGTACTAACGGGCCAGGTCTGGGTTGCCTCGGATATTCATCTAGGGCCCCAGGCTCCGGCCACCGTCCACGCTTTCGGACGTTTCCTGGATCAGGCCAGCCAACAGGCTGACGCCCTGATCCTGCTGGGCGATATCTTCGATGCCTGGATAGGCGATGATTTTGCCCTGCAAGCCCCCCCAGCCTGGTTGTCTGACATCCTGGCTAAGTTGCAGCAACTAGCAACCAAGATTCCACTATTCCTGGGGCGTGGCAACCGCGACTTCCTGATAGGGCCAGCTCTAGCTAGGCATATCGGCGCCCAGTTGCTACCCGATAAATTCATACTGCAGGCCGATTGCGGTCCGCTATTGCTATCGCATGGCGATGAATACTGCACCGCCGATAAAAACTACCAGCGCTTTCGCACCGTGGTGCGCTGCCCCGTAATACAGGGCATGTTCTTGTCATTAAGCTTGAATACCCGCCGTCGTATCGCAGAATGGGCCAGAAGCCGCAGCAGACAGGCTAACCAGACCAAGCCAGCCCAGATCATGGACGTAAGTACTAAGGCCATAGAGCAGGCCTGGACAGACAGCGGAATTGATGTGCTGGTACACGGCCACACCCACAGGCCAGCCGTGCATAGCAGCCTGCACTTAGGCCGCGAATGCACCCGCATCGTGCTACCGGATTGGGATTATGACCATGGCGCACCCGTGCGTAGCGGCTGGTTAAGCATTAGTGCCTCTGGGCCTGAACTACGCCTGCATACCTTTACACCCAGCGATGACATCACCAGCGCGGATAATACCGCGGCCAGCGACGTCTAGCGGTAAATCAACCAGGCCATCACGACCAAGCCCAGCCCGATTCTGTACCATGCAAAAGGCCGGTAGGTATGGCGCGCCACAAAGCGCAGCACCCCTTTGACGACCAACAGCGCACTTACAAAAGCAGCCACAAAACCCACCGCAATAGCCGTCATTTCCGTGTCAGACAAGGCCCCGCTATTGCGATACAGGTCATAGACCGTTGCCGCCAACATCGTAGGCATGGCTAAAAAGAACGAAAATTCCGTTGCTGTTTTGCGATGTATGCCTGCCATCATGCCGCTGATAATGGTGGCCCCTGAACGTGAAGTCCCCGGCACCATCGCCAAGCACTGCGCAAAGCCCACCACCAGCGCCTGCTTCCAAGTTATGGTCTCCAGACTGGTCGCCGTGACCTTGGCAGAATTGACGGTAATGCTGCTATCGTCGGCGCTGGACTTAACGTCAGCTGCATCGCCAGCAAGATTGGGCTTGCGCTCTACCCAGAGCATGATCAGACCACCCACAACCAGGGTCACCACAAACACAGCGGGATTGTGAAACAAGGCCTTGATCTGTTTAATCATGATCGCGCCAATAACAGCGGCAGGCAAAAACGCCACAATCAAATTACGTGTAAACATGACTTCTTTGCGTTCACCACGCAAGGTCCCACCAATCAACTGCCATAAGCGGGCACGAAATATCCATATCACCGCCAGTATGGAGCCGAACTGTATAACGACTTCGTAGACTTTATCGCTGCCTGACGAAAAATTTATCCAATCGCCCAACAACAATAAGTGGGCCGTGCTGGACACAGGAATAAACTCGGTAAAGCCTTCGACCCACCCAAGAAATAAAGCCTTCAACATAAAAATCGCGTTATCGGTCATACATGCCTGTAATACGGTAAATAAAAAAAGCGCCTACGCAGACGACGTATCGCCTGGCTGTCGGTGCAGACGCTGGATGCGGACAGCGGCAATACGGCGTCCATCCAAACGCAATACTGTGAAAATAAACCGCACGTGTTCCTGCACTAATTCACAAGAATCACCTGCTTGCGGTAAGTGGTCAAAGCGCTGCAATAAATAGCCTGCTAAGGTCGAATAGCCGGCATCCTCGTCAACCAGGTCATCGGCGCCCAGCAACAATTCCAGATGATGCAAATCGGCCGCCCCATCAACCTGCCACTGATCTTCACCTTCGGCGGTAATGTCTGGCGTTTCGTCCTCGTCGGGGAACTCGCCGGCAATGGCCTCGAAGACGTCTATAGGCGTGACCAGGCCCTGTATGGTACCGAACTCGTCGGTCACCAACACTAGCTGCCCACGTGCGCGCTTAAGGGTCTCCATAACGCGCAGCACGCCGGTAGATTCGTGCATGATGATAGGTTCACGCAGGCGCGACAGGCGTATGTTGCCATGCACCAGCAAGTCGGTAATCATGTCCTTAGCCCGGCCTATGCCTGCGACCTCGTCCAAAGAACCCCTGCATACCGGGAAAAAGCTATGAGGAGTCTGGGAAATCTGTTCACGCAGCGCATCGGGAGTATCATCCAGGTCTAACCAAGAAATATCCGTGCGTGGCGTCATTACGGAATCCACCGACCGGTCGGCCAGTGTCAATACGCCACTGACCATGTAGCGTTCTTCGTCACCAAACACCTGCGCCGGTGCGTCGTCATTGTGTTGTTCAGGCCCTACTAGCGGGCGCTTGCCCAGCATAAACAACACACCCTCGGCTGTGCGTTCACGCAAAGGCCGCCGTGACTCAAGACGCCGCATATTGCGTCGCGCCAGTTGATTAAGGGTTTCGATCAAAACAGAGAACGTGATGGCCGCATACAAATACCCTTTGGGCACGGCAAAGCCAAAGCCTTCGGCAACCAAAGAAAACCCAATGGTCAACAAAAAGCCCAAGCACAATATGACCACGGTAGGATGGGCGTTAACGAAATGGGTCAGCGGCTTGGACGCCACCAACATGATGCCTATGGCTATGATCACAGCGGCCATCATGATGGCCAGATGATCCACCATGCCTACCGCCGTGATGACGGCATCCAAGGAAAAAACCGCATCCAGAATAACGATTTGGGTAACTATGACCCAAAAGTTGCTATGTAGCCGTTCGCCAGAGCTATGCAAGGCCTGGCCCTCTACCCTGTCGTGCAATTCCAGCGTGCCCTTAAGCAACAGGAAAAAACCGCCCACAATTAGAATCAGGTCACGGCCGGAAAAGCTGAAGCTGGCGATGGAAAAAATTGGCGTGGTCAGCTTGATCAGCCAGGACATAATGGTCAGCAAGCCTAAGCGCATGACCAAGGCCAGCATCAAGCCTAAGACCCGGGCACGATCACGCTGATCTGGAGGCAGCTTATCAACCAGTATCGCAATAAATACCAGATTGTCGATGCCAAGGACAATCTCTAGGATAACCAGGGTCAGCAAGCCGACCCAGGCTGACGCCTCTAGCATCCACTCCATCAGTGGGCTCCGATAAGGAAATTACAACCGACGGTATAGCAGTCAGACAAAGGCTTAATCTTGCAAATAGCCCAACATCTGGGTAAATACTTTAGGCGAAGCCGCCAACACATTACCGGTTTTCATCCAGCTTTGTTCGCCATCGAAGTCACCAATCAGACCGCCTGCTTCCAGGACCAGCAAACCACCTGCGGCCAGATCCCAAGGCTTCAGGTTGACGCCGCAAAAACCATCCAGACGTCCGGCAGCTACGTAGGCCAGGTCCAACACGGTAGAACCCATGCGACGCGCGGAAGCACATTCGCTCAACATGCGAGCAAATGGCGACGTGCTTGACACTGCACCGCCGGAGCCAGAGACATGCGAACCCAACAAGGTATCGTGATAGCGGCTTTGACCGGAAACACGCACACGGCGATCATTCAGGAAAGCGCCACCGCCGCGACTGGCGGTAAACAATTCATTACGACTGGGGTCGTAAATAACCGCTTGGGTCACTTGACCGCGTTGAGCTAACGCAATGGACACCGCGTAGGTGGGGAAACCGTGGATGAAGTTGGTCGTGCCATCCAGGGGATCGATAATCCACTGGAATTCGGGCACTTCGTCATCTGCCTGGCCCTGGGCGGGCTGAACGCCGGACTCTTCACACAGAAAACCATGTTCAGGGTAGGCAGTAGCCAGAATATCAACGATGGCCTCTTCGGCCGCCCTGTCAATTTCGGTGACGTAATCCCGGGGCCCTTTGCGTGCCACTTGCAAACGATCCAGATCTAGGCTGGCGCGGTTAATAATGGCGCCAGCACGGCGTGCCGCCTTAATGGCGGTGTTGAGCATCGGGTGCATAAAATTCCGTAATAAGCAAAAACTGTTAGTTCGGGTATCGCAAAAAAGCCCCTGTTTTAGGGGTGATTTCTGGTCTGTAAACACCTTAACCAGCTATTTTAACAGTAAGGGCGCCGCGCGCCGGCCGTATAATTCCACCATGATCCCCACACCCTATCCTTTTAGCCAGCTACGCTTCATTATGGTCCAGCCCAGCCACCCCGGAAACGTCGGGGCGGCAGCGCGTGCCATCAAGACAATGGGCTTCCACCATTTGTGCCTAGTGGCCCCACGCTATCCTGATGTGACCCAGCTAGCAGAAGCCCAAACCATGGCCAGCGGCGCCACCGACGTGCTGGACAACGCCAGCGTATTTCCCACTTTGCGCGAGGCCTTGGCCCCCGTCACCCTAGCCTATGCCTTAACCGCACGGCCACGCCTAATTGGCCCGCCAGCGTGCGATATCCGAGTGGCTGCAATCACCAGTTGCGCGCACATCATGCAAACTCAAGGAGAAGTTGCCATCGTGCTGGGTACAGAGCGTACGGGGCTCACTAACGAAGATATCGCTTTGTGTCAGCATGTATGTCATATCCCTGCCAACCCAGAATATAGTTCTCTGAATGTGGCCCAAGCCTTGCAGTTGGCCGCCTGGGAACTACGTTATGCGCTGGCCAACGCCGCGTCGGTGCCACTGCTGCCTAGCACCCACGGTCAGCATGACCCGGGAAGCGTTCCAGCATCGGCAGAAAAAGTCCAAGCATTGATGGATCACTGGCAGCAAGCGCTGACCGCTATTCAATTTCTGGACCCGACCCACCCCAAAAAACTGATGCCACGCATGCGCCACTTGTTTAGTCGCAGCGCTCTAAGCCAGGACGAAGTGGATATGATGCGCGGCGTATGCACCGCCATGATTAAGGCCGCTAGCCAGCGCTAATCCACAACGGCTGGGGGCAATTGCATCTCGCGCAGTGGGACAGGGGCTTTTAAACCAGCGTTATTTAGCGTCTGCAACGCCGTACGATACAAGTCAAAGCGCACGTCCCAGTAATTTGCCACATCGGCCCAGGCACGCATGGTAATAATGGTATTGCTTTCACGGTATTCAGTCACCATGACCTGAGGCGCTGGTTCGGACAACAGTAGTTTGTTGCCTGCGATCAGCTGACGTAATTCCGACAGGGCCAGTTCAAGGTTGTCGCCATGCCGCACACCAACTTCGACATCCAGGCGACGTGTTTTATTACGGCTGTAGTTAATGATGGGATTGCCCCAAACCAAGCTATTAGGCAGACTAATGTGTATGCCGTCAGCCTGAATTAAACGCGTCAAGAACAGCCCGACTTCTGCGACAGTACCGTCACCCTTGCCCACCACCGACACATACTCACCGGCCCGCATGGGACGCAAAACCAGCAGCATGATGCCAGCGGCAATGTTCTGCAACGTCCCCTGCAACGCCAAGCCTATGGCCAAGCCCGCAGCCCCCAGCACCGTGATAATGCTGGCCGTCTGGATGCCAAAGCGCGCCAGCACGGCAATAATTACAAATATACGGATGGCCCATACCGTGACACTAAACACCATGGGTACCACGGTAGGGTCTATCCTGGATGACCGCGCCGCCATTCTTTGGAAACTACGCCCCACCAGGCTAGACACCATCCACCCCACGATAAGAATGAATAGGGCAATTACCAGGTTAATTGCGAATCCTTCAATCATTGCTGAGGCAGCCCCCAGGTTCTGCAACATTTCTGGCATTTTTTCCGATATTCCCGTATGAAAAGTTATCCCCGACTATTGTGGACAAGCCGGCGGATAAGATGAGCACTACTACAATAAGTGCTTAGATATCAGAGGATTATTGCAGGAGGATAGAAATCGATCAAATGACCAAATTGACCTGATATTCGTAGCCTATACAGTCAGGCTATGCAGTAGCAAAAACTTATCCACCGATAGTGTGGATAAGCCTAGGGAAAACCCTGGATCAATGTTTAAAAATTATTACTTATCAAGCACTTAAATAAACAGCTCTTTAAGTGACCAGTTGGGCAGCACAACATACTGTCGTCTGCCCAACATGCGCTGCTGCACATCAAGCCACTAAAGCTTACGCCCACTAATTAAGCGTATCAGCACCATGATGATCGCGACAACGATCAGAATGTGGATAAACCCACCCACTGTATATGAGGTGACCAAACCCAACAGCCACAGCACGACCAATACTATTGCAATTGTGTACAACATAATGCGCTTCCTTATTTCGTTATGTGGTTACTTTTAAGCTTCGCAGCCCACTTTGACGTCCAGACATCAACGACAAAATGAATAGCTGTAGATACACAGCAAACCACATGCCCATCACGCCGCAGGC
This sequence comes from Burkholderiaceae bacterium, assembly GCA_017983955.1. Classification (GTDB taxonomy): domain Bacteria; phylum Pseudomonadota; class Gammaproteobacteria; order Burkholderiales; family Burkholderiaceae_B; genus JAGOAJ01. The sequence continues at coordinate 10,132 of JAGOAJ010000021.1, forward strand.
CACCGCCACACCTGAACGGTGACGGCACAGCAATTGCTAAGTTCCTCATGACCCCATTGGTCTTTCATCAGGAGAACTTCATGAAAAAAATGCTTGCTATCACCGCTATTTCATTGCCTCTGGTCCTGGCCTCCAGTGTCTGGGCACAAACCACGACCACACCAGCCGACACCACACCTGCACCAGCAGCACCCGCCGACAGCACTACGACGCCACCTGTCACACAGGGTTTGAAGCCAGCTGAAGGCGTACCCGGCAACAGCATGCCTGCCCAGCAGATCAGCGGCTGGAGCGTCAAAGACAGACTAGGTAAATCTGTTTATAACGAAGCCGACGAGAAGGTTGGCGAAATCCAAGATATCGTGATGGCCGACTCGGGTGCACCAGCTTATTTCATTGTGGGCGCCGGGGGCTTCTTGGGCATGGGCGAACACAAAGTAGCCATACCCTACGACAGGATCACAGGAACCAGCAAACTCATGCTGCAAGGCTATACCAAGGATCAACTGAAAGCCTTGCCTCCAGTAGAAATCGCAAAATAGTGTAATTTGGCGGTGACTACAGATTTGCGCTTACTGCCGCTCCTTCCCGGGGGGCGGTAGTGGCTTGCGAGCTAGCCATGACAAGACCTTCTGATGCCTTACCCCCTAGCAGGGGCACGGTACTTTATTACGCAGTGCGACAGCATGAACCTGCCCACGAGAAATACGTACACCGCAACTTGGGACAGCAACTGGCCTGTCTGCTGAATATGACCTATGCCGGCGACCATACCGCACAGCATCATCATCAACCCCCTATTTACTTTATACCGAGCAGCACCATAGTGGGTTTACCCCAAGCGCAGGCCTTAGACATCCACCAGGAAACAGACCTTTTTGGCGGCGTAGTACCCCATGCCTTCATAGGCACTAAAGCCATCACCCATCCGTTGATCGCGCCGCACGCTCATGCACCAACGGGCTGGTCCCATGATTTCCCAGAACGGGTCAAAACCTCGGTATTAAAAGGCTACACCGCATTCAGCTTGGCCGATGCCAAACAAGCCGGTCTAGACTTGCTTGAACATGGCCCTGTGCGTATCAAACCTGTGCATGCTACAGGCGGACGCGGGCAAACCTTAGTCAATAACCCAGCAGCATTAGACACAGCCCTAGAGAAACATGAAGAAGACCAAATTACACATGACGGTATTGTTCTGGAAGAACACCTGGAGCAAGTGCAAACGTATAGTGTCGGTCAGGTTCGCGTTGCTGGCCTACAAGCCAGCTATGTAGGCCAGCAACGACTTACATCTAACAATAGCGGCGAGCTAGTCTACGGCGGTTCGGACTTGTTGGTGGCTAGGGGCGGCTTTGACGACTTGTTGTGCTTAAACCTTGAACCCTGTTTCAAGGTAGCTATTATGCAAGCACGGGTGTACGACGAGGCCGCATCCGCCTGCTTTCCCGGTTTTTTTGCTTCACGCCGCAACTATGACACGGCATGCGGACTGAACAGCAAAGGTAGGTATACCTCTGGCGTACTGGAACAATCATGGCGCGTGGGTGGCGCCAGCACAGCTGAAGTAGCAGCACTGACACAATTTCAGGCCAACCCCGAGCTACGTACCCTATATGCTTGCACCGCCGAGACCTTCGGGGATCAGCATTCCGACCTGCCCCCAGAGGCCGTAGAGTGTTTCCATGGAATAGACGAAGGTATAGGACTGATACGAAAGTTTGTCTGGGTGAAGGACTATGACGACCAGTAGCAACAGCATCGAAATAAACGTCATGGATGAAGAAATGGCAGGGACGTTCCTGGCGCCACACAGCCATGTGCCGGGTGTACTCTTCGTGCATGGTTGGGGTGGCAGTCAAGATCGCGACCTGGATAGGGCGCGCGGCATCGCTGGCCTAGGTTGTGTTTGCCTGACCTTTGACCTGCGCGGACACCCTGGCTCTGATCGCCAGCGCACAGTAACCCGCGCAGAAAATCTACAAGACATCGTTGCCGCCTACGACAGGCTAGTCCAACATCCCGCTATAGACCCAGCATCCATTGCTGTCGTAGGCACCAGCTATGGGGGATATTTATCCGCCATACTCACCACCGTGCGCCCCGTGAAATGGCTGTCTTTGCGCGTACCTTCGTTATATCGCGATGCTCAGTGGAACACGCCAAAACGCCTGCTGAATCGCGAAGACCTTGCCCTGTACCGCGGCTCGCCGGTCACCCCCGAAGAAAACCGCGCCCTGGCCGCTTGCGCCACATTTAACGGCGATGTGCTACTGGTAGAATCAGAGAACGACCATCTAGTACCCCACGCCACCTTCATGAGCTACAGGGCGGCATTTCGACACTCTCACTCATTAACGCACAGAATTATTGACGGTGCCGATCACTCGCTAAGCACCCCCTTTGCCCAGCAGGCATACACATCCATCCTGGTCGGATGGATCACAGAAATGGTGGTTGGTGCCCGCATAGGCGCGCCTGCGGGTACACTTTAAGCCCGGCTAACGTCTACTACCACGGGGCTCATGCCCTTCACGCCTACATGATTCCTTTCTCCGTACTCGACCTTTCTCCGATTGCCCAAGACAGCACTGCGGGACAGTCCTTTCGCAACACCCTGGATATCGCCCAACACGCCGAAAAATGGGGCTACACCCGTTATTGGCTGGCCGAACACCATGGCATGCCCGGCATAGGCAGTGCGGCCACTGCCGTACTGATTGCCCATGTAGCCGCTGGCACCACACATATACGCGTAGGTGCCGGCGGCATCATGCTACCCAATCACTCTCCACTGGTTATCGCTGAACAGTTCGGCACATTGGAGTCCTTATACCCTGGCCGTATAGACCTGGGCTTGGGGCGCGCCCCCGGCTCGGATCAAGTCACCGCCCGCGCCCTAAGACGCAACCTTAGTTCCGATGCAGACCAGTTCCCCCAGGACGTCATGGAACTGATGGACTTCATGTCCGACGAGCCCCGCCAAGCTGTACAAGCCGTGCCGGGGAAAGGCTTGAATGTGCCTATATGGATATTAGGTTCCAGCTTGTTTGGCGCCCAGTTAGCGGCAGCCTTGGGCCTGCCCTATGCCTTTGCATCCCATTTCGCGCCACAACAAATGATGCAAGCCATACAGGTCTACAGAAGCACATTCCAGCCATCTGCCCAACTGGAAAAACCTTATGTCATGTTGGGTTTCAACGTGGTTGCCGCCGACACCGACGAACAGGCCCACTATCTGGCGACATCATTACAGCAGTCTTTTGTAAACCTACGTTCTGGACGGCCGGGCAAGCTACCGCCACCAGTGGCCGGTTATTATGAAAGCGCAGGTCCCCAGGCCCAAGCACTACTGCAATCCGTACTGTCGTGCTCGGCAATCGGGTCGCCCGCTACAGTCGCCCAGCAGATTGCCTCGTTTGTGGCAACCACCGGCGCCGACGAATTGATGATGACATCCAATGTCTTCGATCATGCAGCACGCCTGCGCTCCTACGAAATTACCGCCCAAGTACGCCAGACTGCTTAAAGACTTATGACGACACAACAAGATCACTCTATTGCCGCCCGCCTGGCCCAAGTCAGGCAACGTATAGATCAAGCAGCCATACAGGCCGGACGCGCGCCCGGCTCGGTGGACTTGCTGCCCGTCAGTAAAACCTTTGGCACCACCGTGATACGCGAAGCCGTCGCGGCTGGCGTGCATAGACTAGGGGAAAACAAGGCCCAGGAAATACGCAGTAAATTTCAGCCACTGGCCGACTGCCACATAGACTGGGTCATGATAGGTCACCTGCAAACCAATAAAGCCAAAGACATCGCCGCCATGGCCGCCGAAATCCAATCTTTGGATCGCATGGACCTGGCGGTCGCCCTGGATCGCCGTTTGCAGCAAGAAGGCCGCAGTATCAATGCACTGGTACAAATTAAAACGTCCACCGAACCCAGCAAATACGGCCTGCCCCCTGACGAACTACCCGATTTCCTGCGCCGCGTAGCTCAGGAAATGCCTACCTTGCGCATACAGGGCCTGATGACCCTGGCCATTAATGTCCCCGATCAAGATGCCGTACGAGCCTGCTTTCGCAACTTGCGTGAACTACGCGACCGTACCCAGGATCTAGGCATAGCAGGCATCAGCCTGGAGCGCCTGTCCATGGGCATGAGCGGCGACTTTGAAATCGCCATAGAAGAAGGCTCTACCGAAGTCCGCATAGGCACAGCCATTTTTGGTGGCCGTCCCTACGGTGATGACTATTACTGGCCAGAAGCGCCTGCCCGTTAATATGAAACACCACTCAGCTTGCTTACTCTGTAGACAAGCTGAGTGTCATATATGCTGCTCTGTGGCCATACGGCACTAGATCCGCACGCCAACGGGCATTTGCTTCACTATCAGGCGTATACCCCAGCCCCTGCCAATAGTTGATGGCGTCGGACAAAGACACCAAACAAGCTGCCTGAAAGCCGGCCAATTTTGCATACGCCAGTCCATGCTGAATCAACGCCTTGCCCACACCCAGACCGCGCGCATCTGGTGACACTGCGCAATCATGCAAGAACCAGAACTTACCCTGTGACTGGTCTTTAGAACCTTCAGCATTTAAGGCTGGCAAGACCTGACCATTCCAGGGATAAGACACCAAATACCCCAGCACGGCGAAGTCTTTACGTGCCACCCAAATACTTTGAGGTGAGCTAGCCAAGCGACTTTTATAAAAAGCGGCGTCTTCATGCAAGGTTTCTGGGTAAGACCTGGCCTGTAACGCTAGCACTTGGTCCAGATCGCCAGCATGCATTGGCTGTACTTCAAATGACATGGAACCCGCCAACAAAAACGCTCATTAGATTTAGATATTTAATAAAACCCACCAATTATACGAAGCAATATCAGCGTGAATTTGGAAAGCCATACGAATCGAGCTAAGCAATTTATCGCGTAGCGTAATATGTCCTGTAAAGCTTTACACTGACAATAAAACAAATACCCAACATCAATTTTCAAGGAAATATGAGTAGTTTGCAAAACCTGGAAAACCACACCCCAATGATGCAGCAATTTCTACGCCTCAAAGCGCAAGCAGGCTCGCATCTGCTGTTCTATCGCATGGGTGATTTTTATGAAATGTTTTTTGAGGATGCCGAACGCGGCGCGCGCTTACTGAATCTGACGCTCACCAAGCGTGGCACATCCAACGGCGAGCCTATCCCCATGGCGGGCATACCGTATCATGCTATGGAAGGCTATTTGGCGCGACTGGTTGCTGCAGGCGTTTCCGTGGCGATATGCGAACAGGTGGGGGACCCAGCCACCAGCAAGGGGCCGGTAGAGCGCAAAATTATGCGCGTGGTGACGCCAGGTACGCTCACGGACGACGCCCTGCTGCCCAGCAAGTCTGACCGTATGATTGCAGCGGTACTGCGCGCCCGCGTTAATCGCGTCGAGCGCGTAGGGTTGGCCTGGATGAACCTGGCCAGCGGCGAATTCCGGGTCAGTGAATGCACGCCCGAGATGCTGGATACCGAGCTATACCGTATCAGCCCGGCAGAACTAGTCTGCGCAGAAAACAGCGGCCGCTACGGCCTGGCCAATGTGGCGACCAGTCCAATTCCCGATTGGCACTTCGATGCCGATAGCGCTGGCGAAGTATTACACAAGCATTTCGGCGTAGATACACTGGCCAGCTTTGGTATTACCGAGTTGCCGGTGGCGATACGGGCGGCTGGCGCGCTGCTTCGCTATGTAAACGGTACACAGGGACAAGCCCTAAGCCATGTGCAAACGATACGGGCCGATCATTCGGGCGAATACGTGGTGATGGACCCCGTTACCCGTAAAAACCTGGAACTGACTGAAACCATTAGCGGTGAGACCAGCCCTACTCTGTTTTCCATATTAGATCATTGCGTGACGCCTATGGGCAGCCGCTTGCTGCGACGCTGGCTGCACCACCCCTTGCGCGACAATGATGCCGCGCTGGCCCGTCAGGGTGTGATCACGGCCTTGCTGTCTGCTGACTATGGCAGTGATGCGCTGAACGCCACGCCGCCGTTGCAAACCTTGCGCAGCTTACTAAAAGCCTACCCTGATCTTGAGCGCATAGCCACGCGCATCGCCTTGCAATCAGTACGACCACGCGAACTGGCCAGTCTGCGCGAAGCGCTGCTGCTATTGCCCGAACTTAGCCAGCACCTGCAACAGTTCGTCGAGGCTGAACCCGCTTTCGCAGAGTATATACAACGAATAAACATTGATCCCGCAGCAGCCAGTTTGCTGCATGCAGCCATAGCGCCAGAACCCGCATTACTGATACGCGACGGCGGCGTGATCGCTGACGGCTATGACTCAGACCTGGATCAGTTGCGCCGCTTGGCCACAGATAGTGGCGCCTTCCTGCTGGAACTGGAAACACGCGAGCGCGAACGCACCGGCATTACCAATCTGCGGGTGGAATACAACCGTGTGCACGGTTACTACATCGAGGTATCACGCGGTCAAGCCGACAAAGTACCTGCCGACTACCAACGCCGCCAGACCCTGAAAAACGTTGAGCGTTACATTACGCCTGAACTGAAGACCTTCGAAGACCAAGTGTTATCTGCCCGCGACCGCAGCCTGTCACGGGAAAAACACCTGTTTGACACCCTGCTGGACGAATTACGCGCCTGGGCCACACCCATATCGGCATGTGCTGCGGCACTGGCCGAAATTGATACGCTAGCCTCCCTGGCCGAACATGCCCAGCAAAATGACTGGATCGCGCCGACCCTGTCGGAGCAAACCGAAATTATCATAGACGCTGGCCGCCACCCCGTGGTCGAGCGTAGCATCGAACGTTTCACCCCTAACGACTGCGAACTGGCGTCTGCACGCCGCATGTTGCTGATTACCGGGCCGAATATGGGCGGTAAATCTACCTATATGCGCCAAATCGCGTTAATCGTATTGTTAGCCCGCACCGGCAGCTTTGTCCCAGCCCGCGCAGCACGCATAGGGCCTATAGACAGGATATTCACCCGTATCGGCGCAGCCGACGACTTGGCGGGCGGACGATCCACCTTCATGATGGAAATGACAGAAGCTGCGGCTATCCTGTCGGCCAGCACGCCACAAAGTCTGGTCTTAATGGATGAAATTGGTCGCGGCACATCTACCTATGATGGCCTGGCGCTAGCCTGGTCGATTGCTTATAGGCTGCTGATCCACAACCAAGCGCTGACCCTATTTGCCACACACTACTTTGAAATCACCCGCCTGCCCAGTCTGGAAGCCGCCGCAGCGAACGTTCACTTGGCTGCCGCCCAAGGCAGCACCGGCATCGTCTTTCTACATGAAGTGCAATCTGGCCCAGCCAGTCGCAGCTATGGAATACAGGTAGCGCAACGCGCTGGTATACCAGCAGCGGTGATACGCCAGGCCAGCCGTGAATTAGCCCGCTTGGAAGCACAGGGGACATCGACATCTCAGCTGGATTTATTTGGTGTAGCGGCTGACGATGCAGCTAGCGAACCAGAGCCGTTCATGGACGTTGAGGCGCCTGCGCTGGACGAAATGGCGGTCGCGCTGAAAGGGGCCTTGACTGCTATAGACCCCGATCAGCTTAGTCCGCGAGAAGCGCTGGATGCTTTGTATCAGTTACGCAAGGACTACTTGTAAAGCTATGCCACAGATACTGCGTCTGATCACCCTTAATTATTGGGTCAGGCGCAGTTCCGTAAGGGCGCCGGCGATGGAAGCGAACGCTGCTGTTAACTCCTCGGGCTTATTCGCTTGGTAGTAATAAGCATCACCATTAGAACAGCCTTTCATCAAGCTAATCGTGCTGGTGTCTAAATTACCAACTGTCACCGTATAAACCTTGATGCCATTCCCATCTAGCTTAACCTTTGCACATAACGCCTTCAGATAATCATCTACAGATGCTTGATTGATGTCTGAGTTATTACCCCATCCAATAGAGTTGCTTTGGCCATCAGTCCAATTGCTAGGCTTGCTCGGATCAGCCGGAAGGGACGGATCACGCATCCTCAAGGAATTCATGGCTCTTTGCGAGGTGTTACTTACAGAGGTAGTGCTATACGACCCTTCTTTAAGCTGACATGCAGAGCTAAAACCAGGGTCTTCACATGTTTGTATATCAAATTTCATGGACAAGCCTAGAAGACGCTCAGCACTATCACTGCCACTAGATGTAGACGGAGCATTCTCACCATCGGTCAGCAGAACAATCACTTTACTTAGCACCTTAGGTTCAGGATCACGTGGCATAGCGGTATCTCCCCAACCGGATGTCCCACGCCAATCCGGGTGCAGCATGCGCCAAGCCCATAACAATCCGGTTGGAATAATAGTGCTGCCACTAGACTCCATATTGTTAATTGCACTCTTGATGGAGCTCAGATCATCATTGAGGAAAAAAACTCTCCTGGACGCCTTACAGTTTGATGGATTAGCTGCCGAATAAATGTAAAAAGCTGGATCCTTCTTATCTCTGTTAGTTGTTGTATCACTGCGCCAAACGCCGAAAAAACGCTCTGCCTTAGTTTGTGGGGTTAATGTAAAAGCCTTAGGCTGGGGCTGACTTGGGTTGGAAGGCATTATCTGTTGGTATTGCGGCTTCTTATTATTACCATTACCCATATCATCCTTTTGCAACCCTACGTCCCCACGTTCCACAATTGTACGTAAGGTCATGCGTAATGCTTGGAATCCTGCTGTTGGACTGAAGACCTCTGCGGGTAAGTTGGTACCTGTCCATACAGGCTCGGCGATGCAACCCATCCATAAGTTGTTTACAAAATTGACCTGTTCAGGGGGAGTCGGCTGCAACCACCCTCGAGTTCTGCCGACATTTCCCACATTCACTGTGTCGGCAAACGGCACCAATCCTATAAACACACGCCCAGGAACGCCCGACGCCTCTGATGCACCAAGCACCATGGCACTTAGTTGCGTAGCGGCATCCTTAAGGGAGTCCATCCGTTTGGGAAGACTGGTATCGCTGCTACCGCCGTACCCCCAACCCATAGACCCCGTATTATCTAGTGCCATCACCAGCTCCAAGTCGGAGCGTATACGCCGCACCGCCTGATTGCTGGCATGGATAGGCATAGAGGCGATATTTAAAAACCCAACGCTAATCAAAGGTAAGTCACCCTTCACGGACATTTTTATATTCTGGCCTGTCGTATAGCCTCCAGCCTTTTCGTCGGTGTACTCAATACTCAGGTCTTCAGCCTCTATGTTGCTATCCAAGAAGCCATTTGGTAAATTGCTGCGGAAATAAGCATAAGCATCATCTCGCCATTGACCTACTTCTATGTCTGATGGATTCGCTGTCAAACTAGCTAGATTACGCCCTGCCGACAAGGTGGCCCCGTCCAAAGCACTTTGTAAGCGTCCCTGAGCCACGCTGTAGCGAATCAAGTCTATGCCGCCAAAGGTAGCACCCAAGATTAAAACGGCGGTCATCAAAAACAATGGCGCTACCGCACCACGCTGGTTGGTCGCCAAACGGGTAATATATTTCGTGTTTGATTTCATGATAGCCTCCAAAATAGGCCATAACTACGATAGTTTGCGTAAATCATCAAAGCGCGGTCTAAAGAAGAACCGGCTATAAATTTGTGTCGTACCTGCCAAGGCCGCCCAGAATCGCGAGCTCATTACAAACGGTTCATGCTGGTAAAAAACCTCTACAACAACCACCGTGTCACCCACCACTGGAGGAGGAAAAACACTTTTATCCTGCAATCTGGATGTGCTATCCAGCTCACCCGCAGAAACGCCACGGAACTCTTTCACCCATCCGGTACTAGTACTAGGGTCGTTATTCCAACTAACCTGCCCATTCCCAGCCGCTTCAGCGATAAAAAGACTAATCCTCATACTTCCAAAACTGGCGTAATCCAAAGGTTGAAACAAGTCTTTTGCAACCTTTCCATAAATGCAAATATCGTCAGCATCATCACATAGCCCTCTATCAAATAGCTCCTTCTGGATACTGACACCATTCGCCACGGTAAATGACACTCTGTCCAAAATGGCCTCGGCTCGGTAGTACTGATACACCTCCATGCAGCCAAATATCAATAACAGCATAATGGGTAAAATAATGGCCGCTTCCAGTGCAGCAACTCCACGCTGGCAACGCCTGATGTGTTTTTTTAGTGTCCACATATCAAGGCTCGTTCTGAATGATTATGGTGCGTTCAAAACGCAATAAATCTATGTCTAACCAAGACATAATGCCTGAAAACCCTGGTCTGTCGAAGCCGATACGGTAAATGACCATATCGCCACGGTCCCCAGCATCACAGCCTGGTTCATAATCTGGATCACTAACATCTGGCATGACTCCTGGCTTATATACCTGTACGTCTACAAGCAAGCTAGACTCGGAAGATAGCCAACTACCCACCCCATTCTCCAAAGCACTGTCGACTGCTTGGTCACACGTTTGCCCCGCTGGTACGCCCAACTGCCCTATGCGCGTTACCCGCCCCGCCGTCACCTCCAGGCTGGCATCTGCCCAAGTCAATATCCCCATTTCGATTGAAAAAAACAGCACCAAAATAACCCAGGGGGCCACCAGCGCAAATTCCAGCGCTGTTACCCCTCTAGTCCATAAACGCTGGCCACGCGCCCTTGCCACAGCCAAGCTACGGCAACGCAGGTTAGCCATGACGGGTTTCATGGCTGTGCCTGGCCACCGGGCAGACGTCGCCGCACTTCACGGTAAAACACCAGGTTATCCTGTACGTTAGACCGTGGCATGTCGCCCAGCAATATGCTTTCTGCCGCATCGTCCCTGCCCATCATGGCGTAGGCCAGTGCCAGGTTTTGTCTGCCTTGCGGCAAGGCTGTGGGCACCCCCATTACGTCCAGCAAGATGTTGACGGCTTCACGGGGCTGGCCATTCAAGGACAAGGACAAGCCCAAGTTACTACGTAAAGCGGGGTCATCCGGATGTGCCGTCAGGCCCCGCCTATAGGTGGCCTGAGCCTGGGCTGCGTTGCCTGAAAGGTCATACACCACGCCCAAGCCTGCCAAGGCCAAGGGGTGGTCTGGTCGCTGTTGCAAAATGCTGTTGTAACGTTCTATGGCCTGTGGAAAATGGCGCTGGCGCACGTCCATACGCGCCAACCCCAGCAGGGCTTGGACCTGGTCGGGGCTACGCTGCAATACTTCTTGGTAGGCGGCCCTGGCTTGGGTCATTTCACCTGACAAATACATGGCATCCGCCAGCCCCAGCCAACCCGGCACAATTTCTGGTCTAGCAGCGGTAATTCTGGAATACAAGGATATGGCCACATCCAGATCTCCACTGGCCATGGCGCTGGCAGCGACACGCAATTCACCCGCCTGCAAGGCGGCTTCATCCATTGCCGATGTCAAAGGTTGCACCTTGACTTCACGCATAGGGGAGCATGCCGCCAACAGCACGCAACACCCAACTGCCATTATTGTTTTCATAGTGTCCCCTTTATTGTCCAAATGCTTTAGCTAAGCCCATTACTGCTGGCCCACCCGCAATGATGAATACAGTGGGCAGAATAAAGAACATCATGGGTAGGGTAATTTTTGTGGCCAGCTTGGCGGCGGCTTCTTCGGTGCGCATCAACCTGGCGGTACGCTCGCCCCGTGACAGCACACGCAGGGCTTCGCCTATAGGGGTGCCAAATTGACGGGACTGTATCAGGGTCGACACCAGGCTGCGTATGGCAGGCAAGCCTATGCGGCTGGCCATTTGGCGCAATACATCTGCGGTGTCACCGCTAAGCTGCAACTGCCCTGATGTTAAGGTGAGTTCGTCAGCCAAGGCCGGAGCCAAATACTCCAGTTCCTGGGCCACGCGCTGCATGGCGGCGTTCAAGCCTAGCCCGGCATTGGTACACACAACCAACAAATCAAGGGCGTCAGGAAAAAAACGCTGTATGGCCCGTTGGCGGCGTTTCACCAATCGGTCCAGCACGATGCGCGGCAGCAACAAACCTATATACAGCGCCAATAACAGGCTGATAATACGCATAACCAGACCTATGTCACCCAGCCTGGGCCAGACCATCGTCATGGTGAACATCACCATCAGCAAAGCAGACACACCAGCCAAGCCCATTAGTAAAGGCAATGCGCCCGGCTGCCTATAGCCTGCCGATATCAATTTACTGCCCATTTCAGAACGTTGGGCCGCATCGAACAAAGGCAATGTCTTGCCTATCGCCTGAAAGAAGCGGCCCAGAGCGCCAGCGATGCCAGCTCGATCGGCATCATCAGACCGCAGGCCGGCACGCACACGGGTGGTAGTTACTAAACGCTGATTAACCCTGGCTTTTACACTGCTGCGGGCGTTCAAATAGATGCCGCCAATCGTCACGGTAAGCAACAGCAACGCAAGAATGATCCAGTCTACGGGTGATAAGGCCATATCAGGTCTCCAGCTTGGAAATTTTACGTATCAGTAAGCTGCCTACCGTTAGCATGCCCGCAGCGACCATCAGCAAGGTGTGCCCGGTTTCGGTATTGAAAAAAACAGAAATATACTCAGGGTTGATGAAGGTCATCATGATTAAAATAAAGATGGGTATGACCGATATGAATGCGCCTGCCAACCTACCCTCTGCCGTCAGTGCTCGTGTTTTCAAACGCAGGTCACGCCGCGCCCTAACTACTTCAGCCAGGTTGGACAAGGTTTCGCTTAGGGACCCGCCCGTTTCCCGCTGCAGCAACAGGCATACGGATAAAAAAGAAAAGTCAGGCAGTTGTATGCGTTGTTCGGCTTCTTCAAAGACTACGCTCATGTCGTTACCCAAATATAGGCTGTCGCCTATACGCTGGAACTCGGGGCCTGCGGGCCAGCCAAACTCCTGACCCACGTTGCGCACGGACTGGGTCACGGGTATGCCCGCCTGGCTGGCACGTATTATCATGTCCAGAATATCGGGCAGTTGCTCCAGGAAAGCCAGGCGGAATCTGTCATTCAGACGGCGGTAAATAGTGGCCGCTGTAAACGCTGGCACCGATACCGCTACCAACAGCTTGCCCCACCAGGGCAAGGGCAAAACCAGCCACGCGACCAGCGTCGTCACCACTAAAATAACTACTGTGCTAATTGCCAGTATGTAAATACCGCGCTGGCCACTGACGGTTTCTATTCTGGCCAGATAACGGCCCATCCAGCCCATGGCCTCGCGCCGCTGCCGACGTCGTGCATCACGCTCGGCACGCGACATGTCTTCCATGGCTTCGCTGTGTAAGGGGTTAACTGCCGTCTGACTAACGCTTTCCAAGCGAGTACGCACACGCCCAGTGGGACGCTGGCGTAATGCACTTTGTATGGTCATGATAAACATGCCCAGCAACAAAACAGCCAGGAAAGCGAATAAAGCGATCAGATCGGCAGTAGTCATAATCGCGATGCCTCCACCAATTGCCCTTCCAGCCCATAGTAGCGGGCACGATCCGCAAACACCGGACGCAGACCAGTACTGTCGTAGCTGCCCTGCACGGATGCGCCATAGGCGGCCACATCAAAATTAAAGCGAAATAAATCCTGAGTAATGATGACGTCGCCTTCCATACCCATAATTTCCACTATGCTGGTAATACGACGTGCGCCGTCGTGCATGCGCTCTACCTGCACCATCATGTGTACAGCACTGGCAATTTGCCGACGTATGGAATACAGCGGCAAATTGCCGTTCGCCATCATCACCATGCTTTCCAGCCGGACCAAGGCGTCACGTGGGGTATTGGCGTGTAGGGTCGTCATGGAGCCGTCGTGGCCAGTATTCATGGCCTGCAATACGTCGAAAGCTTCGGCACCACGGGTTTCACCCAAAATAATGCGATCTGGCCGCATACGCAGGGCGTTACGCACCAAGTCACCCTGGGACACTGCATTCAAGCCCTCGATATTGGCCGGGCGGGTTTCCATACGCACCACATGTGGTTGCTGCAGTTGCAGTTCAGCGGCGTCTTCTATGGTCACCACACGTTCCGACGCATCAATATACTGAGACAAGGCATTCAATAAGGTCGTTTTACCTGAACCCGTGCCCCCGGAAATAATAATGTTCAACCTACAGGCAGCGGCGATTTGCAGCACCCTGGCCATGCCATGCGACATGCTGCCCTGGCTGGCCAAGCGCGGCAGGCTAAGTTTGTTACGTGAAAACTTACGTATGGACAGCATTACGCCATCCAGAGTCAAGGGTGGCATGACCACGTTAACCCGGCTGCCGTCCGCCAAACGGGCATCCACCATGGGACTGCTTTCATCCACGCGCCGCCCCACCGATGCCGCTATGCGCTGCACCACATTGGTCAGGTGGGCGTCATCACGGAACTTCAAGGCGGTTAACTCCAGCCTGCCGTGGCGTTCTACATAGACCTGATCCGGACCATTCACCATAATGTCGCTAACACTATCGTCTTGCAGCAACGGCTCTATAGGCCCAACCCCAAACATATCGTTCAGGATTTCATCCGTCATCTTGCCCATCTCACGCAGGGTAATTGGCAAGCGGTCGCGCTGTATCAGTTCAGAAATCAAGCGATCGATATCGCCACGTACTTGTTCCCGGGTGCGTGTTAGCGCTGCCGATGGATTGATAGTGGAAAATACAAACTGACGGGCCGCTGCATAATGTTCCGAACGGATCAGGGTTTTAGGGGTAGCCACGGGAGGCGACACCGAACAGCTTGCCCCAAGCGACACAGAGCTTTGCAAAGACTGCAGCGGCGAAACGTCTACCACAGGCAGGATTGCCACGGCAATATCACCCCCATCCGTTTCGGGTAACGGACTAATGGTTTCCTGGTAGGTTTTGCGCCCAAACATTATGCGCTCCTGCGGAACCAACGTGCCAATTTGGACGCGGTGCCATCATCAGCATGCTGGCCAGTCAATATGCGACTGAGCTTATCGACGGCCTTGCCCAGCTCGCTACCAGATGGCAAGGGTTCGCCCAGGTCTTCGGCCAAGCCTGGTAGTTTGCCGTCGTAGGGTATGTCCAAGGCCAAAGGGCGCGATATAGCCTGGGCAAACTCCTTGGTCTCTATACGCCCCCGTACCGGAGCACGGGTAGCATTCAGCACGATATGCAAGGCGGGTGGATGCTGGCGGGCCTCGGCATGCATGATTAAACGGGTCAGGGTACGGGCCGAATGCACAGAGCGGTCGGACACGATACTTACCATATTGGCGGATGAAAACACTTCACTGGCCAAGGCTCCACCAGGGTTGTGCAAATCAACCACTACATAGTGGAAATGCTGTGACAACACATCAAGCAAGCGACCCATCATGCCGCTTTCCAAGGCAAAGGCATCGGAATAATTCTGGTTGGCCGCCAACACAAACAAGCGGCCATCTTTGCTACTTAACGTACGCTCCAGGAATTGCGGGTCTATGCGGTCTATGTTTTGCAGGACTTCAGGCAAGGCATGGTTGGACGCCATGCCCAACAGGATGGAACCGGCACCACCGTAGAAGTCCATATCCAAATAAGCCACGCGGCGCAGCCCTTTACCCGCCGTTAACTGCCGCGCCAAACACACGGCCACTGACGTTACCCCTACACCACCACGGCTACCAGTGACTGCCACCACCTTGCCGCTACGTGCTTTGCGCACCAAACTGCCGTCCTGATCACCCAACCAGGTACGTAAGGCCTCGACAGTCAGGGGCTTGTAACGATAGTCCCGTACACCTGCTTGCAGTAAAGCGCGGTATAGGGTGACGTCGTTATTCACGCCCAGCACATACACCTGCACCGAAGGATCACAGGCTTCCGCCAGCCTATCCAGTGCCAACAAAGGTTGTTCTATGCCGGTAATATCAACAATTAAACGCTGGGGTGTTTTTTCGACTTTACTCAAATGATTGATGGCGGTATCTATAGTGCCACGCGCTACATAGGCGTCCGTCACCCCTAACAGTTCCAACGACTGGTTAAGGCCGTGTGTACTGGCTTCATCCACGGCAAACGCCACCAAACCGGCATTGCGCGCGCCATCTTTGTTTTTACTGCCCAAAGTAGTGACTACACTTGCCATGGCTGGTCTCCTAGTTCTGGCCCACATCGGTAGAGTTGGTATTGCGCAGCGGTGTTACTTTGTTTTCTCGATAGCGGGTTACTGCTTCTGCTGCGGCCTCGGCAGACTGGCCACGATACGATCTGGGGCTGACCAAGTCATTCGGGTTAGCAATTTGTTCGGCTAGATTGGTGTAGGTGGCGCAGCCAAACGCAATCGACATACGCAGATCATCTACCTTGTTGTGTTGCGAAGGCTGCAGTAGTTTGGCGCAATCGGGGGCGCTGGCCTGATACCCCGAACCCGCCTGTTTCAAGGTAATAACACTGGGATCAGGCATGCCGGAAAAATCCTTACGGGGGAAGGCGCACGCCCCCATGGCCAAACACAGACCGGTCAAAGCCAAGCCCTGTGCATAACGCACCCAAGTCTTGCTAGCAGAAAATGATAGCGGCAAAGTCATATCCATATCCTTTTAGCGGCAGTGCTTTAGTAAACAAAACCAGCCGTGCCGGTCAGGCGCGGCACATCCCCTTTTAAGGGATCCAGGCCTATTTTGTCGTGCAGTATGTATTCAATGTCTGTGTTGGGGCGCAGGCTATCCAATGGCGACGCCATCTGACTGCTGTCGCTGGGCTTGACTAGATACGGGGTGACTATGATCACCAGTTCGCTTTTGTTGTTTTGGTAGTCGGACGATGAAAACAGCTTGCCCAACACAGGTAATTTTCCTAAACCCGGTATTTGCGAACTAATGTCCCGGATATTATTTTGCAGCAAGCCGCCTATGGCAAAACTTTGTCCACTGGCCATTTCCACCGTGGTTTCAACCCGCCGCACCGACAGCCCAGGGATCCTGATGTTCTCCATAACGATGCTGCTGTTAGGGTCGATTTCACTGATTTCCGGCCTGACCTTGATGCTGATGCGGTCATCGGACAGCACCGTGGGGGTAAAATCCAAGGCCACGCCAAAGGGCTTGAACTCTACCGTCATACTGTTTTCATCTTGTTTGACGGGTATGGGGAATTCGCCACCCGCCAGGAAGCTGGCCGTTTCACCCGACACCGCCGTCAGGTTGGGTTCCGCCAATATGCTGATCATGCCCTCTTTGTCCAGCACGTCCAGCATGGCCTGTATGGAACGCCCTTCCTTGGCATAGCCACCCAGAAACGAATACCCATCGCCAGCCCCGGTATAAAAACTGTTGGAATTAAACTGCATGTCCTGGTTGCCGCCGCCGGGCCCACCGGAAATGGCGGCCATGCCGGTAATAGCCTGGAATGGCCTGCCGCTAATAACTCCGGCAAAAAAGTGCCCTGGGGTGGCAATGGCCGACCAGTTAATGCCTAGCTGCTGGGTGACCGCCCGAGACACCTCGGTAACACGTACCCTAAGGTAAACCTGGGTGGGGCTGCTAATGGCCAGGCGGTTGATCAAGTCGTCTTTTTCACCCAAATACGATTTAAGCGTGCGGCTGATGGCATCGACGGTTTCCGTGTCTGGCACCGTGCCCATCAGCATTAATGAACCCGGCGCGGATTCCAGCCCTATGCGCAGCCCCGGAAAACGCTGGCGCAACACACCGGCAATTTCAGCCACATTATGGCGCACGCTAACACGCTGCTCGATCAGGGTATCGCCATCTTCACCCAAGACGTATAGGGTAGTTTGACCTGTTTTCTTACCGATGACTAAAACCGCACCGTCGGAAGGCACTTGCACGTCGGCTATTTCAGGATCGGCCACAAATACCGTTTTCGCCACGCCATCAAAGCGTATTAAACGTCCCTCGCCCACAGACAAAGCCTGGGCGGCCGCCTGCGATGCATAGCATGCAGCCACAGCCCCCATCACCAGCACCGCCTGCACCACAGGCGCCCGTAAGCCTGCTGTTACCCACCGTTGTGTGTCCCCAACCATAGATCTTCCTTTTTCTTGGTATATAAACGCAGTGAAGAACGAATTAGTTGCTGTCAGTTAGCCGCCTGGGCACTGCCTATGTCTTGGGTGTCGCGCTTGGAACCACGCAAAATAGTGATTTCACGGGGTACCGCTGGTGCAGGCGCATGGCTGTTAACTGGGATTTCCTGATGGGCATCTATGGCACGTGACACGTCGCCTGCCCACACAGGTGCTGATTTTTCAGTGCTGTCCCCCCAGGCAACAACGACCTGGCTGGGTTCATTACTGGCCACATCACGATCAGTAACTGCAAAACTACGCAAGGCCAACGACAATGTACCCAAACGCGAAGCCACAGTAACGGCTTCGGCGGCACGGGGCAGAACTTCAATAGTGACGGTGCGTGCCGGGGCGGTTTTAGTGTTGCCCTTGGCATCATCGGCCTGATGCTGGAACACAGAGCCCACGGCAATCACGCGTACCTTTTCCACCACGGTTTCACTGACCACGGAACGGGCGCGGTTGCTATCAAGGCTATCGCTAGCCCTGGCTTCCTGAATAAGTATCATGTCGACGTAGTCGCCTGGCTGTATCAAACCAGCGTTACCCGATACATTGTCTACAGGTACCGATACGGCGCGCATGCCAGGCTTTAAAGCAGCCGCCAAAAAGCCAGGGGCGTCAGGGCGTATCACATCGCGCACTTGCACTATGGCATCCGCCGGGGTAGTACGTCGCAACAAGCCGCCCACCAGCGCAGCGGCTTCTGGACTGCCTTGCAGTAAGGCGCCTTCAGGCACTTGTGACCTGCGCATGCGCTTCCAGTCCAGATCTTCGCTACGTAATAGCAAGCCGGCGGGCAGGTCGCCTGCAGCAATTTGCACCTGTACAGATGGGTCAGACACCAGGTTGGGCTGATTCATATTGGCATATATCATGCGTGCTGCCAGCGCCAATACTGCAGCGCCCACCACCAGCAAAACAAACTTTATCGTTGTGGACATAGTGCTACCCCATTCAGCGACAACTGCTACTTACAACAAAGCGACCCACACATTTTGCAATCCCGCTAGCGCCAGACCCACCCCATAAGGCACGCCCCGCGTAGCGCTTAACATTCTGAACAGCGGTGCCGCGACTGGCTTGCGACTACGCTTTAACACATGTTGAGCTACCCAACCCAGTATGCCCAGCACTCCGCCACATAAGGTGGCTATTACTAATGCAACTAGCGCCCCCTGCGGTCCGGCCCATAACATCAAAGCACCCCACAATTTCACATCACCACCGCCCATTATTTTGAAAGCAAACAATACAGCGGTTACTACGGCAACGCCTAACGCTAAAGCAACGTGACTACCTAGCTGTGACCAAGCCATGCCACTGGCCAAGGCATACAAAAAAAACAACACGGCGTAACTGGCTATCCATTTATTCGGTAACCGGCGCGACACCAGGTCGCGCCAGGCTAAAGACATCAAGACCCAACTGGCCCCTAACAATGTCAGGGCTGCGATGATAGAGGGGAGCCAGTGGGGTATGGTCATTGTGATGCTCTAGTATATTATGGAGTACCGCCAAGCCCAGTAATTAGCGTGTCAAATGCGCCTTGTAAAGCACCGCTAAACCCAGTACTAGCAACCCCTAATACACCTACCACGATAACGCCTAAAAGCGCATACTCCAGCGCGGTCACACCACGCTCGTCATGCGCTAATGATTTAATGAAATTACGCATAGTAAGTCTCCTGATTATTCACACGCGAAATGCGTGTAACCACACACCAACGTTAAAAGACCGTAGTCTTTGTGTCCCTCAGTTGCACAGGGTAAATTTATCTTACACGCGATAATCAGAACCTCAATTGGCTTACTTAAAAAATCAGAAAAATCTTACAAATAGCATTATTCAGTAAGATTTATTCCTATTTTCCTTAAGAAAAAAGCTGGATTTAAAGCCAAAAATTCTTATACATTCAGTGTTTTGTAAGCTTACAGCCCTTGAGTTTGCTGGAGTCATGCTAAAAACATCCAGCATCAAAGTGTTTTCTTAATGTAGTCTGCGCTTAGGTCGTGCTCGGTCAATTGGGCAATAATTTGGATGTCCAATTTCAGCAGCAGGTTACGCTTGTGGGCGCTAATGGTTTTTTCGCTAAGAAATAGCTTGCGTGCAATGTCCTTGTTGCGTAGCCCCTGGCGCAATAACAGCAATACTTCCATTTCCTTGGGTGACAGCATCTGTAGTTTGCTTAGCAGGGGACTTATGCCTTGGCTACGAGGAAAGCACTGCATACCGTCTAACAAGGTATTTATGGTGGCTACTATGGTGCTTTGGTCGCTGGACTTGTGCAGATAGCCATCAGCACCCAGCCTTATCGCCAGCGGCACAAACACTGACGAGCTACGGCCACCAAAGAATAATAATGATGCGTGCCCATGCTGCACACGCAGCTGTCGCATGAATTCCGGCAGATTTGTGTCTGGTATTTCCGGATCTATGATAATTAATATCAAACCAGTCGCTACACACTCTAGTGCCTCTTCTACGCTGCTTGCCTCGTGTATGGCTGACGCAACACCCATGCCATTTAATAGCGCACGTAATCCCACACGAACGATAGGCGCAGCATTGATAATCAACACTGACCCCATGTTTGTACCTTTAAAGTGATTGCCACCCTGATAGACAGAAAAACTGCTTCTGAACCGTTTTACCGCTCGTTACTTTTAGAATATATAAAGATTTTTGTTTTGGCTACTTAATGTAAACCCGTGGATCAAGGTGAAAACAAGCATTGGTCCGGTACCAAAATCAGGATGAAATAAAAAAAGCCATGGTCTGTTTGCAAGATATGCAAACAGACCATGGCTTTAGCACTAGCCGGAATAGTTAGTGCTTAACTTCTTAGTTGGCGCCCATGTGGCTGGACAACACCGTCAAGATACGTTTAGCCGTATCGGTTTCCTGGGTCTGCCCGTTGGTATCCAGCACAGTCACTATGCTGTTGCCACCCTGCTGGGCCACGTGTATGCGGAAAGGCGCAGCTTCGGCGGTGTTCTTGGAACCGAACAAGCGCCCAATGAAGTTTTGCTGCTCGATTTTCTCGCCAGTGTCACTATCCAGGTAACGGATAAAGTAGTCGCCTGTAGAACGGTCGCGGTCTTCGACCGAGAACCCTGCCGAGTCTATCGCAACACCAACACGGCGCCAGGCACGGTCAAAAGGTTCAGCCAGACTAATGTTGGCCTGACCTTCTGGCAAGGCAACGATTTGCGCCAGGGCGGGATCTTTTTCAGCCTCGACCACTTGATCATGGGCTTTACGTACGTCAGTGCCCATAAACACCATCAGGCGCGCCAGCATGGCGGCGTTCAGGCCCGGATCTTCTTTAGCAAATACCCATTTGAAGGTAGCGCCATCAGACGTAGGGGTTTCAACCATGTGCTGGTGGCTGATGTAGACCTCGGTTTTGCCGTTCACACGTTCGACACGGGTGCGGAAGCGTTCACGTTCGCCGCTATCAAATACCTGGTCTATGATGCCGCCCAAGGCGGAACGTATCCAGCCTTCGGGGATTTTGGCCCGGTTTTCAGCCCAATCCGTTTCTATCAGGCCAGCTTTAGCATCTTGCGAACGCAAGGTGAAACCCTGTTCGCCCCAGAAATCGATGATTTTTGGATATACGGCTTCGGCTGGCTTGTCTATGACCAACCAGCGCAAATCGCCATCGCGCATGACCTCGACACCCGAAGGCTGAGGCAGCACGTTATCGGCTCCGCCAGCGCTCTGGCTGGCTTGCTGGTTCTGGGCGTACTGGCTGTATGTTGCCACGCCAGCAGGGGCGCGATAATGGGCGTCTTGGTTAGCCTGGGTCAAATCGGGCGGTATGGTCAGGGGATCGCCCGAAACCGTGCTTTTGTAGTCTACGGATTCTTCACTGCCCATGAGTTGATTCATGGTCGAGCAACCCGACAACAGCAAAACGCTTAGGCCCAAGGTCAGGCCAGCATAGCGTTTGTTCATACGCGTAGTTCTCATTTTATCAAGCCCACTTCTTTTAACGAATTGCGCACCAGATCGTGATATTGCAGGTGCAGCGGAGTTAGGGGTAAGCGATAGCCTAGCGGTATCATGCCCATCTGGGCCAGCGCCCATTTAGCAGGAATAGGATTGGCTTCGATGAACAGCACGCTATTGAGCGTACCCAGACGAGCGTTCAATTCACGAGTCAAAGCCACATTACCAGCCAAAGCAGCAGCACACAGTTCGTGCATTAACTTAGGTGCCACGTTAGCTGTGACGGAAATGTTGCCGTGACCGCCCAGCAGTATCAAGGCGGCAGCGGTGGCGTCATCGCCACTGACGATGGTAAAGCCTTTAGGCGCATCACGCACCAGCAAAGCGCCACGACCAATGTCACCGGTAGCGTCCTTGACGCCAACAATGCCCGGCACCTGAGCCAGTCGCAAAATGGTGTCGTTAGACATATCGGCTACCGAGCGGCCCGGTACGTTATACAACAGCGAAGGCAATTCGACCGCTTCAGCGATAGTCTTGAAGTGCTGGTATAGCCCTTCTTGGGTAGGCTTGTTGTAATACGGCACCACAGACAAACCAGCCTGCGCGCCAACGTCCAGCGCATAGCGCGACAAGGCGATGGCTTCAGACGTAGAGTTACCGCCAACGCCAGCGATCACAGGCAAACGACCTGCAGCGTGCTGAACAGCAACGCGTATCAGTTCTACGTGTTCATCCACGTCTACCGTAGGTGATTCACCCGATGTACCAACGACGACTAGGCCATCAGTGCCTTGTTCTACATGCCAATCGATCAGCTTGCGATAGGAATCAAAGTCCAGGCTGCCGTCAGGGTGCATAGGAGTAACCAGGGCCACCAGGCTGCCCTGAAACATAGGTGTAGCAGTATCCGCACTTGACATGGGGAAGGGTCTCCAACTTTATCGAAACAATGAACTAACTAGCATTAAGCCGCAAGTTTACCGGATAAGCATCGCAGTTTATAAAAAGCTGCGAATAATTAGCTGTCCAAATGCCAGCAAAGGTTGCAATATGGTCCACAACACACCGGTAAACATCAAAACGATGAGTATCATCAGGCCATAGGGCTCGATTTTTGAGTATTGCCACGCCAAGCGCGGTGGCAACAAGCTAAATACTATACGACCGCCATCCAGCGGCGGCAATGGCACCAGATTAAGTGCCATCAGGATCAAATTAATGTTGATGCCAGCCACTGCCATACGTACCCAGAAGCTGTCTTGCAAGGCGCCTGTTTCTATTAGCAGCCGCAACGACAACACCCAAATGATGGCCATAAAAAGATTGGATGCCGGCCCAGCCAGCGCCACCCACAACATATCGCGTTTTGGATTGCGCAAACGACCCCAGTCGACAGGCACGGGCTTGGCCCAGCCAAACAATAGACCGGCCCCACCCAATAACTTGGAGCTGAACAGCAACACCAAGGGCACGATAATTGTGCCCACCATATCAATATGACGTATAGGGTTAAGGCTGATGCGCCCCGCTTCGTAGGCGGTAGGATCGCCAAACATGCGGGCCACATAGCCGTGTGCAGCTTCGTGCAGGGTAATACCGAACAATACCGGCAAGGCGTAAACAGCAATGGTTTGTATCAAGGTGTCCATAAGGTTCCGAACTGCGGCCACATGCACACTGGGAATTGCTGCCCTTGACGCCTAGCCAGATGAAGTACCGGCCTGCTGGCCGGGGAAAAGTATAAGAACAAATAAACCGCCGGTATCAGTCCAGTCCCAAAGTGGCCAGATCACCCTGACCACGTCGAATAATTTCCGGGCCGGGTCCGGTCAGGTCGATTACCGTAGTGGGTGTTAATACGCACGACCCACCATCAATGACAGCCGCCAATTGGTTGGCATAGCGATCAAAAATTTGCTGGGCGTCGTTTAAAGGGTCTTCTTCGTCTTCTGGAATCAACGTGGTAGAGATCAAAGGCGAACCGGCCGCCTCGATTAGAGCCAAGGCGACCTTGTGGTCAGGCACACGGATACCTATTGTTTTACGTGATGGATGCGACACCCGGCGTGGCACTTCTTTGGTGGCCTCTAGGATAAAAGTCCAAGGACCTGGCGTGGCCATTTTCAAAAAACGATATTGACGATTATCAACCTTGGCAAAATGGCCTATTTCCGCCAAGTCGCGACACAACAAGGTCAGGTGATGTCTATCATCCAGACCACGCAAGCGGCGTAAGGCATCTGCGGCAGTTTTATCATCAAGACGCGCTACAACCGCATAACTGGAGTCTGTAGGAACGGCAACCAGGCCGCCATTAGCCAGTAACTCCCCCGCTTGCTGTAGTAGACGTGATTGTGGATTTTCCGGGTGGACAACAAAAAATTGAGCCATGTACGTATCCTATCTTTCTTGGGTCATTACATAATACCTGCTACATCCTTTTGGTGCATACCTTTTACGGTGATGCTGGTGTGATCCATAAAATATGTAGATACGTAAATTGGCCACAAAGAAAAAATAGTTATGCTATACTTTTGAGTCGTTGCTTAGGTAGCGTTCAAGTGGTGGCCGTAGCTCAGTTGGTAGAGTCCCGGATTGTGATTCCGGTTGTCGTGGGTTCGAGCCCCATCGGTCACCCCAAAATTCTTTTAGAATCAACACATTGTGAAATCACAAGTTCTGCAATGTGAACATTAGAACGAAAGCTCTAATAGTAGAATTAGCCCGCCACCATGCGGGCTTTTTTGTGTCTGCTAATCGGTTAGTGATGATGGCGGCGATGATGGCGCTTTTTATTGTGGCCACGATGGTAGCCCGCACGGCGGTAGTTATTGTCACCGCGCCCGTAATACCTACGATCATCTCCACGCCAGTGACGACCACTATACCTACGATCTTCGGTGAGTACGTTGCCCAACACCCCACCCGCAGCGGCACCGCCCAACGTCAGTAATGGATCCCCCTCAGAGAGCAAGGCACCAGCAGCAGCACCCAACCCGGCACCCAGCAAAGTATTTGTAGTTTTGTCGGAAGCCATAACGTTGGAGGCTAGCCCCAAGACCATAGCGCCAGCAATGGCTAACTGTGCAACTCGGGTCGTAAACTTCATAATCAACTCCTTTAAGTCTTACGCTCGGCTATGCCGAGCGCAGACCAATTCCATTTGGTTGAAATGAGTTTATCCGCTGTCGCAGCCTCATGCAATTCAAGGGCAGGCTTCTGAAATCAACTGAAACAATCACCTCGCCGGTATGCCCTTTACTTACAAAAACGTATCAATACGGCTAATCGGCAAGAAAAACTGCGGCACATGGGGACTAGCTAGCGAAGATTTAAATGGCTGGCCCCATCACTAAATCAGGTAAGCCTGTCACTATGCCTGGGAATACGCATAAGATCAGGATGGCAACCATCATAACGACGACATAGGGCAAAGCGCCCCAAAGAATTTCCCGAGTGGGTACGTCGGGTGCGATGGAGTTCAGCACGAACAGATTCAAGCCCACGGGTGGCGTGATCAAGCCGATTTCCATGTTAATGGTTAACACCACGGCGAACCAATAAGGATCAAACCCGGCTTGCACAATGATGGGAAACAGCAAGGGGGCCGACATGACAATGATGGCCACAGGCGGCAGGAACATGCCAGACACCAACAGGAATACGTTGATCAGCCCCATCAAGGCCCAGCGATTGATTTCCAGCCCAGCAATGGCAGCGGCCAGTGACTGGGTGATAAATAGCGAGGACAGCGCAAAGGCGAACAATTCTGCCGAGGCCATAATCATCATGATCATGACGCTTTCGCGCATGGCCGAACCAAAAATACCGACAAATGGCTTGATCCGGAAAATACGATAAACCAGTATCACTACCACCAGCGTCAGCATGGCGCCAGCGCCGGCCGCCTCGGATGGCGTTGCCACGCCGCCATACAGCACAAACAGTATGCCGACGATAATCATTAACAGCGGCAGCACACGCGGCAGCGTGGCCAGTTTGTCTTTAAGGGTGTAGTGCAGGCCTTCAACCCTGAAATGGTAGCCCTTGCGCTTGGCATCCGCTAGCGCCCACATCATGAACATAACGGTCAGCATCAAACCAGGCACCACGCCAGCTAAAAATAAGCGACCTATCGAGGTTTGGGTGGAGATGCCGTACACAATCATGGTGACCGATGGCGGTATCAGTATGCCCAAAGTACCACCGGCGGCAATTGACCCGGTGGCCACCGAACTGGGGTAACCGCGCTTGAGCATTTCCGGTATGCCCATTTTCCCTATGGCGGCGCAGGTAGCTGGACTAGAGCCGGTCATTCCGGAAAAAATAGCGCAAGCACCGATATTGGATAGCACCAGACCGCCTGGCACTTTATATAACCAGCGATCCAGTGATTTGTATAAATCACCACCCGCCGGTGTTCCCGCGACGATGGACCCCATCAATACAAACATGGGGATGGCCACATAGGCTAGATTAGCAATGCCAGCGAACATGGTTTCGGCGATGACATAAATGACATCCACGCCCATGTCCAGAAATAAGCCCGCAATAGCAGCCAGACCTAGGGCAAAGGCTATAGGCATGCCAGTACCCAGCAGCACGCACAGCCCCACAACCAAAGCAATACCGGAAAGTGTTGGTGTCATCGTGATTCTCCGGCCAGTTTTATAATTTCAACCAGGTATTGCAAAGACAGCAGCACAAAACCTATCATCATGGGCGACAACGGCATCCATAACGGTACGGCCGCTACGCTGGGTGTAGTCCACCCTCCTTCCAGCGCATCGTATAAGTGCATGCCAGTCGCTACCGACATCACCAGGCAAAACGCCAGGCCTAAGAAAGCCCCGACGCGCTCCATATGCAAACGGGTACGTGAAGTCACCACCATCTGAATAAAATCCACACCCACATGCCCCTTGGTCAGCAGCACATAGGGCGCCCCCAGAAAAATAGCGGCGGTAGCGCTAAACACTACGGCTTCGGTCTGCCATATAGTGGCTGCACGTAATATATAGCGCATGAATATCATCTGACACACGATGACCATGGAAAACGTCAGCAACAAGGCCGACAACACGCCACAAGCACGTGATAGCGCCTGGACCAAGCCAATAAACTGTCTAGTCATGCAGACATCCTTGTTATTGATATGACTGGCGCCGCTGGTAACCAAGGCCAGCGGCCACTGCTTACGCTGACCTTGGAACCCGCCTGGCGGTACGGCCTACTTTACAGCCAGTGCTTTCTTCAGTAGTTCATCGCCGCCTTTTACTTTCTCGGCGAACTGCTTATAGGACGAACCTTCAGCCACCTTCATCCAGGCATCAAAATCGTCTTTGCTCATGCTGACAACCTTGACACCAGCCTTGGTGAAGGTGTCTACCATCTTTTTTTCGCCGTTTTTAGCTTCATTGGTAAAGTAGTCTTCAGCGTTCTTGGCAGCCGTCAGTATGGCTTGCTGCTGTTCGGGCTTCAGGCCATCAAACACCTTTTTGGACATAATGACGGGCTCGTACATGAACCACAGCGCGTTCTCGCCCGGCGCCGTCAGGCACTTGACCTGCTCGTACAGACGATAGGAAACGAAGCTGTCATTGGATGTGTTGGTTGCATCCAGCACGCCAGTTTGCATAGCCGTGTAAATTTCAGACGATGGCATGGAGGAAATGGACGCGCCCGCTGCTGCCAGCATTTGCTCGAAGGCAGGACCTGCTGCCCGGATGACTTGACCCTTAATAGTTTCAGGGCTGGTGACACATTCCCGCTTAGAGGCGAAGCCGCCTGCAAGCCAGGCGTCGGCAATAACGATGGCGCCATTTTTCTCAACAATGTCCTTGATGTCTTTCATGAAGTCAGACTTGTTCAGGCGTAGCGCGTGCTCGTAGTTACGCACCAAACCAGGCATCAGGGTGGCAGAAAACTGCGGCACCCGGCCCGAGGCGTAATCCAGGGGAAAAGCCGCCATATCCAGTTGGCCACGCGTCACCGCACCCCATTGCTCGGTGGCCTTATATAAGGATGAGGAAGGAAATACCTGTATGGTCAGCCCGACATTGGCCGCGGCTACTTCGCGGGCGATGATTTGAACCATCTCGTCGCGCGGATCCCCTTGGCCGCCGGGAAACTGATGGGATGCGCGCAAGGTAGTCTGTGCAGACACTGCGCCCGAACCGATTAGGATTGCAGCGGCAGCCGCAAGTCGAAATATGCCTTTCATGATCTGTCTCCTAAAATTATAATAATGAGTACAGCCGTGTTACAGGTACTTCATGCCTACGGGTTTTGGTACTGCTCTCGTAAAACATTCTTTTGAACCTTGCCCATGGTGTTGCGCGGCAGTTCAGGGGCAATATGCAATTGCTTGGGCACTTTAAAATTCGCCAGCGATGCTTTAAGCGCGGACAGCATCTGATCCACGTCCAACACTTGGCCGTCCTTGGGCACCACCACCGCCACCACCGCCTCGCCAAAATCCGGATGCGGCACGCCGATTACTGCTGATTCGTTCACCCCCGGCATGGCGTCTATCACTAGTTCTATCTCTTTTGGATATACATTAAACCCACCAGAGATAATCAAATCCTTACTGCGTCCCACAATGGACAGGTAGTTGTCGGGCACGCCAGGCCCACCAAACTGGCCGACATCGCCGGTACGGAACCAGCCATCCTGGGTAAATTCTTCACGAGTTTTTTCGGGCATGCGCCAGTAGCCTGAAAACACATTGGGTCCACGCACCTGCACATTACCGACCTGAGCGACAGGCAAGGCCTGGTTCTGGTCATCCACCACCCTGACGGACACCCCAGGCAAGGGTGGCCCCACCGTGCCGCCTATGCGGTGCCCCAAGGACGTGTCATAAGGATTAGACGTCAGCATAATGGTCTCGCTCATGCCGTAGCGTTCCAGTATGGTCATGCCCGTGCGGGCCTGGAAGTCTTCGAAGGTTTCCATCAATAGCGGCGCTGACCCCGAAATAAACAAGCGCATAGTGCTGCACACATCGCGAGTAAACCTGGTGTCGCCCAATAAACGGACGTAATAAGTGGGTACGCCCATCATGACTGTGCTTTGCGGTAAATAAGCCAAGGCCTGGTCCACATTGAAACGGGGCAGCCAGATCATCTTGGCGCCCGCCAGCAAAGCGCCGTGCGAAGCCACAAACAAACCATGCACATGAAAAATAGGTAGCATGTGCAACAGGACATCGTCAGAGCGCCACCCCCAATAAGACTTCAGCACTTGGGCGTTAGAACCCAAGTTGGCGTGTGACAACATGGCCCCTTTGCTGCGTCCTGTGGTCCCCGAGGTATACAGTATGGCGGCCAAGTCATCTGGCTGGCTGATCACGGTCTGGAAGCTGTTGCCGTGGCTTGCCGCAGCGCCACAGACGCTACCCGAGCCGTCTTCATCCAGGGTGTAGACATGGCTAGCACCGGTTTTATCCGCCAGTGTTTGGACCCAGTCCAGATTGCGGCTATCGCACACCACCACAGCGGGCTCGGCGTCACTAAGGAAGTATTCCACTTCTGCAGCCCGATAGGCCGTATTCAAAGGCAAATACACCAGCCCAGTGCGCATGCAAGCCAGGTACAGCATCAAAGCCTGAGGCGATTTTTCGACCTGCACCGCCACCCTGGCGCCAAACGGAAGATTCAGGCTTTCCAACAAGTTGGCAAAGCCAGCACTGATTTCTTCGATATCGTTCCAGCTGTACACCCTATCGGGACAAACGATGGCTGGTTGCGAACGGTCAGCCGGAAAACCGCTGGCCAGCAAGGCATATAAGTTAGCGTTGCCTTTCACTATTACTCTCCTGAAAACACTGGCTTTCTACCAGCTAAAAATGCCTGTACGCCTTCATGATGATCATGGCTAGTTGCGTAACTGAAAAAGTCCCTATATTCATAATCAGACAAAGGCTGTTCCGACAAGGACAGCCTTGCAATGGTTTTCTTATTCAACCTTGTAGCCAAGGGCGCGCCCTGCGCCAGGCGATCAGCTACACGCATGACATCGGCAGTAAGCTGATCATCGGGTAGCACTCGGGTCAAGAGCCCCTTGGCCATGGCTTCCGACGCGTCAAAGACACGCCCTTCCAGCAGGATCTCCAAGGTAACGGCGCGCCCAGCCAAGGCTAACAAGCCACGCATTTCATCGGGTGCCATAGGAAATCCCAGACGATTAATGGGTGCGCCAAAGCGTGCCGATTGCCCGGCGATACGCAAATCGCACTGACTGGCAATTTCCAGCCCACCGCCCACGCATACCCCTTCAATTTGGGCAATTACTGGGTGCTGACAGGCTGCTATTGCATTCAATGCTGGCGCCAGCACCCGTTGGTGGTAATGCATCACACCATCCAGGTCGGCACGGACGCGGGGGAATTCAGAGATATCTGCCCCGGCGGCAAAGTTTCCATCCAACCCCCGTAACACCACGCAACGTAACTCCGTTTGCTCCGACAAGGTGTGAAACAATTCTGCCAAGGCCAGCCACATAGAGACCGTGATGGCATTGAGCTTGCCAGGATTGCTTAAGGTAACTATGGCTAGCGGCCCCTGGTATTCCAAAAGGACCTGACCACCTACAACATCATCTAACGGTGGGTTCACAGCCATCGAAGATTTGCTCCGGTTTTGGGTTTTCCTGTGCTCAACTGAGCCAGGTTTTCGTCCAGCTGATCCAGCTCGTATAAATAATTAACCATGATCCCGCAAGACTGCCCCATGCCTTTTTCGGAATTATCGGCGGCCCAGTTCAAGCGCTCGATACGTGCGCCGTTGCCCAAATGAAAGCGAGCTACGGGATCGACTGGCACACCATTTTTAAAGGACTTCAGGTAATGGGCAGCCAGGCGCAAGCCACTACGCGAGACGGTATCAGATGCACCATTGATGGCTGCCTGGCATAACTTGTCTACCCATTTCAAGCCAGCGGCAGAATCGCCTTCTGCCTGCTGACGGTCAGCTTTGTCATGCAACAAGCTATGCATGTCCTTGCCATCTTGCTTACCTAGCCATTCAGCAAAGCCTGGAATGGGCGACAAGGTAGCAAACGACTTAAGCTTGGGGAGTTCGGCCAATAATTGGTCGATAACGCGTTTTAGCAAAAAGCTACCAAAGCTGATGCCGCGCAAGCCAGACTGAGTATTGGAAATTGAATAAAAGATGGCCCAACGCGCCTTGGCCGGATCATCGGCGGGAACCTCCGGGTCCAGCAAGACCTGGACGTTATCCGTCATGTGCGCTGAAAACGCCACTTCCACAAAAATTAGCGGTACATCATCCATGCGTGGATGAAAGAAAGCGTAGCAACGCCTGTGCTTAGCCACACGATGGCGCAGTTCACTCCAGGAATGAATTTCATGAACAGCTTCGTATTGGATAAGCTTTTCCAACAACGACGCTGGCGAGTCCCAATTAATGGTGCGCACTTCTAACATGCCCACATCAAACCAATTTGACAGCAGACCTTCCAGTTCGCGCTCCAGGACGCCCAAACCAGCAATCTGATTACGCCAGCGCAGCATGTCGGCGCGCATATCGACCAAGAGATGAAGGCTGTCTGCCTGGGCATACAAGCGCCTGAACAGACGCACACCCTGGTCACTACGAGGCTCGAGTTCGGCACTGGCCTGTACCAGAGCGGCCAATAATGCACGCCGTTCTTTGGCATCGGCGGCGGTATAACGGGCGCTCCATTCTTTGGCTAGCCGGTTCGCCGCTACATCGGTAAGGCGCGCAGAAAACAAGGTGCGAGTTTCTGATGGCACCGGCCAGCTGTCCCTGTCCAGCCAACGTGCCAGACGCGAGATTAGTCCCTGAGCGTCCTGCTTGAGCTGCGCAGACGGTGTTTCTGGTGCGGTGTCTGCCACCGTTTTATCGGTATCATGAGTATTGCTGGTCGTCACGGTGCAGGCCCCTGTAGTGGATAACTGCCTTCATAATTATGGCCATTCACCTTAAATACACAATAGAAGACGCGCTATCGTTATCCCTAGTCGAACGGACTAAGTCAGCACAATTTTCAGGTAAGATGCTTACAGAAATCCTGTTTCAGAAGCAACACCATGACACTTCCCCCTTGTTCCGTTCCCGACTGGTCACTAGCCCCTGCAGGCTGGGACTGGCTTGCGCAAGACGAAGATGGCCGTTGGTTCTGGTATGGCGTCCAGCCCCAATTAGGTATAGGGGGCGGTGTATGGCGCGCGCCCTCGCGGGCGCAACAGCTAGCTTGCCAAGGTGAGCCTAATCTACAATGGTACGACACGCTAACCCAACGTCCGGCCTAACTCGAGCCCTGCCCTGCCTATGACCCCATTGCAAGTCTTTGTTCTGGACTATTGGCCCCACCTTGTCTTTGTTCTTAGCCTGTTTATAGGCGGAACGGCGGCCGTGCACGCTGCCATGACCAAGCATGACGTACGCGCCGCCATAGGGTGGGTGGGGGTCATTATGATGTCACCGTTGTTGGGGCCACTGCTTTATTTGGTGGCTGGTATCAACCGTATACGGCATAGCCATATCTCGGATCTGCGCAACAAAACCCTGAAAGACTACGCCTCCAATACTGATCCGGTATTGGCCGATGTTGGCGTCATATCCGGCTTGCAGTTTCAATCCCTAAGGGTGTTAGGGGATCGTATCAGCCACTTTCCCTTGCGCGATGGCAACCACATCCAAATACTGTCCGGCGGCGATCAAACCTACCCGGCCATGATCGCAGCCATTGATAGTGCTCAGAAGTCAGTCGCCTTACAAACCTATATCTTTGACAACGATGTGGAAGGCCGCAAGATCGTTGACGCGCTGGTACGCGCCCACGAGCGCGGGGTCAGGGTACGTGTCCTGATAGATGCCATAGGCGCAAAGTATTCACGCACGCCCATCATCCGTCTGCTGCGCAAGCACGGCGTGCCATCAGCCTTATTCATGACCAACCCGCTAGGCGTGCTACGCATGCCTTACGCCAATTTACGCAGCCACCGAAAAATACTGGTCGTGGACGGTACCGTGGCCTTTACTGGCGGCATGAATATACGCGCTGGCTTTGTGGCAGCCCAGGCTAAGGAACATTTATCCAGCGACACCCACTTCCGGGTCGAAGGCCCTGTGGTGCTGCAATTAATTTCGGTATTTGCCAACGACTGGCAGTTCACCACAGGGGAAGAACTACCCTATGGCACATGGTGCAGCGATACCTGGAAAGCGCCAACGCCCCATGTCCCTATACGCTGCATACGTTCCGGACCTGACCGCTATATGGCTTGCACCCATCAAATACTATTGGGTGCCTTTGCCGTAGCCCAACAACACATACGCATACAGTCGCCCTACTTCCTACCTGATCAGGTACTGCTGGGTGCTTTGAACACTGCCGCGCGACGTGGCCTACAGGTAGACATTATTATTCCAGGCCGCAACAACCTGCGACTGATCAACTACGCCATGACGGCGCAACTGGATCAAGTCATTGCCAGCGGCTGCCGTGTCTGGCGCGCCCGCGGCAACTTCAATCACTCCAAGCTCATCACCATAGACGGCAACTGGTCGTATGTAGGCTCATCGAACTTGGACCCACGCAGCCTTAGGCTGAATTTCGAGTTGGATATGGAAGTCTACAGCCCAGATACCGCCCTGCAGATAGAAGCCTTGATAGACACAGAAATTGAAGATGCTGATATGGTCACTCTGGAATCCCTTAGGGCCACGCCTTTCAGGAAGCGTCTGCGCAACCGCATCATCTGGCTAGCCAGTCCTTATTTATAAAGCAACCCGTCGTCATGTCACCAATTGATAGTCCAAACCTGCAAACCTGGCCAGAACTATATATGGCCAACAATGCCTTACGCGCAAAATCCGTGGTCATGACCTTGTTTGGCGACGTCATACGCCCGCATGGCGGCGCCCTGTGGCTGGGCAGTCTGATCCGGTTGCTGGCTCCGTTTGGCATCAGTGATCGCTTGGTACGCACCAGTGTTTTCCGTCTGGCCGAGGAAGGCTGGCTAGGCGCCCAACGCGAAGGACGGCGTAGTCTGTACACCCTGAAGCCAGCAGCATCACGGCGCTTTGAGTACGCCTACAAACGTATCTATTCGCCCACCTATCTAGCTTGGGAAGGGCGCTGGACCATGGTGCTGGCTGCCCCTGGCACCCTAAACACCAAACAGCGTGCCGATATGCGCAAAGAACTGCACTGGGAAGGTTTTCGGGCTACTGCACCTACGGCATATGTACATCCCAACCCCGACATCGACATGTTGGAAGAAATACTGATACGGGCGCAAATCAAGGATCAGGTATATGTGACCACGCTGACCGAGTCCGCCGTTAACGCCGGCCGGCCACTGGCAGATCTGATTACTCAATGCTGGGAATTGGACACCGTCATCGCCGACTACCAGCGCTTTATCGATTGGTTTTCCCCCTTGCCAGAGCTGTTGCGCAATAGCAGCACACTAGACGCTGAGCTGGCCTTTGTAATACGCGCCCTGCTGATCCATGAGTTTCGCCGGGTGCAATTACATGACCCGCAACTGCCTATAGAACTACTGCCTACGAATTGGGTAGGTAAGATCGCCTACGAGCTATGCCGCGAAATATATCAACTGACGTTTGAGAAGGCGGAACACTATATTCTGTCCATACTGCGTCTGGAAGACGAGCATGCCCCAGCCGCAGCGCCCTACTTCTATGAACGCTTTGGTGGCCTGCAGGGGGCCAACAGCTAGCTTGCTGGATTTATTGGTAACGATTTAGATGGCGCGGCAGGAGGGGCTCGAACCCCCGACCCCGGGCTTAGAAGGCCCGTGCTCTATCCGGCTGAGCTACTGCCGCGCATAAAACAGCCAGCATTCTAACCTGTGTGGACCAAAAAGGTGCAAACTGGTCTTTTAACCGCAGCGCTTACATCCTGTATTCTCGGCAACAGCCATGCAATGATAAAGTCTGCCAGGTTCCACTAATCAATCCCAACACCGCATGACACGACTACGCCGTACCTTTGCCCCACACTTAATGGGCTGCACTTTCGCGATTTTACTCCTTACAGGCACGCCCTCTTACGCAGGTGTCAGCTACCAACTAATGCAGCCACGGGCGCAGGCAGGCGACACCGTTAGCATCCAAGGGGTAGTATTCAATGACGCAGATACCGCGCTTAGCTGGAACGCCCCAGCGCAATTAACTCTGCAATGGCGCAGTCAGGATGGCCAGATAACCCGCAGTCTTGCTTACCTGGAAAGTGGTGACAGCCTGGCGAATGTTCCCGTCAACAATTTCGTCAAATTTAGTTGGCGTGCCGTGGTTCCTACCGGAGTTCATGGCCTGCAAGCCGTAAACATCGAGGGGGAAGCTACCCTGTTGGCCTTGGATGCAAGCCCCGCTGGCCCCAACTCGATTACGGGTACAGCCGCCAATGTACCTATCGTGGACGCGGGTGTTGCCTCGGGCTACAACGGCGTGGATCCGGCCCTACCCGCTAATGTGGTCGCCGCCACAGGCAGTAATGCCCAAGCAGGCCCGGCCGTGCGCGGGCAGTCGCTAAATACCCCAAGCCAATCCTCGGCCTTTGATTCATTCCGTAGCGCTATTTCAGCCTATGAACCTATTTACTTTGATGTGGGTGGCAAGGACGGACGCGATGCGCGTTACCAGGTCAGCTTTAAATACCGCTTATTCACTCCCAATGATGCCACCCAGCCAGACTTCATAGACCATCTGTATTTTGGTTATACCCAGACGGCGCTATGGGACCTGCATTCGGACTCCATGCCGTTTGTAGATACCTCGTTTAAACCCAGTCTGTTCTGGCGCAAGGACGCCTTGTGGCAATCCCAGGACAAGCAAGTGTTTGCCGGCTTGGCTACTGGGGTAGAACACGAGTCCAACGGAAAATCTGGCGATGTATCGCGCTCACTGAATTTTGCCTATGTGCAACCTGAACTGAATTATCGCTTTGATGGTGGCAGCACACTAACGTTTGCACCACGCGTCAAAGCCTATTTCAAGATGGACCCTGACAACCAGGACTATCGTGATTACGCCGGAAATGTAGATTGGAAGCTGCGCTACGCCCAAGACCAAGGGTTGGTGCTAACCGGGCTGTATCGCCACGGCCACGCCGGACGTAACGCCACGACACTGGAAGCGGCATGGCCATTGCGGCGCACCTTCCTGAATATGAATGGCTATTTACATGTGCAATACTTCAAAGGCTATGGTGAAACGCTGCTGGGTTACAACCACAAAAGCGATAGCCAGGTTCGTGTAGGACTATCTCTGGTACCTTGATCCTATTTACACCGCGCTATCGCAAGCGTCGATCAGGAACTGCCTGAACCCGTGGGCCAACCCGGTGGGTTCCTGATTTTTTGGCCACAGCAAGCCTACATCCATGGGGGCGACAGCTTCGGCAATCGGAATGGCCATGATTTTCTTGCCCTCTAGCGACCACGGCCTGTACACCAGATCCGACAGCACGGACACGCCAAAGCCATGAGCGACCAAGCCGCGCAACGCTTCCAGGGAACCGGTACGCATGGCTACGTTCAGACTGCAACCCAAGGCCGCCCAATGGCGTTGGGCGGCGGTATCTGCGTCATCTACAGTCAGCATAATGTAGGGGCATTGGGCCAGCTCGGTTAATGTCACCGTAGATAGCCGCGCCAGCGGATGCGAAGCGGCCATCCAGGCCCGCCGGCGCGAACGCACCAATACCTTGTGCCCATAGTCATCCAGCGAACTTATGTTGGACAGTAAGCCCACCCCCAGGTCTATGCTGCCTTCCACCAAGGCCTGCTCCATGGTTGCCCTGTCCATGTCCACCAGGTCGATCTCGACCTGAGGGTAGCTGCGCTTATAGCGGCTAAGTAGGTCGGGTAGAAAATACCCCAGCACGGTGTAGGTAGCCGCCAGCCGGATTACGCCGCTGGCCGTTTGCGGCAATAGGCTGGCATGACGCATGGCGTCATTAACGGCATCTTGAACATGGCGGGCATGATGAAAAAACACCTGACCTTCAGGGGTTAGCACTACGCCATGCGGTAACCGCTGAAACAGCTTCACCTTAAGCTGGCTTTCCAGGCTTTGTACCGCACTGGTAATTGCCGATTGGGAAACATGCTCGGAAATGGCGGCAGCAGAAAACTGCCCGGCTGTAGCAGCGGCAATAAAGTAGCGAAACTGCCTTAGGGTGACTTCAGACTTCATCTGTAATTTTAATACCAGCTAGCTGAAAATTTGATTTTACGATATCTATCGCTACCCTTAAACTAACGGCATCATATTCCAATACTAACGGAGACAAGCCCGTGAATGCACCCCTTGATAAAGCGGTGCTGGCATCCTTGGCCAGCGTATCCCTAGACGATAAATACACCCTGGAACGCGGCCGCGCCTACATGAGCGGCACCCAGGCGCTGGTACGCTTGCCCATGTTGCAAAAGGCCCGCGATCAGCAGGCAGGATTAAATACAGCGGGCTTTATTTCCGGGTATCGCGGCTCGCCGCTGGGCGCAGTAGACCTGGCCTTGTGGCAAGCTAAGAAACATCTGGCCGATAACGGCATTGTGTTCCAACCCGGCTTGAACGAAGACCTGGCGGCCACCGCCGTCTGGGGTACCCAGCAGGTCACCCTGTATCCGGACGCCACCCACGATGGCGTATTTGGCATGTGGTATGGCAAAGGCCCGGGCGTGGACAGGACCATGGATGTCTTCAAGCATGCCAACTCGGCAGGCACAGCCAAGCATGGCGGCGTGCTGGTGCTGGCTGGCGACGACCATGGCGCCAAGTCGTCCACCGTTGCGCACCAGTCGGAACACGCTCTGATGGCCGCAGGTATCCCGGTGCTGTATCCATCCAATGTCCAGGAGTACCTGGATTACGGACTACATGGCTGGGCCATGAGCCGCTACTCTGGTTTATGGGTAGCCATGAAATGCGTGACTGAAGTGGTGGAATCCACGGCGTCGGTGGACTTGGACCCCGACCGCGCGCAAATCATATTACCTGACGATTTTATTCTGCCTGAAGATGGCCTAAGCATACGCTGGCCCGATCCGCCCCTAGTCCAGGAAGCACGCCTGATCGATTACAAATGGTATGCGGCGCTGGCCTATGTGCGCGCCAATAAATTGAATCGCATCGTTATCGACTCGGACAAGCCACGGTTTGGCATCATGACCGCCGGCAAAGCCTATCTGGATACCCGCCAGGCGCTGGCCGATCTGGGCCTGGACGAAATCACCTGTGCGCAAATTGGCATACGTCTGATGAAAGTGGGCTGTGTCTGGCCGTTGAACGCCCAAGATGCACGTGAGTTTGCCACCGGCCTGGAAGAAATCCTGGTGGTCGAAGAAAAACGCCAGATCCTGGAATACGCCCTTAAGGAAGAACTGTATAACTGGCGCGACGACGTGCGCCCCAAGGTGTACGGTAAATTCGACGAAAAAGACAATGCCGGCGGCGAATGGTCAGTACCGCGTGGTCAATGGCTGTTGCCCGCCCATAGCGAGCTTTCCCCCGCCATCATCGCTCATGCCATTGCCAGACGTCTGGAAAAGGCCGATATGCCTGACCATGTTAGGGCCCGTATAGCATCGCGTCTGGCCATTATCGATGCCAAAGACCGCGAAATGCGCCAACCCATGCCGACCAGCGAGCGCACGCCCTGGTTCTGTTCCGGCTGCCCGCACAACACCTCGACCCGGGTGCCCGAAGGTTCCCGGGCACTGGCAGGCATAGGTTGTCACTACATGACGATCTGGATGGATCGCAACACCGAAACCTTTAGCCACATGGGTGGCGAAGGCGCGGCCTGGATAGGACAAAAATCCTTTACTACTGAAAAGCACGTTTTTGCTAACTTAGGGGATGGCACCTACTTCCACTCTGGGGTGCTGGCCATACGTGCCTCCATCGCGGCTAATTCCAACATCACCTACAAAATTCTGTACAACGACGCGGTTGCCATGACAGGCGGCCAGCCGGTAGACGGGATATTGAAAGTCACCGATGTGATCGCCCAGGTCCATGCTGAAGGGGCAAAAAA
This sequence comes from Burkholderiaceae bacterium, assembly GCA_017983955.1. Classification (GTDB taxonomy): domain Bacteria; phylum Pseudomonadota; class Gammaproteobacteria; order Burkholderiales; family Burkholderiaceae_B; genus JAGOAJ01. The sequence continues at coordinate 49,158 of JAGOAJ010000021.1, forward strand.
AGTCGTGGTGGTTACCGACGAACCCGAGAAATTCAAAGGCGTGTCGCTAGTAGGTAACCCCCCCGTCTATCACCGCGACGAACTGGACCGTGTGCAACGCGAACTACGCGAAGTAGAAGGCACTACCGTATTGGTCTATGACCAGACCTGCGCTACGGAAAAACGCCGACGTCGCAAACGTGGCACCTACCCTGATCCCGCTCGCCGCGTCTTTATCAATGAAGCCGTCTGTGAAGGCTGTGGCGACTGCTCGGTCAAATCCAACTGCCTATCGGTAGAGCCGGTCACTACCCGCCTGGGCACCAAGCGCAAAATCAACCAGTCGTCCTGTAATAAAGACTTTTCCTGTGTCAACGGTTTCTGTCCCAGTTTTGTCACCGCTGAGGGCGCACAACCACGTAAACCTAAACCAGTCAGCCAGGATGTCCACGCGTTAGACCCCAGCGCCATCCCACAACCCACGCTGCCTGCCATCAATGGCGCCTACGGCATACTGGTCACTGGCATAGGCGGTACTGGCGTCGTCACCATAGGTGGCTTGCTGGGCATGGCAGCCCACCTGGAAAGCAAAGGCGTCACCGTACTGGATATGGCTGGTCTGGCGCAAAAAGGCGGTGCGGTTTTAAGCCATGTACAGATTGCCCAGCACCCTGAAGACCTGCACGCCACCCGTATCGCCACCGGCGAAGCCGCGTTAGTGATAGGTTGCGACGCACTCGTCACGACCTCGGCCGAGGTCCTGTCCAAAGTACAGAAAGATCTTACCCATGCCGCCGTCAACAGCGCTCAAATCCCCACGGCCGAATTCATCCGCAATGCCAAATGGCAGTTTCCCACCCAGGCTACGCACGACAACCTAACCGCAGCCCTAGGTAGTAACTGCGAATTCCTGGATGCGAACGCGCTAGCCGTTGCCCTGTTAGGGGATGCCATTTATGCCAACCCGCTATTGCTGGGCTATGCCTGGCAAAAGGGCTGGGTACCGCTGTCCTACGCCAGCCTGCTGCGCGCTATAGAACTGAACGGCATCATGGTCGAGAAAAACCTGGCCGCCTTTGAGTGGGGCCGCACTGCCGCCCACAAGGGTGTAGCCGCTATTACGCCTAAAACCGTCATCAGCGCCGCGCCAGCCCAGCTTATCGCCATGCCGGAAACCCTGGACACCCTGATAGAACGCAACAGCCAGTGGCTGACCGACTACCAAAACGCCGCTTATGCCCAGCGCTATCTGGATGCCGTCCAACAGATCAGGCAGCGCGAAACTAGCTTGCCCAATCCGGGTCGCATGGCGCTAACCCGCGCCGTGGCGCGCAATCTGGCAAAGCTAATGGCCTACAAGGACGAATACGAAGTCGCCCGACTGTATGCCGACCCAGCTTTCCTGGACAATTTACGCAAGCAATTCGATGGCGAGCCCGGCAAGGACTATCAAATCCACGTCCATCTGGCTCCGCCCTTGTTTTCCAAGAAGAACGAACACGGCCAGCTCATCAAAAGAAAGTATGGCCCCTGGGTCATGTCAGCCTTTAACGTGCTGGCTAAAATGAAGGGACTGCGCGGCACAGCCCTGGATGTATTTGGAAAAACCCAGGAACGTCGCCAGGAACGCCAACTGATACGCGACTACCAGGAATTGGTTGCCGAGCTGTGCGCAAGCGTCAGCGGCGACACGCTGGCCATTGCCTTGGAGCTTGCCAACCTACCTGACGACATACGTGGTTTTGGGCACGTCAAAGAGAAAAACATGGCGGCAGCACAACAGCGCCGCGATGAACTGATGCAATCTTATCGCCAGGCGGTCAGTACACAGCGCGCAGCCTAAGCAATAGCCATTACACTATTGGGCTGACTGACTCTGATTTTGGTGCTATGCGCGCTCTTGTACTGACCTTCATTCTGTCCGGCCTGTGTATGCTGACACTGAGCCGCTGCCTGCTGGCGTTCTGGCAGTGGCAACGCGTCAAACAGGCTGGCGGTCTAAGGCCCATCTTACTGGGCGGCTTGCGCATAGACGCCAATCAGATCGCGATGATAGCCGGCATACCTGCCGTGCTGTCTTTTTGGCTAGGCGGCAGTCCGCTAGCCATAACGATTGTTGGCGTCTGGTTTCAATTCGCCTGGCTGCTATTAGTACTACTGGAAGTTTCCACGCCGCAATTTATCCATGAATACGACACCCGCCCCAACCGCCTGTACGTGGAATATCTGAAACATCCGCGTGAAGTGTTCGGCATGCTTTGGAAGGGTTACAAAGGCGTGTTGCTAGGGGCCGCTGTGGTGCTGGCCCTATCCGCCTGGCTGGGTTTCCGCCTGTTTGGCAACGCCCTGCCCGAACCCGCACTGGTATGGTGGCTGCGCCCAATCTTTTCGTTATTGACTGCAGTCGTGGTTTTCTTGGCCATACGGGGCACCCTGGGACACCGACCAATTAACCCATCGTCCGTCGCCTATTGTGGCGACAGCATGTTGAACACCCTGCCGCTTAATTCACTGTATAGCGTTGCCTACGCCATCTACAGCATGAAAAACGAACGTTCGGCCGCCGATGTCTATGGCAGGCTGGATGACGACGAGGTCACCGATATCGTCAATGCCAGCGCTGGTATCACCGGCCTGACTCCCGCCATCCCCAGCTTGCACAGCCAGCAAGCCAGTTCCGTGCGAACACGTCCCTTAAACTTGGTCATGATCGTTCAGGAAAGCTTGGGCGCTCAGTACGTTGGCAATCTGGGCGGTGCCCAGCTAACCCCACACTTGGACAGCCTGGCCCAGATCGGCTGGAACTTTACCCGCGCCTATGCGACGGGTACACGTTCGGTACGTGGCCTGGAAGCCGTGGTGGCGGGCTTTCCACCCACGGTGTCCGATGCGGCCCTGCGCCTGTCGGGCGCGCAAAGCAACTTTTGCACCATGGCCCAAATACTGAAACCCCAGGGCTATCGCTCAAGCTTTATCTACGGCGGCGAAGCGCACTTTGACAACATGAAAAGTTTCTTCCTGGGCAATGGTTTTGACGACCTCTATGACCTACCCACCTTCCAGAATCCTGCTTTCGTGGGAACCTGGGGCGCCAGCGATGAAGACATGTTCAATCGTCTGCATACCCTGCTTGATCAACCATCTGATCAGCCCACATTTACCTTGGCCTTTTCGGTGACGAATCATTCGCCCTGGGAATACCCCGAAGGCCGGATTACCCCGGATGGTGATCCGGCCACCGTAGAGAACACCGTACGCTATGCGGACTGGGCCATGGGGCAGTTTTTTGAACGCGCTAAAACTTGCGACTATTGGAAAGACACCGTCTTTCTGATTGTGGCCGATCATGATTCCCGTGTGGGCGGTGCTAACCTGGTGCCGCTACGCCACTTCCATATTCCAGCCCTGATCCTGGGCGCCGATATTCAACCCCGCAGCGACGACAGGCTAATCAGCCAAATCGACTTGCCACCCACCTTGCTGTCGGTAATGGGCATCAATGCGCAACACCCTATGCCAGGACACGACTTGACCGTGACCGCCCCCAACCGCGCCATGATGCAATACGGCGAAAACTATGGCTATCTAAAGGGCGACTACCTGCTAGTGCTGGAACCCCAACGCGAGCCCACGCAGTACCACTACCAGGCGCCGGACATTTATACCCCGACGCCACTGGACCAAGGCCTGGCCCGCGAAGCGTTAGCCCACGTTTTGTGGCCTACCCTAGTCTATCAAAAACAGGCATATACCCTGCCACATTTGCGGCCAGCAACACAGTCTTTATAATCAACGTTTTATTATTGGGAATTATCTAATGGAGTTGCTGCTAGACCCCTCGATGTGGGTCGGCTTGCTAACGCTGGTCGTGTTGGAAGTTGTTCTAGGTATAGACAACTTAATTTTCATTGCAATCCTGGCTGAAAAGCTACCCCCCGCACAACGCGATCGGGCACGCTTAATCGGTTTGGGCCTGGCGCTGGTCATGCGACTGGCATTGCTGTCAGCCCTGTCCTGGATGTTTACCCTGGTTCAGCCCCTGCTTACGATTGCAGGCATGAGCTTTTCAGGGCGCGATCTGATCCTGATACTGGGTGGTTTCTTCCTGGTGTTCAAAGGCACCACTGAAATGCATGACAGGGTAGAAGCCAAAACCCATACTGGCTCAGCCTCAGTCGTGCATGCGGGCTTCTGGGTCATCGTCACCCAAATCGTCATACTGGACGCGGTGTTCTCGCTGGATGCCGTCATTACTGCCGTAGGTATGGTGGATGACTTGCGCGTCATGATGGCCGCCGTCATCATTGCCATCGGTATTATGGTGATAGCTTCCAAGCCCCTGACGCGTTTCGTCAATGCACGGCCTACCGTCATTATCCTGTGTCTGGGCTTTTTGCTGATGATAGGCTTTGCGCTGGTGGCCGAAGGCTTTGGCGTGAAAGTACCCAAGGGCTATCTGTATGCTGCCATCGGTTTTTCAGTCATCATAGAATCCCTAAACCAATTGGCGCGCAGCAATATGCGTAGCCGGGACGCACGCCGCCCCATGCGCGAACGCACCGCTGAAGGCATACTGCGTATGTTGGGCAAGCGACCGCTATCAGAACACGAAGCTGCAGACGACAGCCCCCTGTTTCCAGAAGATACCCCTTTTGGAATAGAAGAGCGCAATATGGTCAGCGGCGTACTGCACCTGGCCGAGCGCAGCGTGTATTCCATCATGACGCCACGCACCGACATCAGCTGGTTGAATCTGGAGAATGACGACCAAACCCTGATCGCCGAAATCAGCCAATCACCCCACGGCTTCTTTCCCGTGTGCCAAGGGTCGCTCGACAACATCGTTGGCATAGGCCGGGCCAAGGACATGATTTCCGACTTGCTGCAATACAAGTCCATTAACGTGAAAAACCTGCGCCCGCCCATACTGGTACATGAAACCGTGCGCACCATGGACCTGATGAAAACACTGAAGGCTGCCAAGGGCCAGATGGTTATCGTGGTGGACGAATTTGGTGCTGTTGATGGCGTAGTCACTGCTATAGACCTGTTTGAAGCCATCGCCGGCGACTTCCCCGACGAAGACGAAACACCAGACATTATTAGCAATGGCGAAGACCGCTGGGTGGTGGATGGCGCCACCGACCTGCACCACTTAGAACAAAGCCTGGAGATCGAAGGCCTGCAACACGAGACCGACGAATACACTACGCTGGCAGGCTATCTGCTAGGTCAATTCGGCCGCCTGCCCGATGCGGGCGACCAATATACCCTGAACCTGCCTTACACTACCCTGCGCTTTAAAGTGCTGGAAACCCAGGCCCGCCGGATTGCCAAAGTACTGGTGGAACGTCTATCCGACGCTGAAAACCCAGAGCTTACAGGCACAGATGGGCAGCACTAAACATTATATTTTTACTGTGCTATAATCATTGACTTCGCAGTACTTCGGGGCGTAGCGCAGTCTGGTAGCGCATCTGGTTTGGGACCAGAGGGTCGTAGGTTCGAATCCTATCGCCCCGACCAATACTAAAAGG
>JAGOAJ010000022.1 GCA_017983955.1 Burkholderiaceae bacterium
TCATGGCAAAAGGCACACGCGAGAAAATCAAACTCGAGTCCACCGCCGGTACAGGTCATTTCTACACGACCACCAAGAACAAACGCAACATGCCCGAGAAAATGCTGATCAAGAAATTTGATCCTGTAGTTCGCAAGCACGTTGAGTACAAAGAAACAAAGCTCAGGTAATCAACCTGCAGCCACCCCTTGAAACCCTGCTACGGCGGGGTTTTTTCTTTATAGGCCATACCTATTGGGCCTGCACCTTGCGTGCAGCCTTATAATAGCTGGTTCGATCACTTAAAACTCCGGATCTCATGCAGGAACGCTACAGCCCCACCCATGTTGAACAGGCCGCTCACCAAGACTGGAACCAGCGCGACGCCTATCGTGTAACGGAATACGCCACTGATGCCAGCGGCGCGCCCAAACCAAAGTTCTACGCCTGTTCCATGCTGCCTTACCCTAGCGGCAAGCTGCACATGGGTCATGTGCGTAACTACACCATCAACGACATGATGGCGCGTCAATTACGTATGCGCGGCTACAACGTACTGATGCCCATGGGTTGGGATGCTTTTGGCATGCCTGCAGAAAATGCCGCCATGAAATCCGGTGTGCCGCCAGCCAAATGGACCTACGACAACATCGCCTACATGAAAAAGCAGATGCAGGCGATGGGACTGGCCATAGACTGGTCGCGCGAAATGTGCGCTTGCGATCCCAAATACTACAAATGGAATCAGTGGCTATTTCTGAAAATGCTGGAAAAAGGCATAGCCTACCGCAAGACTCAGGTCGTCAACTGGGACCCTGTGGATCAAACCGTGCTGGCCAACGAACAAGTCATTGATGGCCGTGGCTGGCGCTCGGGTGCGCTGGTCGAGAAACGCGAAATCCCCGGCTACTACTTACGCATCACCGATTACACCGATGAACTGCTGGATCACGTAAAGCATGGCCTGGAAGGTTGGCCAGAACGCGTGCGCCTGATGCAAGAAAACTGGATAGGCAAAAGCGAAGGCGTACGTTTTGCCTTCACACACAACATCCAGGACGCTACCGGCGCGCCCATACAAGACGGCAAAATGTATGTCTTTACCACGCGCGCCGACACCATCATGGGTGTCACGTTTTGCGCCGTGGCCCCCGAACATCCACTGGCTACATCTGCTGCAGCCAGCAATCCGGCCCTGGCAGCGTTTATCGAGTCCTGCAAAAAAGGCGGAACTACCGAAGCCGAAATTGCGCTGCGCGAAAAAGAAGGCATGCCAACCGGCCTTAGCGTGACCCACCCCATCAGCGGCGCAGCCGTGCCTGTTTGGGTCGGTAATTACGTACTCATGAGCTATGGCGATGGCGCTGTCATGGGCGTTCCAGCCCACGACGAACGCGACTTCGCCTTCGCCAAGAAATACCAGTTGCCTATACAAGACGTAGTTGCTGTCGACGGTAAAACCTATTCCACCGAACAGTGGCAGGATTGGTACGGCGACAAGCTCCAAGGCCACACAGTCAATTCGGGCAAGTACGACGGCCTGGCCCCTGTAGACACCATAGACGCAGTCGCGGCCGATCTGGTCACCAAGGGCTTGGGCGAAAAGCAAACCACCTGGCGCCTGCGCGACTGGGGCGTATCCCGCCAACGCTATTGGGGCACGCCCATCCCAATTATTCACTGCGCCGATTGCGGTGCTGTGCCCGTCCCTGAGAAAGACCTGCCGGTTATCCTGCCCGACAACCTGATTCCCGATGGCAGCGGCAACCCGCTTGCCAAAGACGAAGCCTTTTTGTCGTGTTTATGCCCTAGCTGCAATAAGCCTGCGCGGCGCGAAACCGACACCATGGATACCTTTGTGGATTCATCCTGGTACTTCATGCGCTACACCTCGCCCGACAATGATCAGGCCATGGTGGACGAGCGCAATGACTACTGGATGCCCATGGACCAGTACATAGGCGGCATAGAACACGCCGTCCTGCATCTACTGTATGCGCGCTTTTGGACACGTGTCATGCGTGATCTGGACCTGGTGAAATTCGACGAGCCCTTCACCCGCCTGCTGACTCAGGGCATGGTGCTTAATCACATTTACACGCGTAAAGCAGATAACGGCGCGCTGGAATACTACTGGCCTGAAGAAGTCCAAAACACCTATGATGCAAAAGGCGCCATCACCGGCGCAAAACGCATCTCCGACGGACTGGACATACAGTACGGCGGCATAGGGACCATGTCCAAGTCCAAGAACAATGGCGTGGACCCGCAGTCCCTAATAGATACCATGGGAGCCGACACGGCTCGCCTGTTTGTCATGTTCGCCAGCCCACCCGAGCAAACCCTGGAATGGTCGGATTCGGGCGTAGATGGCGCGCACCGCTTCCTACGTCGTTTGTGGATCTACGCCCATAAACACCAACAGGCCATACAGCAAGGCCACGGTCAAACCGACTGGAGCCAAGCAGACAATGCCTCTAAGGACTTGCGTCGGGAAGTACACGGCCTGTTGAAACAGGCTGATTACGATTACCAACGCATACACTACAACACCGTCGTGTCGTCATGCATGAAAATGCTGAACACCCTGGAGTCAGCCACCCTGCCCGACAGCACCATAGGCCGTCAGGCACAAGCCGACACCCTATCCATACTGCTGCGCGTGCTGTATCCGGTGGTGCCGCACATTACCTGGCACCTTTGGCGTGATCTAGGCTATGCCGCGATACACGGCGACCTGCTGGACGCGCCATGGCCTGTCGTGGACCCGGCAGCCCTGGTGGCCGACGAGGTCGAACTTATGCTGCAAATCAACGGCAAGCTGCGCGGTGCTATTACTGTCGCCAACGGCGCCAGTAAGCAAGACATAGAAGCCCTGGCTCTGCAGCATGGTGCCATCGAAAAATTTCTGGAAGGACGCCCGGTCAAACGGGTTATCGTTGTCCCAGGAAAACTTGTGAATATCGTCGGATAAAATCAGGCATGCCCATCACCCTCGCCACAGCTACCCCCTTATTACCTGCCACACATCCATGGCAGTGGTTGCGCTACTTGGCGTGTGTGATGCTATGCCTGCTGGTGGCTGCCTGCGGCTTCCGGCTTAAGGGGCCTACGCCCCTGCCCTTTGACACGCTATACACCAATATCGCGGAAAACTCCGCCTTTGGTGCAGGCATGCGACGCGCTATTGTCGCCAGTTCGCCCAACACCCGCTTTGTATCTGAACCTGCCGACGCCCAAGCTAAACTGATACAGCTGTCCAACGAGCAAAGCCTGCGCGAACTCTCCATAGACGCCCAGGGGCAGGTTGAAGAATACGAGCTAAACCTGGTTTTCGTGTTCCAGCTTACTGATGCAAAGGGGCATATAGTGCTTGCGCCCACCACGCTCAGGGCCACGCGTGAAGTTCCCTATGACGCCAATGTGGTCCAGGCCAAACAGGGCGAGATCGGCACGGTCTTCAAGGAAATGCAGCAGTCCATGATAGACCGTGTAGTGCGCCACCTAAGCGCACCCGATGTCACTGCCGCCTTCCTGCAGCCCGACGATCTCCCCATAGACAGCAATCCGGCCAGCAGCACGCCTTTGCCTGGCATTTCCGCACCAGCCAGCCCGTGGGGGACGCCTGATATCATGCCCCGCTCGGGCCAGTAAGCAGGCATGGCAACCAGCCTGGATTCCGACAGCCTGCTACGTCAATTAAAAGGCGAAGCAGCACCTACGCTTGCCCCCTTGTATGTGGTGGCTGGCGACGAAATCCTGTTGGCCACCGAAACTGCTGATGCTTTGCGCGCTGCTGCCGCTAAGGCGGGTTATAGCGAACGCGTCAGCCTTATCATGGACGCCCGCAGTGACTGGTCGGCCCTGATAGGGGCTACTCAAAATGTCTCGCTGTTTGGCGACCTGCGTCTGGTGGATGTGTCCATACCCACAGGCAAGCCAGGCCGCAACGGTGCCGACACCCTGGTTAAGCTTGCCGAGATGATAAAAACCGGCGCATTGGCGGACACCATGGTGTTGATCAGCCTGCCGCGCCTGGATAGGACCACGCGCAACGCAAAATGGGCTCAAGCCCTGATACAAGCCGCTGTCATGGTAGATATTTCCAGCATAGGCCGTAACGAGCTACCTACTTGGATAGCCCGGCGACTGGCTGCCCAAGGCCAGCAACTGGAACGCCCTACCCTGGAATGGATGGCCGACAAGGTAGAAGGCAATCTGTTGGCTGCCCATCAGGAAATACAAAAACTGGGCTTGCTGTATCCTGAGGGCAAGATTAGCGCCGACGATGTCGAACTAGCCGTGCTGAATGTAGCGCGTTATAACGTGTTTGGCCTACGCGACGCCATGCTGGGCGGCCAGCCGGTTAAGACCCTGGCGATGTTGTCCGGCCTACGTGCCGAAGGCGAGGCCCTACCCCTGATATTGTGGGCTATAGGCGACGAAGTCCGTGTACTGGCCCGTTTGTCAGCAGCCCAGGAAGCTGGCCAAGACATCCAGGCAGAAATGCGCAGACAAAGGGTATTCGGGCAGCGTGAACAGCTATTGCGCCAGACTTTGCGACGCGTGTCGCCGCGCACCTGGCCCGCCGCCGTACAGCATGCTCACGACATAGACCGCCTGATCAAGGGTCTACGCGTGGCAGGCAGGCTGGACGACCCCTGGGAAGAACTATCCCGGCTAGCTTTGCGTATTGCTGTCAGCCCTGCGCCACGACCTCGCTAGCCTACGCCGCCAACCGGGCCTACTATATCTGTGCCGGCCCGTGACTCTGCAGACTATTTAATGCCTACACCGATGACCATGACTACTATAGATACAACACAAACAGATACCAGCGATATACGCCTGCTGGGCAAGCAGGCTAAACAAGCCGCCGCCATCATGCGTACAGCATCCGGACTGGCCAAAAGCCAGGCTTTGCACGCCATGGCCGACCTATTGGTATCACAAAAGCAACAGCTGCAAGCCGAAAACGCCAAAGACCTGGACGCCGCCCGCGCCAACCAACTGGATCCGGCCATGCTGGAACGTTTAACCTTGTCGGACCGGGCACTGGACATCATGGCGCAAGGCCTACGGCAAATTGCCGACATGCCTGATCCTGTAGGCGGCGTTACCGCCTCTACGTTAAGGCCCAATGGCATGCGTGTCGCGCAAATGCGGGTACCCCTGGGCGTTATCGGCATCATCTACGAATCCCGTCCCAATGTCACCATAGACGCCGCTGCGCTGTGCCTGAAATCAGGCAATGCAACAGTACTGCGCGGCGGTAGTGAAGCCTTTTATTCCAACATGGCGCTAGGACGCATCATTCAGCAAGGTTTGTCGCAAGCCGGTCTGCCCGCTCATGCTGTACAAGTCGTGGGCACTACGGATCGTGCCGCCGTGGGCGAACTGATTACCCTGACTGACTACATAGACGTGATTATTCCGCGCGGCGGCAAAGGCCTAATAGCACGCCTTAGCGCCGACGCCAAAGTCCCATTAATCAAGCATATGGACGGCAACTGCCATATTTACATAGACTCACATGCGAACCTGGACCAGGCACACGATATTACGGTCAACGCCAAAACCTATCGTTATGGCATCTGTGGCGCCCTGGAAACCCTGTTGGTACACACCGATATAGCCGCCGCCATTTTGCCCCGACTGGGGCAGACCCTAGGCGACAAGGGTGTAGAGTTGCGTGGCTGCGAACGTACCTGCGCCATACTGCCACAGGCCTTGCCCGCCACAGTTCATGACTGGGAGACCGAATACTTGGGCCCAATACTGGCCGTACGCGTGGTGGACAATATAGAACTGGCCATGCAACACATCGCCCTATATAGCTCCGAACACACGGAATCCATCATCACCGAAAATCTGCAAGCAGCCACCCGTTTTCAAAGCGAGGTGGACTCCAGTTCAGTTTATGTGAATCTGCCCACCTGTTTTGCTGATGGCTTCGAATATGGCCTAGGCGCAGAAATCGGTATTTCCACCAATCGCCTGCACGCACGCGGTCCTGTAGGCCTGGAAGGCCTGACCACTCTGAAATGGGTACTCACTGGCAACGGCCAGCTACGCGGTTAAGCGGACAGCATCATGCTTTGGGTCAAGACCTTTCATATTCTGTTTGTCGTATCGTGGTTTGCCGGTCTGTTCTATTTGCCGCGAATTTATGTGAATTTGGCTCAAGAACATGAACCCGCTGCCCTGGAACGGCTGTTGGGCATGGCCAGTCGCCTATACCGATTTATGACGCCGCTGGTGGTGTTGGCCATAGGCTTAGGACTGTGGCTATGGCTGTACTACGGCATAGGCCAGCAGCAAGCCTGGATGCACGCCAAAGTGACTGCCGTACTGCTGCTGCTGGTTTATCACCTTAGCTGCGGGCGCATACTGAAAATCTTCCAGCAAGGCAAAAATACCCGCAGCCACCAGTTTTATCGCTGGTTCAACGAAATTCCTGTCCTGTTGCTACTGATCATCATTATTTTAGTGGTGGTCCGGCCTTTTTAAGCCCCTAATCCATGACCGATACCAAGCCCAAAAAAACGCTACGCCTAACAGGCAAAAGCGCTAGCCCTGCCGCCCGCACTGACGGCACGCCGCGCCAGCGCGCTGGCGCACGGGCCAGAACAGTCGCCAACGTCCAACGCCAACGCGAGCAGCAGCAAGGCATTACGAGCCAAGCCACGCCCGACACCAATAGCCCTGCTGCATCACCCGGCGCCAGGCGCTCTGCGCCCTCTGGCACGGCAGCAGGCAGACCTGGCAATAGCAGGCCCGCATCCCGCCCAGATCGCGATGCCCGCCCCGCCCGTGAAGGTCGTCCTGATCGCGATAGTCGCCCCGGTCGCACTGCCCGTCATAGCCACTCTGATCACGAAAGCCGCGAAAGTCGCGAGCATCGCGACAGTCCACGTGACGACACGCAGTATGCACCCCGCGAAATACCCATACCCGAAGTTGAAACCTTTCCTATCTTCGCTTCTTGCCCGCAGGGCCTAGAGGATGCACTAAGCGCCGAACTCCAGGCCCTGGGTTTTGAAGATGCGGTCAGCGCCAGCGCTGGTTGCCGCTTCCGCACCGACTGGACCGGTGTGATGCGCGCCAACCTTTATTCACGTCTGGCTACCCGCATACTGGTGCAAGTAGCCCATGCCCCGGTGAAAACCGAAGATGACGTCTTTAACCTGGCCCTGCACACATCCTGGGAACGCTGGTTTGGCCCCGATCACACCTTGCGGGTAGATACCTCGGCCATACGCAGCCCTATGCATAGCATCCAATTCTGTAATCTACGCGCCAAAGACGGCATCTGCGACCGCCTGCGTGAATACGAAGGGGCAAGACCCAGCATAGACACCGTGCGTCCCGATGCCAAAGTCCATCTATTCTTGGATGAAGACAGTGCCACGCTATATCTGGATAGCTCGGGTGAATCACTATTTAAACGAGGCTGGCGACTTAGCAAAGGCGAAGCGCCCATACGCGAGAACCTGGCCGCCGGACTGCTGGCGCTGTCAGGCTGGGACCCATCCCAGCCCCTGATCGACCCCTTTTGCGGTAGTGGCACCATACTGATAGAAGCCGCCTGGATCGCCCTGGGTGTGCCACCCGGCATCTGGAGACCTTTCGCTTTCGAGCGCCTGCGCAACCACGATGAAGACCTGTGGCACGCTCTGAAGGACGAAGCCAGAAACCATATCGCCCCAAAACTGGAAAGTCCTATTGTGGGTTACGACCTGAGCCCCGAGGCCATAGAGGGCGCACGCGAAAACCTGGAACGGGCGGGACTGGACGCAGACTCTGTACGCTTCGAGGTCGGCGACGCCCGCGAGGTGCCACCCCCTGCCGCCAGCGGCTGGCTGGTAACCAACCCCCCCTACGGTGAACGTCTGGCCCACGAGGACGACGACCTGTGGCGGGCTTGGTCGCAAAACCTGAAACAAAACTACAGCGGTTGGCAAGTCAATATTATTTCCAGCGACATGGATCTGCCACGCGCCCTGCGTCTTAAGCCATTACGCCGCTACCCTCTGTATAACGGCGGTCTGGAATGCCGACTATTCAGCTTTGAAATGGCGGCAGGTAGCTATAGGGATTAAAAAAACCACACTTAACTAGCCTCTGCGGCACTGCAACAAAAAATGCTTGCGTTAGCCTAGGGTTTACCCTAAAATAGGGTTAACCCTGAACGAAGCGTTCAGTTTATAAAGCACAGAGGCTAGTTATGATCAATATTGCAAAAGACACACGGATGACAGATTCACTAGAACGCGAATTAATGGCACAAGCCATCGCTGAACAGCAAGGCTACAACGTAGTTGCTGATCTGAAAGCGTTGTTTGCTAAAGTTCGTGCCTACATCAGTGGTATTGACACCACTACTGCCAAGCCTGCTAACAGCACGGCCCGCCAGACTGCTTAAACGCCGTCTCGCCGCAGCACAAAAGCCGCTTTTAAATAGCGGCTTTTTTTATTCGTAACGCTGCCCCGTTAATTGCGGGATAATAGCAACCGTACTGGTTCATCCTTATCTTGCAATGCAACATACTTCCTCTATGCTTACACCTGCCACCTCAATAGACACGCCCGGCCGCTGGCGTCGTTTTGCCTGCATGATGTATGAAGGCGTATTGCTGTTTGGCGTGGTGTTCCTGGCAGGCTATCTATTTGATACCTTGACCCAAAGCCGCGATGCCTTAATGTATCGCCATGGCCGCCAACTAGTGTTGTTTTTGGCCATAGGCGTCTATTTTTTGATGTGCTGGCGCGCGCGTGGCCAAACGCTACCCATGAAAACCTGGGATATCCGACTGGTGGATCGCGATGGGGGCATACCCTCTACCGGTCGTTTGCTGTTGCGCTATTTACTGTTGTGGCCTGTGCCGCTGCTGGCCGCTGGGCTAGTGTATGGCGCATCCAAACTGACAGGCTATGGCTCTACCGACCTGCTTATCGTTTTTACCCCCTTTGTTGCTTTTCTATGGACCTGGGTAGACCCTGACCAGCAGTTTTTACACGACAGACTGCTGGGAACCCGGCTGACCGACCTACGTCCTGCTAAAATTTCATCATGACCGATCAACTTGAAAAATACCTGCTGTCTGACCACAGCACCCGCGTACAGGCAGTAAAAATTTCTTCTGCCTGGCAAGAAGGCTTAACGCATCAGGAATACCCCGAGTGCGTACAGCGCCTGCTGGGCGAACTGGTGGCCGCCGCTGTGCTATTGACTGGCAACCTGAAGTTCCAGGGCTCGCTGGTACTGCAATTGCAGGGTGATGGCCCCGTGGCCTTGATGGTAGTGGAATGCACAACCTCGTTGGCTATACGCGCTACCGCCACGCTACGTGAAGGCCATGCCATCCCTGCTGACGGCAACCTGCAAACTTTGCTGAACACCAATGGCCAGGGTCGCTTCATCGTCGTGCTGGATCCAGACCGTGAAGCCGCTGGCCTGCAACCTTACCAAGGCGTAGTTGCCCTGGAAGGTGACAGCGTGGCTCAAGCTCTGGAAGACTACATGCGCCAGTCCGAACAATTGGACACCCGCCTGTGGCTGGCTGCCGACGCCGACAACTGCGCTGGCTTGCTGTTACAACGCCTACCCGACGCCGGCGGCATCGCCAGCACATACGATGGGGAACGCAGCCCGGAAGATACTTGGGAACATGTTTGCCAACTGGCCAACACAGTGCAGTACGAAGAACTACTGACAACCACCTCTGCCACCCTGGTACATCGACTGCTCTGGGAGGACAGCGTCATCGCCTTCCCTCCACAGCCTGTGATATGGCATTGCCCTTGCACCCGCGATCGGGTGGCCGGCATGCTACGCATGCTGGGTCAAGCCGAAGTCATGGACTTGCTGGACACTCAGGATCACATTGATATCGCCTGCAATTTCTGTGGCAAACCCTACCAATTCGATAGCGTGGATTGCGCCGGGCTATTCATAGAAACCCCAGCTGCCGTGATTAGCGGTCAGGATTCGGTACACTAAACGCCAAGCCTGAATCAGACAGGACTAAATTGCGCGTTTCTACGCATTAGCCACAATCGACGTACAGGGGACAGCTGGCCATACTAGCTGCCATGCGCCCCTCTACTGTCCCTACCCCATCCACGCAACGCGGCACCAGCCTTATCGAGTTTTCCATAGTGGCCGTGCCCTTGCTGCTGGTCGGACTAGGGGCGCTTGAGATAGCGCTATGGTTTTTTACCAAACAAGCCGTTAGTTTGGCGCTACTACAGGCGGGTCGCGCCGCCATCGTCGACCATGCCAACCCCCGCACGATAGAGACCGCCTTCGAACAGGCCATGCTGCCCCTGTATACATCTACAAAACGATCAAGCGCGCAACAACGCCTGCAGGCAGCGCTAGAACAGCGTCGGCAAGTAACCGGGGCCGCACCCTGGCAGATACAGCAGCTATCACCGACTTCAGCGGCTTTTCTGGATTTCAGGGATTCTAAGCTGCACGTAGCCGGTGCGACAGGGCTAGCCGTGATCAATAACAACTACCTGGCTGAACAACATGAGCGACACCAACAACATGGTCGCCACTATGGACGCGGCAGCCTCTCAGGACTCAACATATTCCAGGCTAATACCCTGGTATTGCGCCTACATTGGCTGCATCAACCTGTGGTGCCAGGCATCTCCGGTTTGCTAGGCCTGCTGGGCAACCCACAAGGCAGCTATAGCCAACGTGCCATGGCCCGGGGATATCTACCCCTAAGCCAGGACATTACGCTGGTCATGCAGTCCCATCCGGTGAATTGGCCGCCACTGGCCAACGGCAAGGTGATAGGCCAGGAAGTCACGCCCGGTGCCGCCAGCGACGCAGCCAGTCCACTATGCACTGGCATCTGGTGCATACATACGCCTATGGCTTTTGGGGTGCCTGCCACGCCAGGCTCTGACGGCGAGCTGGGCTCTGATCCACCCACGCCAACTATGCCCCCTGATGGCACGCAGCCCGGACCAGAACCTAGCCCCAGCGACATAGTCCCCGATGTGGACGCGCCAGCGCCTGACCCAGACGATATGGTCTGTGGTGTCAGTTTATGTTGTGTGGATTAGTCGCCCTTTTTGGGTGGCGATATTGGCAAGACGGGAGCATTCAGATGCGGCACGGTATCTTGTGGCCTAAGTATCTGCACAAAGACCTCGTCGGTCTGTATCATGCCCAGCTCGCTACGGGCGCGTTCTTCTATGGCCTGTGTGCCTTGCTTCAGGTCGGAAACCTCGGCCTGCATGGCGTTATTACGCGCCAGCAAAGCCTCGTTGGTTTCCAGTTGCGCCGCCACTTTTTTCTGCAGTTCGTTGACTTCCAGCCATCCACCCTTCCCCCACCAAAGCGGGTACTGGGTAATCGCTGTCAATAGAAACAGTACAACAAATAGCAGGCGCATTTTTATCATCATTAACCGCCTGCGGTACTGGCAGGCGGCTAAAGTACACCTTACTTAAGGTTATAAAAGGCTGAACGTCCAGGATACACGGCGACATCAGCAAGTTCTTCTTCGATGCGCAACAACTGGTTGTATTTAGCCATGCGATCCGAACGTGACAACGAACCAGTCTTGATTTGCATGGCGTTGGTGGCCACGGCAATATCCGCAATCGTGGAGTCTTCGGTTTCACCCGAACGGTGTGAAATCACCGAGGTATAACCCGCGCGCTTTGCCAGTTCAATGGCCGCAAAGGTTTCAGTCAGCGTGCCTATCTGGTTGATTTTAATCAGAATAGAGTTAGCAATACCCTGGTCTATGCCTTTTTGCAGCGCCTTGGTGTTGGTTACGAACAAGTCGTCGCCCACCAATTGCACCCGCTTGCCCAATTGGTCAGACAGAATTTTCCAGCCATCCCAGTCGTCTTCGGACATGCCGTCTTCGATAGAAATGATTGGGTACTTGTCGCACCATGAGGCCAACAAATTGGCGAAGTCATTGGCTGTCAAGGCTATACCGCCCTCGCCTGCCAGATGGTATTTGCCATCACGATAGAATTCCGTGCTGGCGCAATCCAGAGCCAGTGCAATATCTGAGCCTGCTTCGTAGCCGGCCTTGTCTATCGCCTGCAAAATCAGCTGTATGGCGGCTTCGTGGTTGCCCACGTTAGGCGCAAAACCGCCTTCATCACCAACCGCTGTGGACATACCCTGCTTGTTGATCAAATCTTTAAGGGCGTGGAAAACTTCTGCGCCCATACGCAGGGATTCCCTAAAGCTGGTGGCCCCTATAGGCAGAATCATGAACTCCTGGATATCCAGGTTATTGTTGGCGTGCGCGCCGCCATTGATGACGTTCATCATGGGCACAGGCATGCTCATGGGGCCGCTGCCGCCAAAATATCGGTAGAGCGACAGACCGGAATCATCTGCGGCCGCGCGGGCTACTGCCATGCTGGCTGCCAGTATGGCGTTAGCACCCAAACGACTTTTGGATTCAGTACCGTCCAAGTCGATTAACGTACGGTCAATAAAGGTTTGTTCCTGAGCATCCAGGCCTATCAAGGCTTCGGTGATTTCAGTATTCAGGTTTTCTACCGCGCGTAGTACGCCTTTGCCCAGATAACGACTGGCGTCGCCATCACGCAGCTCTATGGCTTCGCGCGAACCTGTGGAAGCGCCCGATGGAACCGCAGCACGACCCATCGCGCCAGACTCCAGCAAGACGTCGCACTCAACGGTGGGGTTGCCGCGCGAGTCAAGAATCTCGCGTCCAATGATATCTACAATTGCACTCATGTTGACTGTCCTGCTAAATATATAGAATTACGCTAAAAAACCCTGTCGCCAGCCTGAAAGCCTGCGCAACGGATACGATTGTACCCGTGCACAAGCCGAAACCAAATGGCCAGGCGCCAGGTATTGCTTACGATGCTACCGACTTGGGCTTGTTGGCCTGATAGTCAATGGCAGCCCGGATAAAGCTGGAAAACAGCGGATGCCCATCACGTGGCGTAGAAGTAAATTCAGGGTGAAATTGCACCCCCACAAACCATGGATGAGATGGCAGCTCCATGATTTCCGGTAGATTTTCGGTGGGCGTACGCGCACTGATCACCATGCCGACTTCTTCTAGCCGCGACACATATACATTATTTACTTCAAAGCGATGGCGGTGACGTTCATTTACTTCAGCGCCATAAATTTCATGGGCCAAGGTGCCAGACTTGACGGGGCAACGCTGTGCGCCTTTGCGCATGGTGCCGCCCAGTCCGGAACTTTCGTCACGCTTTTCAATTTTGCCTTCGCGATCCTGCCATTCGGTAATCAAGGCCACGACAGGGTGTGGCGCTGCCGGATCAAACTCTGTGCTGTTGGCGCCGCCCAAACCAGCCACATGGCGGGCAAACTCGACCACAGCCAATTGCATGCCCAGACAGATACCCAAGTAAGGAATAGCATGTTCGCGGGCATAGCGTATAGCGGCGATTTTGCCTTCGGTGCCGCGCTTGCCAAAACCGCCTGGCACCAAGATGGCGTCCAGTCCGGCCAGACTGTCAGTACCCTCGGTTTCCAGCAATTCGGAATCCAGGTATTCAATACGCACGCGTGAACGGGTGTGTATCCCTGCGTGGGCCAAGGCTTCACTAAGGGATTTATACGACTCTGTCAGATCGACGTATTTGCCAACCATACCTATGCGCACATCATGCACAGGGTTTTCTATGGCGTCGACCATGCGATCCCAGATGGTCAAATCAGCGGGCGGTGGCGACAAAGCCAAGGCGTCGCACACCAGATTATCCAGTCCCTGCTTATGCAGCATGGAAGGAATCTTGTAGATGGAATCAGCATCCCAGACAGAAATCACAGCATCCAGCGGCACGTTAGAGAACAGCGAAATCTTGGCGCGTTCTTCATCGGGTATGGGGCGATCTGCGCGACACAGCAAGGCATTGGGATAAATACCGATTTCGCGCAGCTTTTGCACCGAGTGCTGGGTAGGCTTGGTTTTCAGTTCGCCTGCCGATGCAATAAAGGGCACCAGCGTCAGGTGTACAAAGGCGGCGTTGTTGCGTCCCAGGCGTAAGCTCATTTGACGAGCCGCTTCCAGGAAGGGCAAGGATTCAATATCGCCCACTGTGCCGCCAATTTCCACGATGGCTACATCGGTAGCGCCATCCCAGGCAGCGGCGGCCCCGCGGGCAACAAAATCCTGAATTTCATTGGTGATATGGGGTATAACCTGTACGGTTTTACCCAGG
This sequence comes from Burkholderiaceae bacterium, assembly GCA_017983955.1. Classification (GTDB taxonomy): domain Bacteria; phylum Pseudomonadota; class Gammaproteobacteria; order Burkholderiales; family Burkholderiaceae_B; genus JAGOAJ01. The sequence goes on from JAGOAJ010000022.1 coordinate 14,200, forward strand.
TAATCGCCACGGCGCTCTTTGCGCAGCACGGATTCGTAAATCTGGCCGGTAGTGAAGTTATTCACTTTGCGCATGCGGGTGGAAATAAAACGTTCGTAGTGACCCAAATCCAGATCAGTTTCAGCGCCGTCTTCGGTGACAAAGACCTCGCCATGCTGAAAGGGGCTCATGGTGCCGGGATCGACGTTGATGTAAGGGTCCAGCTTTAGCATGGTGACGCGCAGTCCGCGCGACTCAAGAATAGCCGCCAGCGATGCTGCGGCTATGCCTTTACCCAGGGAGGACACAACGCCCCCCGTGACAAATATGTATTTGGTCATCTTTGATACATGCCCGGGGCAACCGGGCATTAGCGGGAAATTTGGATTATAGCCGCACACACAATGTTTGGCCGGAGTTATTTGTGAGCAGAGGCAGTCTTTAGACGGGCAAGGTACGTTCCACCAGCCAGTCAGCAGCCATGCCATCCACCAGTGGCAACAAACGCTCGCGCACCTGAGCATGGTAGTTATTCAACCAGTTCCTTTCAGTGGCCGACAACATGTCCACCGCCAAACAACGCGTGTCTATGGGGCATAAGGTCAGCGTTTCGAACTTCAGGAAATCACCGAATTCCGTACTGACATCGGCTACCGCCAGTACTAGGTTTTCTATCCGTACACCCCACTGCCCAGGACGATACAAGCCAGGCTCGTTAGAGGTGATCATGCCCTGCAACATGGCTGTCTGCGGCGTAGCTGGCGTGCGGTAGGAAATGGACTGCGGCCCTTCGTGCACGTTTAGAAAATAACCTACGCCGTGGCCAGTACCATGACCATAATCGGCCCCGGCTTGCCAGATAGGCATGCGTGCCACCGTGTCCAGCAGCGGCGCTGGCGTGCCAGCCGGAAATACGGCCTGTGACAAGGCGATCATGCCTTTAAGCACGACAGTGCAATCCTGCTGCTGTTGTGGGCTGACCTGACCGATGGCAACCATGCGGGTGATGTCCGTGGTACCGCCCAGGTATTGTCCGCCAGAATCTATTAGCAGCAGGCCATTGCCTTCGATAACGGCGTGGGCTAGTTCTGTGGCATGGTAGTGGGGCATGGCGCCATTCGCGTTAAACGCTGCAATGGTGCTAAAACTTGGACTGACAAAACCGTTGCGCTGGCTACGCGCCCGGGTAATTTCCTGATCTATGGTCAATTCAGTCACCACGTCGGGCGAATCCAGCGCCACTTCCAGCCAGGCAAAGAACTGACACAGTGCCGCTCCGTCCTGCTCCATAGCGCGACGCACATGCTGGGCTTCCTGGTCCGTTTTCCGGGACTTCAACAGTTGGGCAGGATTAAGGGTTTCAATCTGGTGGGCGGTGGCTGCCGCTTGCATAGTAATGGTGGTGCGGGCTGGGTCCAGCAATAGCGCCTGACTGGCTGGCAAAGCAGCCAGGGCCGTGATTGCCTGCTCATAAGGCTGCACCTTGACCCCATCATGCAACAAGGCATCCTGCAAGGCACTGCTGACTTTGTCCTGCCCTACAAATAGCGTCGCCGTGTCCTTACCGACCAACGCATGAGCCAGAAACACCGGGTTGTAAGGCACGTCGCTGCCGCGCAGGTTAAATAACCAGGCGATCTCGTCCAAGGCCGAAATCCAGTGCCAGTCCGCCTGTTTTTCATCCATCGCTACACGTATTGCAGCCAGGTTTTCGGCACGGCTACGGCAAGCAAACGGTGGCAAGTGTTCGTATACCGGGTTTTGCGGCAATGCTGGGCGCTGCTCCCAGACTGCGCCTGGCAAATCCAGATCGTGGCGCAAGGTCAGCCCCTGTTTGGCCAAGGGGTCTGCCCACTGGCGCAGGGTATGCACGGCCAAGGTACGTCCGTCCACTGCCACGCTGGAATTGAGCGGTAAATTGGCGGCCAACCAGGCTGCTGGCCCTAAAACGTCAGGCGCGCCAGCACGCATCACGACTATGCCAGTGCCCTCCAGGTCAGTCACTGCCTGCTCCCAGTAACGGCTATCGGTCCAGAGTCCAGCCACATCTGCCGTCACCACTAAGGTGCCTGCCGAACCATCAAAGCCGCTAAGCCATTGCCTGGCCTGCCAATGTTCCGGCAAGTATTCGGATAAATGCGGATCGGATGACAACACCACACAAGCCTGCACCTGTTGCGCCAGCATGGTGGCGCGCAAAGCCTGTATACGCTGGGTAAAAACTGACTTGTTCATGATGTTCCCTAACTATATATAAAAAGCCCTGACAGTCCGGACAACCCAGAATAACTGATGCTGTCCGGCCTGTCAGGGCCTGATTACCTACATGTGTCAAACCGTCAGACTAGTGCTGATACGTCTAGCTTGGCCGCTGTTTTCGATACGATTTCCTCGACGGTGACATCGGGTGCCAGCTCAATCAGTTTCAGACCGTTATCGGTGACTTCCATCACGCCCAGGTCGGTAACTATCAAGCCAACCACGCCCATGCCGGTCAGGGGCAAGGTGCATTCGGGCAGGATTTTCATGTCTTCGGTGCCGTCTTTTTTGCGTGCCACGTGGTCCATCAAGACCACTACACGGCCTACGCCAGCGACCAGGTCCATGGCGCCGCCCATGCCCTTGACCATTTTCCCAGGGATCATCCAGTTGGCCAGATCACCTTTTTCGGATACCTGCATGGCGCCCAATATAGCCAAGTTGATTTTGCCGCCACGTATCATGGCGAAAGAATCAGCCGACGAAAAAATAGACGAACCCGGCAAGGTGGTAATGGTTTGCTTACCTGCGTTAATCAGGTCAGCATCGATCTCGGCTTCTTCCGGGAAAGGGCCTATGCCCAACAAGCCATTTTCAGACTGTAGCCAGACCTCGATACCCTTGGGCACGTGGTTGGCCACCAAGGTAGGCATGCCTATACCTAGATTGACATAAAAACCGTCTTGCAATTCCAAGGCAGCGCGTGCTGCCATCTGATCACGATTCCAGGCCATTTTCTTATGCTCCTTGCGCGTTGCGAACGGTGCGCTGCTCGATACGTTTTTCGGGGTTGGCGTTCAGTACGACACGATGCACATAGATGCCGGGTAGGTGTATTGCATCGGGATCAAACGCACCGGTCTCGACGATTTCCTCGACTTCAACGATGGTGATTTTTCCGGCCATGGCGACGTTAGGGTTGAAGTTGCGCGCCGTTTTGCGGAATATCAGGTTGCCGCTACGGTCAGCCTTCCAGGCTTTGACCAGGGACACATCCGACACCAATGAATGCTCCATCACATATTTATGGCCATCGAACTCACGGATTTCCTTACCTTCAGCGACCAGGGTGCCTACCCCAGTGCGGGTAAAGAAAGCCGGTATGCCAGCCCCGCCTGCACGCAGCTTTTCGGCCAACGTACCTTGGGGGGTAAATTCCAATTCCAGTTCGCCCGCCAAAAACTGGCGTTCAAATTCTTTGTTTTCGCCCACGTAGGACGCTATCATTTTCTTGATTTGACGTGTAGCCAACAACTGCCCCAAGCCAAAACCATCTACCCCGGCATTATTGCTGATGCAGGTCAGATTTTGTACCCCGGTATCCCGTAAGGCTTCGATCAAAGCTTCGGGAATACCGCATAGCCCAAAACCGCCCACCGCAATGATCTGGCCGTCTGCCACAACATCCTTTAGCGCTTCTGAGGCGCTTGCATAGACTTTGTCCATGAATCCCGTCCTTTTTAATACAAAATTAACAAAACGATATCAACAAAATAAAAACGACTTACGACGCTGCCCCAGCTACAAAGCAGCGTGAAAACTTAGCAAGTTCTTCGGCCGTCCAAGGTGAGGACTGACCGCTGGCCGCATCGATTGCGACTATGACATTTTTACCCCGGGCATAAACTACGCCGGGCGACTCCTGGCATTCAAGTAGCGTCTCCAGTTCCATGCTGCTGCGCCCAACACGCAACAATACCAAACTGACCACCACGTTAGCAGGATACAACACCGGCCGAAGAAAATCGCATGACGCATGCGCCAAGACCACGTTGCGAGCAGACGGCAACACTATGCCTGCCTGCCCAAACAACTGTATGCGGGCCTCTTCGAAATACTGAGAATACACTGCATTATTGACATGATTCAGCGCATCCAGATCGCCCCAGCGCACCGACATCGCGCACTGAAAAACATTGCCTACCAAGGGCTGGTCAACCACAACGCCTGCATGCATGCCAAATCACCTATCAGGGTTTATATTAAACGGCCAGTATAACGGGAACATACTATGCTGTACTGCAATACAATCAGGGATAAGATGTGCGGCCTGCGCGGCCCCTTTACCCGATTATGTTACACGGAGATCATGAATGACTGAACGCGAATCCATGGACTACGACGTTGTCGTCGTTGGTGCTGGCCCGGCCGGACTAGCCACTGCCATACGCTTAAAACAGCTTGCGGCACAAAACAATCAAGAAATCAGCGTCTGTGTCCTAGAGAAAGGCTCTGCCGTCGGTGCGCATATTCTGTCTGGCGCGGTCATGGACCCACAAGCCCTGACCGAACTAATACCCGACTGGAAAGAAAAAGGCGCTCCTTTGGATACCGCCGTCACTGAAGACAAATTTCTGTTCCTGACGGAAAAGGGCGCACGCGCCACACCCAACTGGCTACTGCCCGACACCTTCAAGAACCATGGCAACTACATAGTACGTCTGGGCGATGTCACTCGCTGGATGGGCGAACAAGCCGAAGCCCTGGAAGTCGATATATTCCCAGGCTTTGCCGCTACCGAAATCCTGTATACCGACAGTGGCGCCGTAAAAGGCGTAGCCACCGGCGATATGGGCGTGGCCCGCGACGGCACCCACACGGCTGATTACCAGCCTGGCATGGAGCTGCACGCCCGCTACACCGTGTTTGCCGAAGGTTCGCGCGGCCAGCTGGGCCGCCAGCTCATAGAGCGCTACAAACTGGACGAAGGCCGTAACGCCCAAAGCTATGCCATAGGCATCAAAGAACTTTGGGAAGTGACCCCCGAACAATCTCGCCCTGGCCTGGTCATGCACACGGCTGGCTGGCCACTGGATTCCGACACCTACGGCGGATCTTTTCTATACCACCTGGATAACAACCTGGTGGCTGTGGGTCTGGTGGTGGGCCTGGACTACGCCAACCCCTGGCTGTCGCCCTTCGATGAGTTCCAGCGCTATAAAACCCACCCCGCGCTACGCACTATTTTTGAAGGCGGCAAGCGCATAGCCTATGGCGCGCGTTCATTAACGGCTGGCGGCCTGCTGGCCCTGCCCAAACTGTGCTTCCCTGGTGGTGTCATGGTGGGCTGCGAGGCTGGAACGCTAAACGCCGCCCGTATCAAGGGTAGTCACTCAGCCATTAAAACTGGTGCAATGGCTGCCGAAGCGGCATTTAAAGCCATAGTCGCCGACCGCGGCCACGACGAACTGCTGGACTACCCTGCTGCCTTTGAGCAGTCCTGGTTGCACACGGAACTAAACAAGGCGCGCAACTTCAAACAGTGGTTCAAGAAAGGCCGCACCATGGGCACGCTAATGACGGGCGTAGAACAATGGCTGCTAAAAGGCAAAATGCCCTGGTCGCTACGCAACACCAAGCCCGACCACGCTTGTTTGCAGCCTGCTGCCGAATGCGCTCGCATTGACTACCCCAAGCCCGATGGCAAGCTGACCTTCGACCGCCTAAGTTCGGTATTTATTTCAAATACCAACCATGCCGAAGACGAGCCCATACACCTGACGCTAAAGGATGCATCCATTCCAGTATCCGTGAACCTGGCCACCTACGGCGGCCCGGAAGCACGCTACTGTCCTGCTGGCGTGTACGAGTTCATCAAGACAGACACGGGCGAAGACCGCTTGCAAATCAATGCGCAAAACTGCGTACATTGCAAAACCTGTGATATCAAGGACCCCACGCAAAACATCGTGTGGGTGGCCCCTCAAGGTGGTGAGGGCCCGGTCTACAACGGCATGTAATTTCCAGGCCAGATCACGCGTGCGCTTCGTCTTCGCGTTCATGCGTGATCTGACATCGAATGATGTCAGAGGCATGCCGTCCCAAAGCCTGGGCTGCTATGCCGTGCGTTTTGGGGGGCGGTTAACCACTACCAGTCCTAGCATGATCAAAGCAACGCCCACTAGCTCCACTCCAGTGGGTTGCTCGGACAGTATCAGCCAGGCCAGAATAACAGTCACCACGGGCACACCCAAAGCCGACATACCAGCTACAGTCGCGCTAACCCGCTGCACCACTGACAACCACAGCCACCAACCGCCAGCCGAAGCAAGCACCGCCATATAGATAATCCCCCAAATCAGTTCAGGTTCCCAAATGATGGCGGGCTGAGCGATAAAGACAGTAAAAGGCCATACCAGAACAGCGCCCAGCAGCATTTGCCAGGTCGTTAAATTCAGCACGTCGGGCGAATGGCGTTGCATCATGATTTTCGATATCACCGTACCCAAGCCCCAGCAGGCACCGCCTGCGATCGCCAGGATGGAACTAGTCAGCGTGCCTAGACCTTGCCAAGGGGCAATTACCGCGAACAAACCCAGACCAGCCAACACAAAGGCCACTACGTGGCGAAATTTAGGGCGTTCATTCAACAATAGCCAGGCAAACAGCACCACCCAAAACGGCATGGTGTAAGCCAGCATGACGACATGGCCAGCACCGCCCGACATCAGTGCCAACTGCACCAAGCACTGAAAGGCCGCCGTCTGAAATACGGCAATACCCAGCGTCAGCTTCCAAGGCGGAAAGCGCAAAGACCGGCGTGTTACCAGTAATAGGACAAACAACACTGCAAAGGCCAGAGCGTAACGTATCATGACCAGATCAAAAGGCCCTATAAAGGTCGTCATGAACTTCATTACTATCCAACTAACGCTCCAGAAAGCAATAGTTAGACCCATCAGCAGCAATGCACCGCGATCAGACGATTCCGATGTCACGTTAATAAGCTCCGCACCCGCAAGCCGCGGGCAAAATTCAAACGGGTCAGGACCAATAAACCCGCGACAAAAAACAATCCAGTAAACAGTAACGCCAAACGGTGATTACCATCGGTCACCCAGGTGACCAGTCCGTAACTTAACGGCCCAACTACGGCAGCCAGCTGTGTGGCAAATGTCCATAATGAATAAAACTCGGCCAAACGACGCGGCGGCGCCAACGCCCCCACCATGGCGCGACCAGCACTTTGGCTACTGCCCATACATAAGCCGGCCACAGTAGCAGCCAGCCAAAACACCCAATGTTGTACGGCAAAAAATGCCAATAGCACCATAATCATCCAGCCGACCAGCGTGGTCGACAAGGCCAGCTTATGCCCTACTTTGTCCTGTATGTAGCCAAACAGAAATGCCCCCAGCGCGGCGGCAATATTGACGGTAAACACCAACATCATGGTCTGGGCCATATCAAAGCCCATGGCTTGCGTGGCATAAACAGCCGACAGGGTAATCACCACCGAAATACCCGCGTGGTAACAGGCGCCGCATAATAACAGCAAGCGAAAATCAGGGAAGTGGCGGCTGGTTTCCTGCCAGGCAGCCGATAGCCTGCTAAATACCCCTACCGTCGGTGTATGGGTGGCTACGCTACGTTCACGCAGGAATAGAAATGATGGCACCGCAGCGCAGGCGAAAATCACTGCCGTCAGCACCATCACATAGGGCACGTATTCACTGGCTGATTGACCTTGAGCCGTAGCCCATGACACCCAACCCAGCGACAGCCCCAGGGTTAACATGCCGCCAAAATACCCGAAGCTCCAGCCCCAGCCCGATACCCTGCCCAAGGCATCTGGCCTAGCCATTTCCGGCAAGAACGCGGCTATTATGGACTCGCCTACGCAATAGCAATAGTTGGACAAGGCCAGCACCACCAAGGCCCAGGCGACCTTGCCAGGGCCAGCAAACGCCAGCAGCAGCGTAGTCACTACACAGCCCACCGTACTAAGAAACAGCAAGCGTCGCTTATTGGCCCTGGCATCGGCACGTGCCCCAAGGCTTGGCATAGTCAGCATGACAGCCAGATAAGAGAATGACAGTGCGGCGGTAAATGCCAGTGTGCCCCAGGACTCGCCTGCTGCAACCACACCCACAAAGTAGGCGCTAAATACAGTAGTCAGTACAACGGTTGTGTAACCGGAATTAGCAAAATCATACATCGCCCATGACCAGACTTCACGCTTGGTGACCCCTGGGTTCAGCGTTTGTGACAGTGCGGGTTTTGGGTCAACAGCAAGGGATGGCGCGTCTGGTGCGCGCTGGGTATCAGGCATCATGTGCTTCATTTACATAGGCTGGGGGAGAATAAAGAAGGCATGGACCTTTACCTTCTGGTGACTATCCGTTAAACTTTCTAGCTTATTCTAGTTCACCAAGCGTAGAGCCGTGTATTTTTGTTGTGCGCTTCCCGATACCAAAAGACATGCCGCCACATCAAAACTATAGCCTATCCCCGTACATTACCCCGAAAGCAGCATGGCGCGGTATCAAAGTCTGCCTAGTGGCCGCCACCATAGTACTTACAGGCTGTGCCACCAACTCCCCCAAACAATCCGCTGATGCCTCGTCACTGCATCAACTACGCGATAACTACCTGTCACGCACCACCTCTGACCCGTTGGGTGCCTACCTTACTTCCAAAGACTACTCCACCTCCAGCAACGCCCCCACAGATACACACCGCTTCACCCGCACAGCCCTGAACATGCTGGGCATTAAGTATCGCTTGGGTGGTGACACGCCTAACACTGGTTTTGATTGCAGCGGTCTAGTCATTTATGCCGCTGAAAAATCCCTGGGTCTGAAATTGCCGCGCCGCTCGGCCGAGATCGCCCGCGAAGGGGAATCGGTTAAGCTTAGCGAGCTAAAAAAGGGTGATCTGGTGTTCTTCAATACCTTAGGTAGTCGAAATTCCCATGTAGGTATTTATCTGGGCAACAAAAAATTCGTCCACTCGCCGCGCTCAGGCTCAGTCGTACGTATAGAAAGCATGGATATCGCCTACTGGAAAAAGCGCTATAACGGCGCACGTCGCTTGGCTGCAGCCCGCGACGCAGACCCCTTCACTGACGTACTTACCCTGAATTAAGCGCTAGGCTTGTGTGTCGCCTTGGCCAGCCAATGGGCATCGGGCACAGTAACCAGACTGATCCAGTGCCTGCTTAACGCTACATACCGAACGGCGGCAAGCCAACACTTTTATACCCGACTTCTGGGCAGCAGCCCTAAACGTCTTCATGACGTTGTGACCCAAAAAATCCGTCAACAAAATCAAAAGCTCTGTGCCCGAAGGCAGCTGTAAAGTTTTCTTCTGATGGGCAGGATCTCGCCCGCTAATATGGTGCTTGATGGCAATATTGTGCCCTTTCAGCAAGTCTGGAATATTGCCCAGACGATCTGCACCAACAATCACTGCACTGACCACGTGTGACATATTCGCCTCTTATTCTTGAAGAATGAAAGCTAACGATAATCATTCTCATTCGCGATGTCAACAGCTAATTGATGGGAGCCACCGGGCGTCGCGTCTCCCATAGACTTGCTTAACGCTCCGTCAGCCGAAAGTTCACATCTTTCTGGCTGCTTTCTATCGCCTCGGTTACCACCTGACGAGTTAATTCCGGCGCCAGCATTTCCAACAGAACAAATACATAGTCACGCAGAAATACGCCGGACTTGACCGCCACACGCGTCACATGGGTGCCAAACAAGTGGCCTGCAGGTAAACCCACCAGATCTGGGTCGCGGCGGGGATCAAACGCCATGCCAGCGATGATGCCTATACCCAGGCCTACGTCCACATAGGTTTTAATCACGTCGGCGTCTATAGCCTCCAGGACCAGATCAGGCTTGATGTTCTTGCTGGCGAATACCTCATCTATGGTCGTACGACCGGAAAACGCATGGTCATACGTAATAATGGGGTAAGCAGCAATTTGCTCTAGGGTAATGGCCTTTGCCTGGCTGGACTTGAGCTGTGCCAAGGGGTGATCTGGCCGCACAACGATGACATGCTCCCAGCTATACACAGGCAAGGCAGCCAAGCCAGGGGTCAGCGCCAAGGTTTCCGTGGCGATGGCCACATCAGCCTGCTCATGCAACACCAATTGCGCCAAATGCGGCGGACTGCCTTCGGCTAGCGAAACCCTGACCTTGGGAAAACGGGCTCGAAACGCCGGTATCACGCGCGGCAATATATAACGTGCCTGGGCGTGGGTGCAAGCTATGACCAGCCCCCCTTCATCATGTCGGGCAAATTCGTCGCTAACTTTCTTCAGGTTATCCACTTCACGCATGATACGGTCTATGACCTGCGCCACCTCGACACCGGGCTTGGTCAGGCCTCTGATACGCTTGCCGTGTCGCTCAAAGATCTTTACCCCTAGCTCGTCTTCGAATTCTATAATGGCTTTAGATACGCCAGGCTGCGAGGTAAATAAACTACGCGCCGCTTCGGTCAGATTAAAGTTGCGCCGTATCGTTTCGCGCACGAAACGGAATTGCTGAAGATTCATAAAAAATAGCCCTCTAAGATGGGCTATTATAAGTAATATAGAAGCTAATTGTTATTACTAATAGAAATAAGCTTAATTGGTCAAGATTTAACCTGTCAAGCCAGCATAGCCAGGGGTCGCCTAAACACGGCCACCCCCTGCAACGCTGCAATTACTTCATGGATATGGTGGTGTTAACACCCGTAGCATGCGCAGACCAGCGCGCAGTCACTGTTTTTGTCTGAGTCCAGAAATTCACAGCCTGCTTGCCATTAGGGCCCGAATCACCCAACTTTGAGGCACGCGAACCTGTGAAGCTAAACCAGGCCACAGGCACAGGTATAGGTATATTAATACCGATCTGACCAACATCAATATTATTCTGGAAGTAACGAGCTGAGCCACCATCTTGGGTGAATACAGCCACGCCGTTACCGTTGGGGTTCTGGTTAATGAATTCCACGGCTTCTTCCAGGGTATCCACGCCAACCACACACAACACAGGGCCGAAGACTTCTTCGCTGTATATGGTCATGTCGCGCGTGACCTTGTTGAAAATGGTGGGCCCTACGAAGTTACCCTGCTCGTAGCCAGCTACCTTCACGTTGCGCCCGTCCAGCAATAGTTCAGCGCCTTCATCCACGCCTTGCTGTATCAGGCTTTCTACCCGTTTACGCGCATTGGGCGATACCAGCGGACCCAGGTCAGCATCACGTTCTGAACCTATGCTGATTTTCAGTTTCTTGGCACGCTCGACAAAGTCTGGCAGCCAGTCACGGGCCTCGCCCACCAACACAGCAACAGAGGTTGCCATGCAACGCTGGCCAGCCGCGCCAAAAGCTGCGCCCACCAGTTGGTTCAGCGCTACTTCGCGATCCGCATCCGGCAAAATCACGCAGTGATTTTTTGCGCCCATCATGGACTGACAGCGTTTGCCAGCCGCCGAGGCACGGCGATAAATTTCAGTACCTACATGGGTGGAGCCTATGAAGGACACGGCTTTGATGTCGGGGTGATCGCACAAGCCGTTAGCAATGTCAGGACCGCCATGTATCACGTTCAACACACCAGGAGGCAGACCTGCCTCCAAGGCCAATTTGGCCAGCAACAAGGACGAACTGGGGTCTTGTTCGGATGGCTTCAGTATGAAGGTATTGCCTGCGGTGACGGCAATAGGGAACATAAAGCAAGGCAACATAATGGGGAAGTTAAATGCTGTGATACCGGCACACACGCCCAAAGGCTGGATCAAGGTATACACATCAATACCTGTGGCGGCATTCTCGGCGTATTCGCCCAACTGCAGTGAAGTCATAGAGCAAGCGTGTTCTATGACTTCCAGGCCGCGCCCTACTTCGCCTTCAGCGTCGGGCAGGGTTTTGCCGTGCTCCAGAGTAATCAACCGGGCTAATTCACCGATGTTGTCGCGCACCAGTTTTTGCAGGTTAAGCATAACGCGCACACGATGGCCCTGGCTGACATTACGCCAGGTCTGAAAAGCTGCCTTGGAATTGGCCACGGCCAGTTCCAGTTCTTCCGCGGTGGCAAATGGCACCTGGGCCACGACTTCTTGAGTGGCCGGGTTGATTACATCACGCCATTCAGTGGTTTTGGATTGAATTAGCTCGCCACCTATCAATAGTGGGATGCGTGGGACTGCGCTCATGGTAACTCCTGATTAATTAGCTTTAGTGACCAAAGGACACGTGGATTTGGATAAGGGCTGGAAGGCATCCGCAGCAGGTATGGTGGCGACTAGCTTGGAAAAGTCCCATTCGCTTTTGGACTCGCTGGGCGTTTTTGCTTCGTACAGATACATATCGTGAATGACGCGACCATCAGGGCGTATGGACGCGTTATGCATTACTGGGTCGTTAATAGGAATTTCGCGCATTTTAGCGGCCACGACATCGCCTTCAGTGGATTGGCTGGCGGCCACAGCTTTTAGGTAGTGCAGCACGCTGGAATACACGCCAGCATGCGTCATGGTGGGCTTCAGGTTTTTATAGCCTGCTGCGTAGCGGTCGGACCAGGCGCGCGTGCCTTCGTCGTAATCCCAGTAAAACCCATCAACATAGGTAAGGCCCTGGGCGTTATCCAGGCCCAGCGCCCGTAGGTCGGACAAGAACACCAGCAGCGAAGCCAGACGCTGGCCACCTTCGACAATACCGAACTCGCGTGCCTGCTTGATGGCGTTGACCACATCAGCCCCGCCATTGGCAAGGGCGACGACCTGAGCTTTAGAACTTTGGGCCTGTAACAGATAGGATGCAAAGTCTGGCGTATTCAGGGGATGCAGTACCGAACCAACCACCGTCCCACCCAATTCCTTGACCATTTCTTCGGCGCCCTTTTGCAGCGAATGGCCAAAAGCGTAATCCACAGTGACAAAGAACCAGGACTTGCCGCCCTTGTCTATCATGGCGCGTACCCCACCCACCGACTGTGAGTACACGTCAAACATCCAGTGAAAACCCACGGGTGAGCAGCTATCGTTAGTCAGTGCGGTAGTTGCAGGCCCAGAAAACATAACGACCTTGTTTTTTTCTTTGGCTATGCTTTGCACCGCCAGGGCAACAGCCGAGTTGGTCAGGTCGGTAATGGCGGTCACGCCATCGCGATCAAACCATTCGCGCGCTTTGGCTGCGCCCACATCGGCCTTGTTCTGGTTATCGGCGGACACCAGCTTAATATCCATGCCCTTGCATTCAGCGGCCAAACAGTCATCTATGGCCAGCTGCGCAGCCACCACAGAACCTGGCCCCCCCATAGAGGCGTACGTCCCGGACATGTCAGTAAGCACGCCAATTTTCACAGGCGGCACCGCGGCCTGAGCCGTCGCGCCTAAACCCATGCATAAAGTAGCCGCCACTGATAGTGTCATTTTTTTCATAGTTGTCTCCGAATATATATAGTTTTTTTATTAAAAAAGGGGGCACGCCCCAGTGTAGTTGTGTAAAAAACTTATTTCCATCAAAATATTTGCACATTAGATGCTAATTTATGCACAACAGGTACAACGCCAGCCGCGTTGATTTTGTACTACACAAACAGGGTCCCAGCGGTTAGCTGTTAGGCCCCAGGGAACTATTATGTTGGATTGGGACGGTATACGCTACTTTCTGGAAGTGGCCCGCACGCAGCGGGTCAGTGCCGCTGCCAAGCGCCTGGGCGTGCAGCACACTACGGTATCCAGACGCATACAGGCCCTGGAGCGCGAATTGGATGCCGTATTATTCGACAAATCGAAATCCACAGGCTTTACCCTGACAGAAGATGGTCAGCGTTTTTTTGTTCATGCAGAACAAATTGAAGGGAATTTGTTTTCAGCTCGCAGTGAGATTTCGGGACTAGCCCAAATGCTATCAGGGCATTTACGGGTAGGTTGTACTGAAGGCTTTGGTAATTATGTGCTGGCGCCGTTGATGACAGAATTCCAGCGGCGTTTCCCTGCCATTACGCTAGATATCATGCCTGTACCACGCTTTATCAGCCTATCCAAACGCGAGGCCGATATCGCCATTGCCCTGGAGCGCCCACAGCGCGGCCCTTATTTGTGTACCAAACTTAGTGACTATCGCCTGAAACTATATGGCAATGTTGATTACTTGGCATCAGCGCCACCGATCACCACGCTGCAAGACCTAACCGCGCATACCTTTATAGGCTATGTCGAGGAATTGCTGTTCAGTGACCACTTACGCTATCTAGAGGATTTGGTGAACACTGAACGGGTGATTTTCAAAAGCACCAGCGTTATTGCCCAGTATCACGCTGCCGCACACGGCGGATCGTTGGCCATACTGCCCTGCTTCATGGCAGAACAAGATCCGCGTCTACAGGCCGTGCTGGAAGACCAAATATCCATTACACGCAGCTTCTGGATGTATTGCCACGAAGATCTACGTCACTCGCGCCGCGTCATGGCCTTATGGGATTTCCTGAAACAGGCGGTACAACTAAACCAGAGCCTGCTGCAGGGACAGTCGGCCCTGTTGCAGTATGTTGGCCGCTAGGCCTGCTGAGCGCCACGCTGCTTGCGTGGTTTACGTGGTCCCCTGACGCGTAACTTGCGCCACAGCATAAATACCATCAGACCCGCAAAGACAGCATGCACCAGCCATACCCCCACCCCAAAAGGCAGCTTATCCTGGCCTATCCAGCCTCGCGACAGGTTGATTAAATTCATATACAACAAGCCCACCAAACCAGCGATCAGCAAATCACCAGAACGACCTAAGCGCGGGTTGACCGCGCCTAGCGGAATCGCCAGCAGGGCCAAATTCAGGGCGGCCAGCGGCAATGCCAGTCGCCACATGATCTGCGACATGGAGTTCAGGGTGTTGTCCTTGAACAATTGGCCAGTGGGCCTGGCCTTGATCTGGCGCTCGGCCTGCTCACGCACCGCCTGAGCGGCTGAATCGCCGCCCTTGCTTTCCAGGCGTACGCCATACTTTTCAAAATCGATCAGCCGCAAATCAGGCTGGCCCGGCTTAAGATCGTAGCGCCGACCTTCATTCAGCACCAAAAATCGATCACCATTAGGCTCGGTCTGTATATTTGCGCTGTTTGCGGTAATTACACTTAACCATTCGGGATCTATGACACGCGCAATGACTTTGCCCATCTCATCGTCGGGGTTTTCCGGCGCTTCGGCAAAAAACACCCGAGCGCCACTTTCGGTTTCTATAAACTGTCCGACGGTGACCTTGGACAAATCAGAGCGCTGTTCGTAACGTTGATGGTATTCGCCGATTTGTCTATAGGCCCAGGGCGACGCCACCAAGGTCAGCACGGCGATAACCGCAGCGACAGGAATTGCACAGCGCAACACCGGACCTATCCAGTCCTTAAGCGACAGCCCGCTGGCAAACCACACCACCATTTCAGACTCACGAAAACTGCGAGTGACTGTTGTCAGCACGGCAATAAACAACGATACAGCCAATATAATGGGCAATGCGGTAATACTGGAGAAGGTCGCCAGACCTACCACGACGTCAGCGCCTATACTGCCATTAGCCGCCTCTCCTAGCAGACGCACTAGCAAAACACTGAGCCAAACGATCAGCAAGGTAGAGAACACCACGCCGGCATGGCTGGTGATTTCGGAAACTACAGAACGTTTGAATAGTGACATGAGAGAATATGCGGGATAATCGACAGCATCTTACAGACACCTCGGGGAATTCGAATGGAATTTAGCACACTGACCACCGCTTCTTTGCATCAGACCAAAACTGCCGCTTTGGCGGTAGGCGTATTTACGGACGGAAAACTTAGCGCTGCCGCTGATATTATCGACCAAGCCAGCAATGGCGCAATACGCGCCGTGCTGAAAACTGAGTTCAAAGCCAGCCCAGGCACGCAATTAACCCTTAGGAATTTGCCTGGGGTTACGGCAACACGCGTCATTTTAGTCGGCTTAGGCAAACAAGACAGTTATAAAACGTCAGTTCATGCTTCAGCCGAACTTGCCTTCGCCAAATATTGCGTAAGCGCCAGCCTTACCGAAGGCGTCAGCGCCCTGGCCAGCATAGAATACCCAGTCACAGATGTGCTGGCGCGCAGTCGCGTTGCCGCCGTCGCTGGCACACAAGCCAGCTACCAGTATGACCTGACTTTAAGCGATAAAGATCGCAAAGCCAGCATCAAACTGAAAAAAATAGCGGTCTGGACGGCGCGTGATGACGCCAAAGCTGCTCAGCAAGGCTTGGCCCAGGGCACAGGTATAGGCCAGGGCATGAACCTGACTCGCCTGCTGGGCGACCTGCCCCCTAATATCTGCACCCCCACCTACCTGGGTGAAACGGCCAAGGGCTTAGCCAAAGAGTTCAAAACGCTAAAAGCCGAAGTCCTGGAACGCAAGCAAATTGAAGCCCTGAAAATGGGGTCGTTTTTGTCAGTAGCCCGTGGCTCCGACGAACCGCCCGCCTTTATCGTCTTGCGCCACACGCCATCGTCGGCCAAGGCAGCCAAGAAAAAACAGGCTCCTATCGTGCTGGTGGGTAAAGGTATAACCTTTGACTCGGGCGGTATTTCCCTCAAGCCAGGTGCCAACATGGACGAGATGAAATACGACATGTGCGGCGCAGCCAGTGTGCTGGGCAGCATGCGCGCCGTTGCCGAACTGGACCTAGACCGTGAAGTCATAGGCGTTATCGTATCGTGCGAAAACATGCCTAATGGCCGCGCCAACAAGCCCGGCGACGTTGTCACCAGCATGTCTGGCCTAACCATAGAAATTTTAAACACCGATGCCGAAGGCCGCCTGGTGCTATGTGACGCCTTGACCTACGTAGAGCGCTACAAGCCTGCAGCCGTTATTGACATCGCTACCCTGACGGGTGCCTGCATAGTGGCCCTGGGCCATGTCAACAGCGGCCTGTTCAGTACAGACGACGATCTGGCCGATAGCCTACTTCAAGCTGGCCGAACCACAGGCGACACAGCTTGGCGCATGCCACTGGACGACGCCTATCAGGAACAACTGCGTTCCAACTTCGCCGATATCGCCAATATTGGTGGGCCACCCGCCGGTGCAGTGACCGCGGCTTGCTTCCTGTCGCGTTTCACCAAGAGCTACCCCTGGGCCCACCTGGATATCGCCGGCACCGCCTGGCGCAGCGGCAAGGACAAAGGTGCCTCCGGACGTCCCGTGCCACTGTTGGTGCAATACCTCATAGACCAGGCCGCCTAAGCCCCATGAGCATGCTTAGTAATCGCGTGGACTTCGCCTTCGGGGCAGTCCATCGCTTACGTATGGCCTGCCAGGTAGTGCGCAAGCAGTATCTGGCAGGCCGCCCGCTAGTGGTCTACACCCAGGATGTCCAACGGCTGAACACCTTTGATCAGTTGCTATGGTCCTTTGACCCCGTCGCCTTCGTGCCACATGTGCGCGCCGACGACCCTATGGCTGCACAAACGCCCGTAGTCTTGACCACGGAAACGCCCCAGCCTCAGACAACCGCAGGGTCACCCGACCCCTGGTTGGTCAATCTGGATCTGGAATGCCCGCCTAACGCCACCGCCTTTGCCCGTATCCTGGAGATTGTTTCTGAACACCCGCAGGACAAAGCTGCCGCGCGTGCGCGCTGGCAACATTACAAGGCGGCTGGCTACGATGTCCGGGCACATGACATCTCTGGAAACCAGGGCACTTAGCCATTTAATAATCACCTTTTACTGTCCCAATACGGAACTCACTATGTCCAGCTCTACCCTCGATGATTTTGGCAAACTTATATTACGAGTCACTATCGGTATATTGCTATTGATGCATGGCATAGCCAAAATCAGCAACGGCATCGGCCCCATAGAAAGCATGGTGGTTGCACGCGGCCTGCCCGCTTTTGTTGCCTGGGGAATTTACGTGGGTGAGGTAATTGCACCACTATTACTTATCCTGGGGATATACACCCGTCTGGGCGGCTTGCTGGTGGTGTTCACCCTGATCGCTGCCATTACACTGGCGCATACAGGTCACTTAACGCAGCTAAGCAATAGCGGCGGCTGGCGGCTGGAACTACAGGGTTTATTCCTGTTCGGCGGCTTGGCGGTGGCCTTTTTGGGCGCAGGCGCGTACAGCCTGGGTGGACGCGGCGGCCGCTGGAATTAATCCAACCCTACGACCTACGCGGCAGGCAAGCTTAGCGTTACGCCCAGACCACCCAGATACGACTCATGGGCCTGGGCATCACCACCATACAACTGCGCCAAGTCACGCACTATAGCCAGTCCCAGACCAGAGCCCGGGGCCATTTCATCAGCCCGTACGCCACGTTTGAATACCCACTCACGCTGTGCAGGCGCCAGGCCCTTGCCATCGTCATCCACTGTAAATAGCAGCATAGCGTCCTTATGATTGGCGTCTGGCGGCATGCGACGCACCTGCACCACCACCTGATGCGCCGCCCATTTACAGGCGTTATCCAGCAGATTACCCATCATTTCCTGCAAATCGTGTTCCTCGCCCTTAAAGGCCAGGTCAGCGTCAGGCATGATCAATTCAATCTGTACGGCAGATTCCGCATGTAGACGCGACATCACCCTGACCAGGGCTTCCAATGGTGTACGTATAGTCGTGCGCAAGCCCGCGGCTTGAACGGCCGCAGCAGCCCTGGCCCGCATTAAATGATGATCAACCTGGCGCCGTGCCGTACTGGTTTGCTCCATTACCAGGCGGCCAAAGTCGCTGTCTTCGTGTTCGGCGGCATTGGCCAATATGGATAAAGGGGTCTTCACTGCATGCGCCAAATTACCCGCTTGGGTACGCGCATGCGACACCACCTGAGCGTTAAGCGCCAGCACTCCATTAAATTCATCCACCAAGGGTTGGACTTCAGTAGGAAAACGCCCCTCTATACTTGGCGCATGACCGTCACGCACTGCAGCTAACTGCCGTCGCAACTGCCCCAAGGGGCGCAAGCCTATTACCAGTTGGACCACCACGGCCAAAGCCAGACCCGCCGCCAATATAGCTAACGACAGCGTCAACATGCGTGTAAAACGCCCCAAAGGCTGAGCCAGCAAACGCTGTTCAGCCGCGACAATTAAAAGAAAGGGGGCAGAGGCTTCTTCGGGCGGCTGGACTTCGCGCTCCAGGACCAGCAAAGCCTGACCATCCGGGCCTGTTGCCAGGCGTAGAAGATCGTCGTCCCGCGCCGTATCATCGACGGGTATATGCAGCACATCGTCCCACAGCGACCGCGAACGCAGCACACCGACCTGCGCTGGCGCAGCGTCATCGACCAAGCTGTCGATCTGCCAATACAGACCAGAGAATGGCTGCTCAAAGCGTGGATCGCTTAGTGGCGTAGGCACCGACGCTATACCTTGTGCATCCACGCTTAAGGCCGCGGTCAGCTGATTCAAGTGTAAATTCAGCTCGGCCTGAAACTGCTGCTGTACATACTCCCGAAATAAGTGGTTTAGACCCCAGCCTGATACCGCTATGGTTAAAGCTATCCACAACAAGGTCCCCGCCAGCAAGCGCAGTCGTAATGACTGCAGCCATAAGCCAGGATGCAAAAGATAGCTCATCATTCAGGCACAACCAGCCTATAACCCAAGCCCCTGACCGTAGCTATACAGCCATCCGGCAGTTTTTTTCGTAGACGGCCTATAAAGACATCGATGGTGTTGGAGTCGCGGTCATAATCCTGGGCGTAAATATGTTCCGTCAGCGTAGTACGCGATATGACCTGGCCCTGGTGATGCATTAGATAGGACAGTACCTTGAACTCATGACTGGTCAATGTCAGCGCCCGGCCATCGGCAGTAACCCGCGCATGCCGAGTATCAAGCACCAGATTGCCGCAGCGCAATTCAGCCGACGCATGGCCCGTAGCACGGCGTAACAACGCCCTTAAACGAGCCAATAGTTCTTCCATGTGAAAAGGCTTGGTCAGGTAGTCATCGGCGCCAGCGTCTATGCCACTGACTTTTTCATGCCAGCTATCGCGCGCCGTCAGTATCAGAACTGGCATGGTGCGCTGTGCTTCGCGCCAACGTTTCAGCACGGTAATGCCATCCATTACGGGCAAGCCCAGGTCCAGCACCACGGCGTCGAAAGTTTCTGTATCACCCATAAAGTGAGCGTCAGCGCCATTGTCAGCGTGATCCACCACATAACCACCATCAGCTAAAGCCTGACATAGCTGCTTGGCCAGCGTGGGTTCATCTTCGACCACCAGGATACGCATCCGTTTTTCCCCTATGACGTACGCTACGTTTTTTGATGTCTATGACCTGGGCCGTTCTAGCATCAACCTTTAATTTAAGCAGCAAGCCACCCCGCTGCAATATCTTTATCTTATACACCCAGACATCATATTGGCGTTCGAACTCAACACCCATGACACGCCCCGGGAAATCGCGCTCAACCCGGCGTAATACCGTGCGTAGCGGCAGGACCTCGCCAGCGGCTAAGGCCTTGGTGGCTTGTTCGTGATCATTCCTATGGTCATGCGCGGCAACAGCACCAGGCAAGGCTGTGGCGGTCATCAAGACCAGTAACGCCAAGGCTTTGCGATAAGTGGGGAACATAAAGGTATCCGAGGGTCCTGGCAAGCAGCACCGGGACATTATTGATACAGATGACCATAGCATGCCCAAGATGAACGCCACATGAACAAGCACTTCACCATAGGTTCATACAACAACTCGCATACTGCAGTCACGGTCAAGAAAAAGACCGCTATACCAACCCCTAAAAGGAAATATCATGCGTACTTCAAAACTTCTAGCCGCTTGCGCCCTGGGCACCAGTCTGATTGCCGGAGGCGCATTGTATGCACCAGCCTTCGCACAAACTGCCGCTACTCAAACCACGGCCCCTAAAGCCGAAGCCACCCAGGCAGCGCCTGCACAGCCCGGCGCCACTCACTCACGTCATATGAAACGCCAGAGCTACGCCGAAAAAATGAAAAATGTCGACACCAGCCAATGGCTAAGCATTAAAGCCGTGTATGACAAGGTGGAAACTGCTGGCTACAAAGACGTAAACAGCATTATGCGCACGCCCAAGGGCTATGTGGTTAGCGCCACGAATGCCGATGGCAAATGGACCCGTTTAAGTGTGGACCCCGTCAAAGGCGATGTCACGCAAATGCAGCACAAAGGCAAACACAACGGCAAACACCACGACACACAAAAAAGCTAAGCCCACCATGTGGTCTTAAGCATCACACAGGGCGCCCCTGGCCAGTATAGGCAGCGGGCGTCCTGTCATTTAGCTGAAGATTTAGCCGAAGCGACCTGTGATGTAGTCTTCGGTTTCTTTGCGGGCAGGCTTAACAAAGATCTGGTCGGTCTCGCCATACTCCATCAGCTCACCCAAATACATATAGGCGGTGTAATCAGAACAGCGTGCCGCCTGCTGCATGTTGTGGGTCACTATCACCACGGTATAGTCCGACTTCAATTCTGCGATCAGTTCTTCGATCTTGGCAGTGGAAATCGGGTCTAGCGCAGAACATGGTTCATCCAACAGCAACACTTCAGGCTTGATGGCCACGCCACGCGCTATGCACAAACGCTGCTGCTGTCCGCCAGACAAGCTATTGCCGTTTTGATGCAGCTTGTCTTTGACTTCGTTCCACAGCGCCGCCTTGGACAAGGCCCATTCCACGCGCTCGTCCATCTCGCCTTTGCTAAGGCGCTCGAACAGGCGCACGCCAAAAGCGATGTTGTCGTAGATGCTCATGGGAAATGGCGTGGGCTTCTGGAACACCATGCCGACCTTGGCACGTATCAGGGAGATATCTGTCTTGGAGGCCAACAGGTTTTCGCCATCCAGATTGATTTCACCTTCAGCACGCTGCCCTGGATACAGTTCAAACATGCGATTAAAGGTGCGCAGCAAGGTGGATTTCCCGCAGCCAGACGGACCAATAAAGGCCGTGACCTTATTTTCCTTAATCTCCATATTGACGTTTTTGATCGCTTGAAAATTTCCGTAATAGAAATTCAGATTTTTAATTTCCAGCTTGGTGCGACCAGCAAGCGCAGTAGTATGCATAATCAGTTTCCGGCAAGAACCAGGGTCCTTGCTGCTAAATGTTATTTACGAAAGAAAATGCGGGCGGCAATATTAATGCCCAGCACCAGCAAAGTAATCAGTACAGCACCTGCCCAGGCCAGGCGGTTCCAGTCTTCAAAGGGACTGGCGGCATATTGGAAAATCACCACGGGCAAGTTGGCAATAGGCGCATTCATATTCATGGACATGAATTGATTGTTCAGCGCCGTAAACAGCAAGGGCGCGGTTTCGCCTGAAATACGGGCCACCGCCAGCAAGACGCCAGTCACTATGCCAGAACGTGCGGCCCTATAGCAAATTTTCACAATAATGCGCCATTGCGGGCAACCCAGCGCTGCCGCCGCTTCGCGCAGGCTACCTGGCACCAAAGACAGCATATTATCTGTAGCCCGCACAACTACCGGTATCACCAGAATCGCCAGCGCCAGCGCACCTGCCCAGCCTGAATAATGACCTACCTGAGCCACATACGTGGCATAGATAAACAAACCAATAATAATGGACGGCGCCGACAACAGCACATCGTTCAGAAAACGGGTGGCAGGCGCCAGCCAACCACGCTGACCATATTCAGCCAGATAAGTACCCGCCAGCACGCCTATAGGCGTACCTATCAGTGTACCTACCCCCGCCATCATGACACTGCCCACAATAGCGTTCAGCAAACCGCCATCGCCACCCGGCGGTGGCGTGCTTTGCGTCAACAGGGTAAAAGACAGCGCTCCGCCACCCTTGTAAAGCAAGGTCAGTATGATCCAGCTTAGCCAGAACAAGCCAAAGGCCACCGTGGCGCCGGACAAGGCCAGCATCAGTCGGTTAAAACGCTGCCTGCGCCTGTAAACAGGATTAGACAGACTAACTACAGAGTCAGAGTTGAACATGTATGATCGCCGTGTTAATGCTTGCTGCCCTCGCCCTTGGCCAGGCGAAACAACAGAAGTTTAGAGCAAGCCAGCACCACGGTGGTGATGAGGAAAAGTATCAGGCCCAATTCCAGCAGGGCTGCTTTTTGCATGCCACCGGCCTCGTTGAACTCATTGGCCAAGGCCGATGCAATAGAATTTGATGGCGAAAACAATGAGGAAGGCAGGTTAAAGGCATTGCCTATGACAAAGGTGACGGCCATGGTTTCACCCAGCGCCCTGCCCAGGCCCAGCATAATCCCACCTATGACGCCGTTCTTAGTGAAAGGCAAGACTACCTTCCAGGTGACTTCCCAGGTGGTGCTGCCCAAACCATAGGCTGATTCTTTCAGCAGAGGCGGCACCAGCTCGAAGACGTCACGCATGACGGCAGTGATAAAGGGAATGACCATAATGGACAGTATCAACCCGGCAGTGAACACGCCTATACCGAAAGGCGGGCCCGCAAAAATATCACCCAGTACGGGTACACCAGCAAACAAAGAAATGGCGTGGGGCTGTACGTATTCCTGAAACAGCGGCACAAACACGAACAAACCCCACATGCCATAAATAATAGATGGAATCGCCGCCAGCATTTCTATGGCTGTGCCTAAAGGACGACGCAACCATACTGGCGACAATTCAGTCAGGAACATCGCGATGCCAAACGATACTGGCACCGCGATCACCAATGCTATGAAAGAAGTCAGCAAGGTACCCACCACTGGTACCATGGCGCCATATATATTTTGGACGGGGTCCCAGTTATTAGTCCACAGAAACGCGATGCCATGTGCTGCTATGGACTCGCGACTGCCGTAGATCAGGGACACCATAATGGCGCCAAGCAGCATAAAGACGAAAAATGCAAACGCGCGAGTGGTGTGTTTAAACAGAGCATCCATAAGCGCGTTTTGATTCTTTTTCATAGTGGTGTGTATCCTGTTACTTCCAGATTGCCTTACCGTCGCCAGCTGTGATCTGGGTTGCCCAGTTCTCACGTATCTGCTTAGTTACGCTATCAGGCATAGGCACGTAATCCAGTTCCTGGGCCATAGGGGCGCCGTTCTTGAATGCCCAATCAAAAAACTTCAATACTTCCTGCGCCTTGGCGGGATTATCCTGCTTTTTGTGCATCAAGATAAAACTAGCCGAGGTAACAGGCCAGGACGCTTCTCCAGGCTCATTGGTTAATACGACACCCATGCCTGGCTCGCTGCTCCAATCGGCATTAGCGGCGGCGGCGGCAAATGCTTCCTGACTAGGCTGCACAAACTGACCGCCCTGATTCTGCATCTGCGTCCAGGACAGATTGTTCTGCTTGGCATAGGCGTACTCTACATAACCGATAGAGTTCTTCAGCTGACGCACATAAGCGGCAACACCTTCGTTACCCTTACCGCCCTGCCCTGTAGGCCACTTGACGGCCTTGCCTTCGCCTACTTTTTCTTTCCAGTCGGCCGATACTTTGGACAGGTAATTAGTCCAGCCAAAGGTAGTACCCGAACCGTCCGAGCGATGCACCACAATTATGTCGCTGGCAGGCAGCTTCAAATCGGGGTTAAGTGCCTTGATGGCTGCATCGTCCCACTTCTTAATTTTAGACAGGTAGATGTCGGCAATAACGGGACCGGACAGTTTCAATTCGCCTGGCTTAATGCCCTCGACGTTAACCACGGGTACGGTGCCGCCAATAATAGCGGGAAACTGCAACAAACCGTGTTCATCCAGAGCTGAGCCTTTCATGGGGTCATCAGAGGCACCAAAATCAACTGTTTTAGCAATAATTTGCTGCTGACCGCCACCCGAGCCTATGGACTGGTAGTTAATGCGGTTACCTGTTTCCTTATGGTACTGGGCGGACCATTTTGCATACGCAGGGTAAGGGAACGATGCACCTGCGCCTGTGATATCTATGGCCTGAGCGGCTAATGAAACAGCACCCAGCGTAACGCCGGCCGCTAGCTGTACTACAACACGTTTGAACATGGAATTTATCCTTAGTCGGTAGACATACATATGCCAGGTGAAACCTGAACAACCGCTATAGTACGTATCAAATATTACACGTTCATGACAAGACGGCATGATCAGGAACCCAACTGCTGCATCAAGTGCGTGTGTAGGTTAAATGGCGCAGCACGGCTTTTGATCTTGGTATAAGACCCATTAGGTAAAGCACGCCAAGCCAATTGATTATCACGCAAGGCCCAAGTAAATGCTTCACGTATAACGCGCTGCTTCAAGCTAGTGTCCAACACCGGAAAACTGATCTCCACTCGACGGAAAAAATTCCTGTCCATCCAGTCGGCTGACGACAAATAGACACTTTCCGCACCATCATTGTAAAAATAAAACACCCTGGAATGTTCCAGAAACCGGCCGATTATAGACCTTACCCGGATATTTTCTGAAAGTCCTGGCACCCCGGCACGCAAAGCGCATGCGCCACGCACAATAAGGTCTATCTTGACGCCCGCTTGACTGGCTGCGTACAAGGCCTGTATTACGATAGGTTCCAGCAGCGAATTCATTTTCGCCATGATTTTGGCCTTTTTCCCGGCCTTGGCATTGATGGCTTCGTTACGTATCAGGGCCAACATGGTTTCATGCAAGGTAAAGGGCGACTGCAGCAACAACTTCAAGGGGCGACGTGCGCCCAGGCCGGTCAGTAGGGAAAACACGCGATCTATGTCTTCACACAGTTTTTGTTCAGCCGTTAGCATGCCAAAGTCGGTATAGACGCGGGCCGTACGCGGATGGTAGTTGCCTGTGCCCAAATGCCCATAGCGTCGGATATGGCCGCCTTCGCGGCGTAACACCAGCGCCATTTTGGCATGGGTTTTATGACCGACCACGCCATAGCTGACATGGGCGCCAACCTCTTCCAGCTTAGCCGCCCAATTAATATTGGTTTGCTCATCGAACCTGGCCATCAGTTCAACCACCACTGTTACTTCCTTGCCGGCCTTGGCGGCAGCCATCAACAAGCGCATCAGCTCGGAGTCCTCGCCGGTGCGATATATCGTTTGCTTAATCGCCACCACTGCCGGGTCCATCGCAGCAGCGGTCAGGAAGTCCAGCACAGGCTGGAATGACTGATAGGGGTGATGCAGCAATATGTCCTGTGCTGCAATCGCAGCAAATAAATCGGCCGGTTGTTCCCGTGCTTCGGCCAGCGCCGCCGGGATACTGGGTCGGTAATCCGAAAACAACAATTCGGGACGCTTGACCACATTGCATAACTGCATCAGGCGCGACAGGTTGACCGGACCGCTGACGCGATAGGTGTCTTTTTCTTGCAACATGAATTCCTGCTGCAGGAATAGCTCAAGGTCGGCCGGCATGAACTGATCAATTTCCAGGCGCACTGCCGCGCCAAAATTACGCTGCGACAATTCCCCTTGCAGCGCCTGGCGCAAATTGGTGATTTCCTCTTCGTCCACAAACAGGTCGCTATTGCGAGTTACCCGCCACTGATAGCAGCCAGTGACATCCATGCCAGGAAAGAGCTCGCCCACAAAGGCACTGATCATGGCGGTCAACAACACATAGCCATGCGGTATGCCACAGACCTCTGGTGGCACCTTCAGCAGACGTGGCAAGGCGCGGGGCGCCTGCAGTATCGCTATGGTGGCATTACGTCCAAAGGCGTCCTGTCCAGACAATGAAACGATGAAATTCAGACTTTTGTTGTAGACCCGGGGGAAAGGATGGGCAGGATTAAGGCCTATAGGGGTTAACAATGGCATCACCTCGCGGTGAAACCCTGCCTCTACCCAACTGCGCAAGGCCTCGGTCCACTGAGCCGGCTGCAACAGCCCTATGCCTTCCTGCATCAATTGCGGCAGCACCTCGCGCATCAATAAATTATTTTGCTGCTCGGTCAGGGCATGAGCGGCCACCTGCACGCGCTCAAAGACCTGATCCGGGGTGTAGCCATCATCGCCCACTAATTCCGGGGTCTGGCGCTGCTGCTCTTTCAGGCTGGCGATACGAATTTCAAAGAACTCGTCCAGGTTAGAACTGACTATGCAGATATAGCGCAAGCGTTCTATCAGGGGTGTCGTAGGATTCGACGCCATCGCCAATACCCGCTCGTTGAATTTCAACAAGGAAAGCTCACGATTCAGCAGGGTGGGATCAGGCAACACGGCAGACATACACAGGTCCATCAAAGAAAACTAGGTCAGCTTTTAGCAGCAACGCATCACTGCGCCATAACAGCGCACAATCACGCTGCAACAAGCATAAAGACTATCAGTATTTACCAAGAGTTTGTGACATTATGGGGTTTACGGCCCCATAAGCGGCCACCATCCTTATAATCGCGGGGTAATTCATCCACACTTACCCATCATGGACTATCTACTCGCTGCCGTAGACCTGGGCTCAAACAGCTTCAGGTTATCCGTAGGCCGCGTCGTGCAACAAGACGGCATTGCCCAAATCTACGCCACTGACCGCCTCAAAGAATCCGTCAGCCTGGCTGCCGGACTAAACGACGAGCTCATCATTGGCGAAGAAACCTTACAACGCGCCATTATTGTCCTTAAGCGTTTTCACGAACGCCTGGAAGGCTTTCATCCTAACCGCGTACGTGCTGTCGCCACCAATACCTTTCGTATTGCCCGCAATGTGGCTGAATTCCTGCCACGTGCCGAAGCGGCGCTGGGCTTTCCGATCGAAGTCATCGCTGGCCAGGAAGAAGCCAGGCTGATTTTCTCCGGGATCACCAACGAACTGCCTCCATCGCAGCACCAACGCCTGATGATAGACATAGGCGGGGGCTCCACCGAAGTCATCATCGGCAAAGACTTCAAGCCGATGCGCATGGCCTCGCTATTTATGGGGTGCGTCAGCTACACGCGACGGTACTTTCCTGACGGCCAAGTTACCGAAGCACGCATGATGAGCGCCCAACTGGCTGCCAGACGTGAGCTTGAAGGCATATCCTGGCAATACCGCAAAACCGGCTGGCAAGAAGCCTATGGCTCGTCAGGCACGGCCAAAGGCCTGTTAGCGGTGCTACAGGAAACGGGGATGTCACGCAAAGGCATCACCATGGATGGCATGCAAAAGCTCAAGGCCAAGCTGATACAGGACGGCAGAGTCATACTCAACGAGCTCCCCGGCCTGAAACCTGACCGGGCCTTGGTATTGCCGGGCGGCCTGGCGATTATGATGGCGATCTTTCAAGAACTGAAGGTCAAGCTGATGTTGCCTGGCGAGGGCGCCTTGCGTATGGGCGTGCTGTATGACCTGCTGGGACGTGATTCCCACCACGACAAGCGCGACGAAACCGTGCGCCAATTCATTAAGCGTTATGGGGCAGATACTCGCCAATGCACCCGTGTAAAAAACACGGCATTGGCATTTTTTGCACAACTGGCGCTAGGCGACAGCGCCGAGCAACAGGAATTGGCCCGAACCCTAAGCTGGGCCGCCGATCTGCACGAAATCGGCATCAGTATTGCCCACAATGATTATCACCGCCACACAGCCTACATCCTGGAGCATGCCGACATGCCAGGATTTTCCCGTGACGACCAGGAGCTGCTAGCGCTGTTTGCACTGGGCCACCAGGGAAAATTGGGCAAGTTGAAAATTCTGGGGCCTAGTCGGGCGAAATGGCTGACCCTGCTATGCCTGCGCCTGGCCGTATTATTATCCCGACGCCGTCAAGACCTGGATTCTTTGCCCATCGCCCTGCACGCCAACGGCAACAGTATTTGCCTGGAGATGCGCAAAGACTGGCTGCTAACCCATCCCTTATCGGAATATGCCTTGCAGCGCGAAAAAAACGAATGGCAAAAAGCCGGGTTTGATTTTGAATTGCTAGCGTCCTGACGGGTTCCCATACCCCTCAGGACATGAAGCAGGCTGGTTCCTAGGGCCGGCTTAAGTCCACAGCCACCAATTGGCGTACGCCTTCCTCGGCCAGCGTGCTGTCTTCAGCCTCTACCATTAGGCGCAATTTAGGTTCGGTGCCCGAAGCCCGTATCAATACCCTGCCCCGGCCTGCCAGTTGTTGCTCTACCTTGGCCGTTGCCGCCTTCAGGCCTGCATGATTTTGCCATGGCGTACCAGGCTTTAAAGGGACGTTAACCATATTCTGGGGATACATTTTCAGGCCAGACACCAGGCCGGCCAAGGTATCGCCGCTATGCAAAATAGCCCTTAAGACCTGTAGGGCGGCAATGATTCCGTCGCCAGTGGTGTGGCAATCCAAAAACAGCAAATGCCCCGAGCTTTCACCACCAAACAGCCACTCACGCTGCAACATACGTTCCAGCACATAGCGGTCACCCACATCGGCGCGTTCAAACCCCACGCCCATAGCCTGCATCTGCTTTTCAAAGCCGAAATTCGTCATCAAGGTACCGACTACCCCAGCCACCTTGCCCTGCTTCATGCGATCGCGCACCACGGCGTACAGAAGTTCGTCGCCGTTGAAAATCCGTCCCGAGGCATCGACCATTTGCAAGCGATCAGCGTCGCCATCCAGAGCGATGCCAAGATCGGCCCCCCTGGCCTGCACTTCGGCAGCCAGATTACCAGGGTGCATGGCGCCCACGCCTTCATTGATATTGAAGCCATCGGGCTGGCAACCTATGGCAATAACTTCGGCACCCAGCTCACGAAATACATGGGGCGCAATATGATAGGCCGCGCCATGGGCTGCATCGACCACGATGGTCATCCCAGCCAAACTAAGCTCGTTGGGAAATGAGCTTTTACAAAACTCTATATAACGGCCTGCCGCATCATCTATGCGGCGAGCACGGCCAAGCAGACTGGACTCAACACAGTCCAACGGCTGGTCTATCGCCTCTTCGATTTCCGCTTCTATATCGTCGGGCAGTTTCATGCCCTGTCCGGAAAAAAACTTGATGCCATTATCCTGATAAGGATTGTGCGAAGCGCTGATCACTATACCTGCCACCAGTCGGAAGGTACGGGTCAAATAGGCCACGGCAGGCGTAGGTATAGGCCCGGCCAGCAACACATCTATGCCCGCCGCAGACAAGCCCGCCTCCAGGGCGGATTCCAACATATAGCCGGACACGCGTGTGTCCTTGCCTATAAGTACCGCAGGTCGTCCTCGGCCCGGATTTTTACGCACCAGCACGCGACCAGCGGCATAGCCCAGACGCAGAGCGAACTCTGCATTGATGGTGGCTCCGCCAACCTCGCCACGTATGCCATCGGTACCGAAATATTTACGCTTGCTCATAAGAAAATTCCGTGTTCTGTGGCTAGCCACACATTAATTGCATCTGCCGTCGCCCGGACGTCGTGCACCCGTACTATACGCGCACCACGCGCCACACCAGCCAGCGCAGCAGCAATACTGCCCGCCACCCTTTCCGAGGGCTGACCACCGGTGATATGCCCTATCATGGACTTGCGCGACACACCTAGCAACCAAGGGTAATCGCCAACCCTGGCATCGTTCAATTGACGTAATAATTGATAGTTTTGTGCTGCCGTTTTCCCAAAGCCAAAACCTGGGTCCAGCACTATGCGCTGGGCGGCAATACCGGCGGCCTGCAGCACGGCTACCCTGTCCAGCAAAAACTGACGCACTTGGGTCACGATATCGTCGTACTCTGGGGCTTGCTGCATGGTTTTGGGCTGCCCCTGCATGTGCATGACACACAGGCCACAGTTGGAGCCTGAAACCGCTTGTAGCGCCCCTGGCTGACGCAGGCCATAGATATCGTTGATCATGTCGGCGCCCGCGTCCAACGCCCGCGTCATGACCAGCGGCTTGAAGGTATCCACCGACAGGGGTATGCCCAGATGGCGCAGCCCTTCGATAACGGGAAGTATGCGCTGGATTTCGTCAGTAGCCGACACAGGATCAGCCCCTGGGCGGGTAGACTCACCGCCTATATCCAGCATATGTGCGCCCTGGCTAAGCAATAATTGCCCATGGGCAATCGCCGCATCGGCAGAAAAATGCGCCGCGCCGTCAGAAAAAGAATCTGGCGTGACGTTGACGATACCCATAACAAGTGGGCGCTCGAGGTTTAGCTCGAAGCGCCCACATTGAAAGACAGAACCCATAAAATGTAACGTATCAGGCCCTACTACACAGGTGTAGTGGCTGCCTTACCGTTGCCATCAGATGCTGCTGCCACGCCAGCCGATGGCGGGGTAGTGTTGTCAGTGGCATCATGATGCAGTTCGATGACTTTGGGTGCGCGTGGCGCACGGCCTTGCATGATGTCTTCGATCTGGTCAGCGTCTATGGTTTCCCACTCCAGCAGTGCTGCAGTCATGGCTTCCATCTTGTCACGATTGTCTTCGATGATTTTACGCGCTACGGCGTACTGTTCGTCGATGATGGCACGGATTTCCAGGTCCACCTTTTGCATGGTGGCTTCGGAAACGTGAGTGGTTTTCGTGACACTGCGACCCAAGAAGACTTCGCCTTCATTTTCGGCGTAAACCACAGGCCCCAGGGAATCGGTCATCCCATAGCGAGTGACCATATCGCGTGCAATGGAGGTAGCACGTTCGAAATCGTTAGACGCGCCAGTGGTCATTTGATTCATGAAGACTTCTTCAGCGATACGTCCACCAAACAGCACAGCTATCATATTCAGCAGACGCTCTTTGTCCATGCTGTAGCGATCGCTATCCGGCAACTGCATAGTCACACCCAAGGCACGACCACGCGGAATAATGGTGACTTTGTGCACCGGGTCGGTTTTGGGCAGACTACGCGCGACCAGTGCGTGGCCGGATTCATGGTAAGCGGTATTGCGACGTTCCTCTTCGGGCATGATAAGCGAACGACGCTCGGCACCCATGATGAGCTTGTCTTTGGCCATTTCGAAATCGCTCATGTCTACCATGCGACCACTGCGACGCGCGGCAAACAAAGCGGCTTCGTTAACCAAGTTGGCCAGGTCAGCACCGGAAAAACCGGGCGTACCGCGCGCAAGCACCATAGGATCGACGTTGCCGGCCAATGGAACTTTACGCATATGAACTTTCAGGATCTGTTCACGACCACGGATATCTGGCAGTGACACTACAACTTGACGGTCAAAACGACCAGGACGCAGCAACGCTGGATCCAGGACATCAGGACGGTTGGTAGCAGCAATAACCAGCACCCCATGGGTGGTTTCAAAACCGTCCATTTCAACCAGCAACTGGTTCAGGGTTTGTTCGCGTTCGTCGTTACCGCCGCCCAAGCCTGCGCCACGTTGGCGACCCACAGCATCAATTTCGTCAATAAAAATGATGCAAGGGGCTTGTTTTTTAGCATTTTCGAACATGTCGCGAACACGGGATGCACCCACGCCCACAAACATTTCGACAAAGTCAGAACCGGAAATACTGAAAAACGGGACTTTGGCTTCGCCCGCAATGGCCTTAGCCAGCAGGGTTTTACCAGTACCTGGTGAACCCACCATCAAGACGCCACGAGGTATGCGGCCACCTAGACGTTGGAATTTGGTGGGGTCGCGCAAGAAATCGACCAGTTCCTGGACGTCTTCTTTAGCTTCATCGCAACCAGCCACATCCGCAAACGTGATGTGATTGGTGTTTTCGTCCATCATGCGCGCACGGGACTTGCCAAAGCTAAATGCCCCGCCCTTGCCACCGCCCTGCATTTGACGCATGAAAAACACCCATACGCCGATCAGCAACAGCATGGGGAACCAGGAGATAAATAAGCTGGTCATGAAAGATGGTTCTTCGCGCGCTTTGCCCGAAACCTGTACACCGGACTTAACCAGTTCAGGCACCATCCAAAGATCGCCGGGCGAAGTCAAGCTGTAAGGACGGCCAGCTTCAGGCGTCACGTATAGCGTATCGCCCTGGATGTCGACTTTACCGATGCGACCACCCTGGGCATCGTTCATGAATTGGGTATAAGTAACGGTATCGGTGGCAGGCGCACGTCCGTCAAACTGCTTAAAAACAGTAAACAGAACCAGCGCGATAACCATCCATATCGCAACCTTGGAAAACGAGTTGTTCAAAGCCAACCTCCATATAGCGACTTGCCCAACCCCGCAACTACGGCAGCAAAACAAGCATGTCAATGACTCATTCTACCTGATAGCAGGAGTCGTGTTTACTAAAATCCTAGGGTTTAAGGCCCCGCCCAACCAGAAAAGTTTCAGAGGACCTATCCCGTGACGCTTTTGGTTTGCGCTCGACGACTCGCGTAAAGCGCTGTTTAAAGGAATGGACGATTTGCGAAAAACCACTGCCATGAAACGCTTTGACGATAAGTGCGCCATCAGGCTTTAAATGATGTTCTGCAAAATCCAGCGCCAGATCGCATAAATGCTGGATACGGGCCGAGTCCGCCGAGCCTACCCCTGATAGATTGGGGGCCATATCGGAAATCACAAGGTCTACTTGTTGATTCCCCAACATTTCTTTCAATTGCTCTAGTACGGAGTCTTCGCGAAAATCGCCCTGAAGAAACTCGACCCCGGCGATAGCTTCCATGGGAAGCACATCCAAAGCAATAATACGTCCATTAATTATGCCGCCAGACTCAACCAGGCGCTCACGTACTATCTGTGACCAACTGCCTGGTGTGGCACCCAAATCGATCACTGTGTCGCCAGGGCGCAACAGTTTTTCGGTGTCCAGGATCTCGATCAGCTTGAACGCTGCCCTAGCCCTGTAGCCTTTCTGTCGCGCCATTTTGACGTAAGGATCATTTATATGCTGCTGCACCCATTCTTTTGAGAATTTTTTCTTGGCCATTCCCGTACAATCTCGTTATGCCTAAACTTGAAATTACTTCCCAAGAGCGCAGCGCTCTTCGCGCTGAAGCCCACCCTTTGCGCCCCGTCGTCCTGATAGGCGATCGCGGCTTGTCTGAATCGGTACTGAAAGAAATCGATCAGAACCTGAATGCCCATCAATTGATCAAGGTGCGCGTCGCTGGCGATGACCGGGATGCCCGCGTCGCCATCTACGACGAAATCTGCGAGACCCTGTCTTGCGCACCCGTACATCATTTGGGCAAGATGCTGATTATTTACCGACCTACCGCCGCTGCCGTGCAAGCCCAAGTCGAATCAGAATACGGCACCCGTGCTGTACGCAAGCCTTCGGAACCCCATACCCCGAAGAAGCTGGCCGCCGAAGGCGTAACACGTACCCGCCGCGGTGAAATCGCCAAACGGGCCGCCCTAAAAACCGAACGCCTGGAAAACGCACCGCCCCGCGAACGCCACGCCACAGTAGCAGCAGGCCGAGCCTTGTCAGAACGCTTTGGTACAGCCCGTGCCACTAAAAGCGGACCTCGTCGTACTGGCAGCGCCCTATCCTTGCGGGCCGGACGTCGCGGCCCTAAAAGCGGACCCCGCTAGGCAGCCACAAACACGCAAAGCCCACCATACGTAAGTATACGGGCTTTGCTCTGGTAAATAATGTGGCGTGCAGGCTTAAATTTAAATATAGCTTACGCCCAACACTTCGTATTCGCGCAGTCCTGCTGGCGCGTGGACTTCCACCACATCGCCCAGGCTTTTGCCGATTAACGCCCTGGCCACAGGGCTAGAGACAGAAATACGGTTCGCGCGTATGTCGGCTTCGACGTCGCCCACGATCTGGTAGGTGACGCGTTCGCCAGACTCCAGGTCTTCCAGGTCGACGGTAGCGCCAAACACGGCCTTGCCATCCACATCCAAGGTTGAAGGGTCTATGATTTGCGCATTCGACAGCGTACCTTCCAGTTCCTGGATGCGTCCTTCGACAAAGGCCTGACGTTCACGCGCGGCATCGTATTCCGCATTTTCGGACAAATCGCCCTGGGCCCTGGCATCCGCTATCGCGCTAATGACATCGGGACGTTCTTTGGTTTTCAACCTATGCAATTCAGCGTGCAGGCGTTCAGCGCCCTGCGTTGTCAACGGTATCGCAGACATAATATTCCTGAGAAAAGTAAAAAGACGCTCGCAGTGAACGAGCGCCTGATAATAATTGGGTAGACACAATGGCAGAGCGCCCTGTGTTAAGACTTTGGGTAAAACACGCAAACTGTGCGTTATCACCAAAACAGCTGTTTTACCCGTCTAAAGCAAAATCCCGGCCTAGAGCTAATCCGGGATGCTAAGTGTATTGTGGTCAACAATCACGGAAATTGCAAGCCCTTACGTGAGCCCAGACGCAACAAAGCGTACAGGATAATTGCCCCAAAGGTAGCCGTTCCTATGCCATCGAGCTTAAACGCACCGAATTGCACAGAAAAATTGCCAGCGCCCATGATCAGAGTAACGGCAGCAACAATCAGATTGCGGTTATCGCTGAAATCCACCTGGTTAACCACCCAGATACGCGCGCCAGCCACTGCAATCAAGCCAAACACCACGACCGACATACCACCCAGCACAGGCCCAGGTATCGTCTGTATCAGCGCCCCAAACTTGGGGGAAAAGCCCAACGCAATCGCAATAAAGGCCGCCAGCACAAATACCAGGGACGAATAGATACGAGTCACCGTCATGACGCCAATGTTTTCAGCGTAAGTAGTAACACCAGTGCCGCCCACCGCCCCCGAAATCATGGTGGCCACGCCATCACCCACAAAAGCGCGTCCCAGATAACGATCCAGATCTTGACCCGTCATGGCGCTGACCGCCTTGATGTGGCCCAGGTTTTCAGCCACCAGAATAATGGCGACAGGCGCAATGATACTGATGGCATGTCCCTGAAATACGGGTGCAGCAAACTGGGGCAAGCCTACCCAAGCGGCATTGGCTACCCCCGCGAAGCTGATAGGCGCATCGCCCCAACCCAATACATTGGTAAATATGCCATACAACACGCAGGCCAGGAACAAGCCAACCAATATCAGCAAGCGCTGTGTAGTGCCACGGGTATAGACAGCAATACCGCCCACGCACAATATGGTCATCAAGGCCATCAAGGCATCAAAGGTGGAACCACCCATGGCGCCTTTTGCAGCGATAGGTGCCAAATTCAAGCCTATAACCGCCACGATAGCCCCAGTAACCACCGGAGGCATCAGGTTGTTGATCCATTGCGCCCCGTTACCCGACCTGGCATTAATCAGCCAGACCAGCAAACCTATCAAGGTATAAACCAGGCCACAAATAACAATTGCACCCAGCGCCACGCCTATATTGACGTTGCCCCCTGCACCGGTATACCCAGTGACGGCAATTACCCCACCGATAAAGGCAAAGCTGGAGCCCAGATAGCTGGGCACCCGTCCACCCACAAACAGAAAAAAGATCAAGGTACCTATGCCGGACATCAAAATCGCGACGTTGGCGTCAAAGCCCATTAGCAAGGGCGCCAGTATGGTGGAGCCAAACATGGCCACCACGTGCTGAGCACCCATGGCCACGTTCTGTGGCCATGACAGGCGTTCGTCGGGCTGCACCACGACATCCGCCTGGCCGCCTTGCACTAATCGCCAGCGAGGAAAATATGAATTAGACATAGGTGGTCCGTCTGTTGTTATTTATTGTGTCGGTAAAGAAGCGTGCAGATCCTGCAAGGAATACACCTTAAGACCACCACCTTCGCGCAAGTACTTCAGCCCTTCCACGGCCGCCAGCGCGCCGGGAATCGTGGTAAAGAATGTAATACGTGCGGCCAGTGAGTTTGTGCGTATCAGGCGTGAATCGGCAATCGCGTTGCGACGTTCCTCGACGGTATTGATTACCAGGGCAATTTCCCCGTTTTTAATCATATCGACGATGTGCGGACGCCCTTCGGTGACTTTGTTCACGACCTGTACCGCCAAACCAGCTTCCTGTATGGCAGCAGCCGTGCCTCGGGTGGCAATGATATTGAAACCCAGGTCGATCAGGCCACGCGCCACTTCGACAGCACGCGGCTTGTCCTGACCGCGCACGCTGATGAATACTGTACCGGACTCTGGCAGCAAGGCGCTGGCAGCCAATTGCGACTTAACAAAGGCTTCGCCAAAGCTTTCGCCCACGCCCATGACTTCACCCGTGGATTTCATTTCCGGGCCCAGTATGGTGTCTACGCCAGGAAATTTATTGAAGGGGAAGACGGCTTCTTTGACCGAATAGAAAGGCGGCACGATTTCACGCGTAATGCCCTGCTGTTCCAGTGTTTTCCCTGCCATGGCGCGTGCGGCAATTTTAGCCAACTGCAAACCGGTAGCCTTGGAAACATAAGGCACAGTACGTGATGCGCGTGGGTTGACTTCCAGAACGTAAACGTCACCATCCTGGATAGCAAACTGCACGTTCATCAAACCCTTAACATTCAGGGCCTTGGCCATAAGCGCGGTCTGGCGCTTGATTTCAGTAACCACTTCGTCAGACAAAGAATACGGCGGCAAACTGCAGGCCGAGTCGCCCGAGTGCACGCCCGCCTGTTCAATGTGCTCCATGACGCCACCGATAAAGACAGTAACGCCATCAGCGATACAGTCCACGTCAACTTCAGTGGCGTTATTCAGGAAGTGATCCAACAGCACCGGAGAGTCATTGCTGACCTTGACGGCTTCGCGCATATAGCGCTCAAGATCTTGCTGCTCATGTACGATTTCCATGGCGCGACCGCCCAGTACATAGCTGGGACGCACCACCAGTGGATAACCAATTTCAGCCGCCAAAGCGATCGCATCGCCTTCGGTACGGGCCGTACGGTTAGGCGGTTGACGCAAGCCCAGCTTGGTCAAAAGCTTCTGGAAACGCTCGCGGTCTTCGGCCACGTCGATAGATTCGGGGCTAGTACCAATAATGGGTACGCCGTTGGCTTCCAGCGCACGCGCCAATTTCAGTGGTGTTTGGCCGCCATACTGCACGATAACGCCCACCGGATTTTCACGGTAAACGATTTCCAACACGTCTTCCAGAGTTAATGGCTCGAAGTACAGGCGGTCAGAGGTGTCATAGTCTGTGGATACAGTTTCGGGATTGCAGTTGACCATGATGGTTTCGTAACCATCCTCGCGCAAGGCAAGGGCTGCGTGCACGCAGCAGTAGTCAAACTCTATGCCCTGACCAATACGGTTAGGTCCGCCACCCAGCACAATAATTTTCTTATTATCGGTAGGTGCCGATTCACATTCGTCTTCGTAGGTGGAGTACATGTAAGCGGTACGCGTGGGAAATTCAGCGGCGCAGGTATCCACGCGTTTGTAAACCGGACGCACATTCAGTTGGTGACGCAAACGACGCACTTCTGTTTCTGAAGTATCCAGCAAAAATGCCAGGCGACGATCAGAGAAGCCACGACGTTTAAGTTGCCATACGGTGTCGTAATCCAGGTCGGCCAGAGTTTTTTGCTCTAGTGCCAGCTCGATATCAACGATCTCCTTGATTTGCGCAAGGAACCAGGGGTCTATGCTGGTCAGGCTTTGCACTTCTTCCAGACTGAAACCTTGAGCAAAAGCGTCGCCGACGTACCAGATACGTTCGGGGCCAGGTTCGCCTAGTTCCACCTGCAGCTTTTCGCGGTCGGTGGTTTTCTGGTTCAGACCATCTACGCCAACTTCCAAGCCACGCAAGGCTTTTTGGAAGGATTCCTGGAAGGTACGGCCTATAGCCATGACTTCGCCCACGGATTTCATTTGCGTGGTCAGGCGGGAATCAGCCTGGGGGAATTTCTCAAAGGCGAAACGCGGTACCTTGGTGACCACGTAATCTATGGTGGGCTCGAAAGACGCAGGCGTCAGGCCGCCAGTAATTTCATTTTGCAGTTCGTCCAGGGTATAACCCACCGCCAGACGCGCCGCCACTTTGGCGATGGGGAAGCCGGTCGCTTTAGACGCCAAGGCCGATGAACGCGACACACGCGGGTTCATCTCGATGACTATCATGCGGCCGTTTTCTGGGTTCACAGCAAACTGCACGTTGGAACCGCCGGTATCGACACCGATCTCGCGCAAGACCGCTATCGAAGCGTTGCGCATGATTTGATATTCTTTGTCGGTCAGAGTCTGGGCCGGAGCGACAGTAATCGAGTCACCGGTGTGCACCCCCATGGGGTCCAGGTTTTCTATCGAGCAAATGATAATGCAGTTGTCGGCGCTGTCGCGCACGACTTCCATCTCGAATTCTTTCCAGCCCAGCAGCGACTCTTCGATCAGCAGTTCGTTAGTAGGCGATGCCTCCAAACCACGACGGCATATGCTTTCGAATTCTTCACTGTTGTAGGCTATGCCACCACCCGATCCGCCCATGGTGAAACTGGGACGTATGACCACAGGAAAGCCCGCGCTGCCGGTTTGCTCTGAAATGGTGCGCTGCACTTCCCAGGCTTCATCCAGGCTATGGGCCACGCCCGACTTGGCAGACTCCAGGCCGATTCGCGTCATGGCGTCTTTGAACTTCAGGCGGTCTTCAGCCATGTCTATGGCTTCGGCATTAGCGCCTATCAGTTCGACGCCATATTTGGCCAGTACGCCATGATGATCCAGGTCCAGTGCGCAGTTCAGCGCTGTCTGGCCACCCATGGTGGGTAGCAAGGCATCTGGCCTTTCACGTTCTATGATTTTCTCTACGGCCTGCCAGGTGATGGGCTCTATGTAGGTGACGTCGGCCGTTTCCGGGTCCGTCATGATGGTGGCCGGGTTGCTGTTGACCAGGATGGTGCGGAAACCATCAGCCTTTAGCGCCTTGCACGCCTGAGCGCCCGAGTAGTCGAATTCGCAGGCCTGACCAATAATGATAGGACCTGCGCCAATGATAAGGATACTTTTTATATCTAAACGCTTAGGCATAGTGCTGAATTATTTTTGT
>JAGOAJ010000044.1 GCA_017983955.1 Burkholderiaceae bacterium
GAACCAAATTCCCCAAAAAGCCGCCAGCGTTAGCCAGGCGGCTTTTTTTGTCCGCTTAAGCTAGCCTGACAAACACCATGGAGTACGCTGTGTCGCACAATACTGATGATCTACGAATCCGCGAAATCAAGGAACTGAGTCCACCCGCCCACGTGATGCGCGAGTTCCCATGTACCAAGGATATTTCCGCGACTGTATATAGCGCGCGCCGTGCCTTGCATAATATTTTGCAGGACAAGGATGACCGCCTGGCTGTGGTGATAGGGCCATGTTCCATACACGACACTAAAGCCGCGTTGGAATATGCCCATAAGCTGGCCGAGCAGCGTGAACTCTTCAAGGGTGAGCTGGAAATCATCATGCGGGTCTACTTCGAGAAGCCCCGTACTACCGTGGGCTGGAAGGGACTGATCAATGATCCTGGTATGGATGGTAGCTTCAATATCAATCAGGGCCTGCGCACTGCGCGTGAATTGCTGATTGATGTCAACGCCTTAGGCCTGCCCGCTGGCTGTGAGTTTCTGGACATGATTACGCCGCAATACATCGCTGATTTGGTGTCCTGGGGTGCCATAGGCGCGCGGACCACAGAAAGCCAGGTGCATCGCGAACTTGCTTCCGGCTTGTCATGCCCTGTGGGTTTCAAGAACGGTACGGGTGGCGACATAAAAATTGCGGTTGACGCGATTAACGCCGCTTCCCAGCCACACCACTTCCTGTCGGTAACCAAGGGTGGGCACTCGGCTATCGTGTCTACCTTGGGCAATAAAGATTGCCATCTGATTCTACGCGGCGGCAAAGCGCCTAACTACGATGCCGAAAGCGTGGCCCAGGCTTGCGAGATCTTAAGCAAATCGGGCGTGCGTGCACGTTTGATGGTTGATACCAGCCACGCCAACAGCAACAAAGACTATCGTAACCAGCCTTTGGTGGTTGATGATATTGCGGCCCAGATGGAAACCGGCGATCAAAGCATTTTTGGCGTGATGATAGAAAGCAATCTGTTGGGTGGACGTCAGGACATGGTGCCTGGCAAACCCTTAACATATGGGCTTAGCATCACGGACGGTTGCATCGATTGGGATTCTTCCGTGCAGGTGCTGGAACGTCTGGCTAGCGCGGTCAAAAATCGTCGTCAAAAGCATGCGCAAGCCGCAGTATCAGGTGCCGCCGCCTGATCAACACAGTAGCAAGGACCTCATCATGAATGCCCCCATGTTGACACCAGAATTACGCCGATCCATACCTGATGGTTTCATGGAGGCGCTGCAGCAGCAGTTTGGCGAGCGCTTTTCCATGGCGCATGCAGTTCGTGAGCATCACGGGCGGGACGAATCTCCTTATCCGCCCATGCTGCCCGATGGGGTGGTATTCGCTTTAAGCACGGAAGATGTAGTCTGGGTGGCTAGGCATTGTCATCAACACAAAGTCCCATTGATTCCGTTTGGCGTAGGTTCCTCGCTAGAAGGGCATTTGCTGGCAATACACGGCGGCATTAGTCTGGATTTGTCGGGTATGAATCAGATGGTGGCGGTGCACCCCGAGGACTTCACTGCCACGGTGCAGGCTGGTGTTACTCGTAAGCAGTTAAACGAGGACATACGCAATACGGGGCTGTTTTTCCCCATAGACCCGGGCGCTGATGCCAGCCTGGGCGGCATGGCAGCCACCCGCGCTTCAGGGACGAATGCAGTGCGCTATGGCACCATGCGTGAAAACGTGATGTCGCTGAAAGTGGTGACTGCTGACGGACGGGTGATAGAAACCGCCAATCGGGCGCGTAAGTCGTCCGCTGGTTACGACCTAACCCGTATTTTTGTGGGCAGCGAGGGCACGCTAGGCATCATTACCGAAGTCACCGTGCGTTTGTACCCTCAGCCCGAGGCAATATCGGCGGCCATTTGCAACTTCCCTACGCTGGATGCCGCCGTGCAAAGCGTGATAGAAGTCATACAGATGGGTGTACCGGTTGCCCGGGTGGAATTCATGGATACGGGGGCTGTTCAGGCCACGAATGCCTATAGCAAACTGACCTTGAAAGCGTCGCCATTGCTACTGTTCGAGTTCCACGGCAGCCCAGCGGGCGTTAAGGAACAGGCTGAAATCGTGCAGTCCATTACCCATGATAATGGTGGCATGGACTTTGAGTGGGCGGAACACCCCGAGGACCGCAGTCGTTTGTGGACAGCGCGTCATAATGCCTATTTTGCGGCCATACAGTTACGGCCCGGCTGTCGTGCCAGCACTACCGACGTGTGCGTGCCCATTTCACGACTGGCCGAATGCGTGACCCAGACAGCAGCCCAGATGGATCAGGCATCGTTTCCCTACACCATCGTTGGTCATGTGGGGGACGGCAATTTCCATGTGTTGATGTTGTTGGACCCGGATAACCCCCAGGAATGGGAAGAGTCTGAACGGTTGAATCAACAACTGGTGCAGCGCGCTATCGCGATGGATGGCACATGTACGGGCGAGCATGGCGTAGGTCTTCATAAAATGGAATTCATGTTGGCTGAACATGGTCAGGATGCCTTGGACTTGATGGCCAGTCTGAAACACGCGTTTGATCCTCATAATATTTTGAACCCGGGCAAGATTTTGCCCGCCCAGGGGTAAAGGGATGCTGGCAGGATCAGCGCAATCAGCAGGGGCGGTGGATTTTTCGGGGTTGATCGCGCGGCTGGAGCAGCATTTGCCTGCACATTGCCTGTTGGTACGTCCCGAGGACACCCGGCCTTACGAATGCGATGGCCTGTCCTTGTACAGGACCTTGCCGCCGGTGGTGGTCTTGCCTGAAAACGAGGCGCAGGTAGTTGCGGTCATGCAAGCCTGCCACGCGTTTAACGTACCTATAGTGCCGCGTGGTGCGGGCACTGGGCTGTCTGGCGGCGCTACCCCGCATGCCCAGGGCATAGTGTTAGGTCTGGCAAAACTAAATCGCATTGTCAATATAGATCCCTTGGCGGCCACGGCCGTGGTTCAGCCGGGTGTGGCGAACCTGGCCATTTCAGCGGCGGCTGCCCCTTATGGGCTGTATTACGCGCCCGATCCGTCCAGCCAAATCGCTTGTTCCATAGGCGGTAACATTGCCGAAAACTCTGGTGGTGTTCATTGTTTAAAGTATGGGCTGACGGTGCACAATGTCTTGCGAGTGCGCATGGTCACCAGTGACGGTCAGGTGCTGGAGTTAGGTTCGGAAGCGCCTGATAGCCCCGGCTTGGATTTAATGGCTGCATTTATCGGTTCAGAGGGCATGCTGGGCATAGTCACTGAAGCCACGGTCAAACTGGTGCCGTCGCCCGCCTGTGCGCGTGTCATTATGGCCAGTTTTGCCACCGTGGAAGCGGCAGGCCAGGCCGTTACCGACATCATTGCTGGCGGCATTATTCCGGCCGGGCTGGAAATGATGGATCAGCGCGCTGTGCATATGGTCGAGCCCTTCGTCAAAGCTGGCTACGACATGGATGCCGCTGCGATCTTACTGTGCGAGTCCGACGGTACGTTGGAAGAGGTCGAGGACGAAATTGCGCGCATGCTGGCTATATTTCAGCAGGCTGGCGCCAGTGGCTTGATGGTGTCGCGCACCGAACATGAACGTTTAACCTTCTGGGCAGGACGTAAAAATGCGTTCCCGGCGGCGGGGCGGGTGTCGCCAGATTATTACTGCATGGATGGCACCATACCGCGCCGCTATTTGGGCCAAGTGCTGGCGGCCATCGCCGCGATGGAGATCACGTACGGCCTGCGTTGCGCCAATGTGTTCCATGCAGGCGATGGCAATTTACATCCATTAATTTTGTTTGATGCCAATCAGCCTGGCGACATCGAACGCGCCGAGCAATTTGGCGCGGCGATATTGGAGTTGTGCGTGCAAGTTGGCGGTACGATTACTGGCGAGCACGGCGTGGGCATAGAAAAAATCAACCAGATGTGCGTGCAGTTCACCCGCGAGGAACTGGATGTGTTTTCCGGCGTCAAAAAGGCATTCGACCCAGCGGGCGTGCTTAACCCTGAAAAGCTGATACCTACCCTGGTACGTTGCGCCGAATATGGGCGTATGCACGTGCATCGTGGCGAGTTGCGCTTTCCCGATTTGCCGCGCTTTTAGGTCGCATCATGGAATTCATACTGAACGAGCTTATACAGCAGGTTATGACGGCGCGAGCCACATTGAAACCTGTCTTGATTCGGGGCGGCGGGACCAAAGATTTTTATGGCGAACCGTCTGGATCAGGGCAAGCTGCAGATACTGCTATCTTGGATATGTCAGCCTATACCGGCATCGTTAACTACCAGCCATCGGAATTGGTAATTACCGCCAGGGCGGGCAGCTTATTGTCCGATATCGAAGCCACCTTGACCCAGCAACAGCAGATGCTGGCGTTCGAACCGCCACGCCTGGGCGCTACGGCTACGTTGGGCGGTTGTATCGCCAGTGGGCTATCGGGCCCGCGCCGTATGGCCGTGGGTGGCTTACGTGACTTTGTCTTGGGGGCTCGGTTGTTGGACTCCACCGGCTCGGTGCTGAATTTCGGTGGTGAAGTCATGAAGAATGTTGCGGGCTACGATGTATCCCGCTTGTTGGCCGGGTCCATGGGGATATTTGGACCCTTGCTAGAGGTCTCCTTGAAGGTAGTCCCCAGGCCTGAACGTGAAATCACGCTGACGCTGGAAATGTCTGAATCCCAGGCATTGGACGCCTTGAACGAATGGCGTGGCTTACCCTTGCCTATATCAGCCAGCGTCTGGAGTCGTGATGACC
Source organism: Burkholderiaceae bacterium (assembly GCA_017983955.1). Classification (GTDB taxonomy): domain Bacteria; phylum Pseudomonadota; class Gammaproteobacteria; order Burkholderiales; family Burkholderiaceae_B; genus JAGOAJ01. The sequence continues at coordinate 4,766 of JAGOAJ010000044.1, forward strand.
AGACTGATCTGGGTGTGTTGCATCTGCGCCTGTCAGGCAGCGAGGCCGCCATCGTTCAGGGCAGAGCACATATAGGCGGGCAGGAAATCCAGCCCCAAATGGGGGATGCATTCTGGACCAGCTTGCGTGACCAGACCCACAGTTTTTTCCAGCAACGACCGCTGTGGCGTGTGGCTGTGCCGCCTACCACGCCTGCATTGAATATGGGCAATAGCTTGATCGAATGGAATGGTGGATTGCGCTGGTTGGCTCAACAGTCAGACCCACTGGCATTGCGTGAGCAGGTGGCGGCGCTAGGCGGGCATGCGACCTTGTACCGCTATCAGCATAAGCTGGATGACTTGCCGGTTTTTCATCCCTTGCATCCTGGGCTGCAAACCATACATTGGCGCTTGAAACAAGAATTCGACCCCATGGGGATTTTTAACCCTCGACGTCTTTTTCGCGACTTCTAGGAGACGTCATGCAAACTCGCCTTGCCCCCTGGGCACTGGACACCGAGGCAGGCCAAGAGGCCGATGAAATTCTGCGACGCTGTGTGCATTGCGGCTTCTGTCTGGCGACCTGTCCCACTTATCAGATTTTGGGTGACGAACGTGATAGTCCGCGTGGCCGCATCTATTTAATCAAGCAAGTCTTGGAGGGTGAACAACCCACGACGGCGACTCAGACGCATTTGGATAGGTGCTTGACCTGCCGCAACTGTGAAACCACCTGTCCTTCTGGGGTGGAATACGGCAAGCTGGTCGATATTGGTCGTCTGCTGGTGGACGAGCGGGTGCAGCGTCCCTGGCGGCAACGCTTGGGGCGTCTGGCCTTGCGTCGCACCTTGACTGCGTCGTGGTTTGGGGCAGCGCTGGCGCTGGGGCGTTGGGTACGGCCTGCATTGCCTGCTGTACTGCGCGATAAAATAACGGTGGCCAGGCCTGCGGGCAAGCTGCCTGCGGCGGCGGTAACCGCCAGTCATGCTCGGCAAGTGTTGCTACTCACGGGCTGCGTGCAGCCGGCTATGATGCCATCCATAGACGCGGCTACGGTCCGGGTTTTGGGTGCTATAGGGATAGGGGTCAGGGCATCAGCAGGCGCGGGCTGCTGTGGCGCCATTAATTTCCATCTGGATGCGCAGCAAGCGGCCCTGCAGCAAATGCGCGCCAATATAGATGCCTGGCTGCCTTTAATTGACAACGACGAGGTCGAGGCCTTGGTGGTGAATGCTTCAGGGTGTGGCGCGATGATCGTTGAATACGCCCATCATTTACGTGACGATCCAGTGTACGTACACAAGGCCTTGCGCTTGGTCAGCAAGGTAAAGGACGTGGCTGAAATCGTTGCTCCGCATGCGGCCCAGTTAAAAGCGAGTATGGTGGCGCTTCAGGGGCAGGGCGCGTTTCATCCGCCCTGTACCTTGCAGCACTGGCAGGGTCTGCGTGGCTTGAACGAAACCCTATTGGCTGACCTGGGCTTCAACACGCGCCCCTTTACTGATTCGCACTTGTGTTGTGGCGCGGCGGGCACGTACTCCATCACCCAGCCCGAATTGTCCGGTCAACTAAAACAACGTAAGTTGGCATCTTTACAGGCCGTCGAACCAGATTTCATCATCTCGTCCAATATGGGCTGTATTGCTCATCTGCAAAGCGGCACGGTCTTGCCTGTGCGCCATTGGATAGAAGTGGTGGATCAGGCCTTGGCAGATGGTGTAAACGTCTAGAATACGAATTATGGATAAAACTTCAGAAAAGAAAGGGCGCGTCGTCGTCGGCATGTCGGGTGGCGTTGATTCGTCTGTTACGGCCTGGTTGCTGAAACAACAGGGCTATGACGTGGTCGGCCTGTTCATGAAAAACTGGGAAGACGATGACGACAGCGAATTTTGCTCGTCGCGTCAGGATTGGTTGGACGCTGCCAGCGTCGCCGACCTGATCGGCATCGACATCGAGGCAGTCAACTTTGCCGCCGAATACAAAGACCGGGTGTTTGCGGACTTCTTGCGTGAATATTCTGCAGGCCGCACGCCTAACCCCGATGTGCTGTGCAATGCCGAAATCAAATTCAAGGCATTTCTGGATCACGCTATGTCGTTGGGGGCAGAACACATCGCGACCGGGCACTATGCGCGGGTGCGTCATGTGGACGACGCGCAGGGCAGCCACTATCAGTTGTTGAAAGGCGTGGATTTAAGCAAGGATCAAAGCTATTTCCTGCACAGGCTCAATCAGGCGCAACTGTCCAAAACCTTATTTCCGCTGGGTGAACTGCCTAAAACCGAAGTCCGGCGTATTGCGCTGTCCTTGGAGCTGCCCAATGCCGCCAAAAAAGACTCTACAGGCATATGCTTTATTGGCGAGCGTCCGTTCAGGGAGTTCTTGAATCGCTACCTGCCCACTAAGCCCGGCCCCATCAAAACTGCAGAAGGCCAGACCATAGGCCAACATCAGGGCTTGGCCTTTTATACACTGGGTCAGCGCAAAGGTTTGGGCATAGGTGGGGTCAAGGGCAAGCAACGGGACGATGGTACCGCCGATGCCTGGTACACGGCGCGCAAGGACATACCTACCAACACCCTATACGTGGTGCAGGGACATGAGCATCCCTGGCTGTTGGGCGATAGCCTGACCGCCCAGGACTGTAGTTGGGTAGCGGGCGTAGCGCCTGCGCCTGGGCACTACAGTGCCAAGACCCGTTACCGGCAATCCGATGCGCCTTGTGTGCTGGCGGATACCCAGCAAGATCGCTGTACATTGACTTTCTCCGACCCTCAGTGGGCGGTAACGCCAGGGCAGTCTGCCGTCGTCTATGACGGTGATGTATGCCTGGGCGGCGGCATTATTATTTCAGGCTAGGCATGGATCCCATATTTATTATCAGTTTGATGTGTTTGGGCCTAGCGGTCGGCTTTGCTGCGGGTTTGCTAGGCATAGGCGGGGGCATGATACTGGTGCCTTTTCTGACCATGCTGTTCCCCATCTATGGCGTAGACCCCGATCTGGTGGTGCATGCAGCCATTGCCACTGCCATGGCCACCATAGTGTTTACCTCGGTATCCAGCGTACGCGCTCATCATGCGAAAAAAGCCATCCTTTGGAAGGTGGTTGCCGTGATGGCCCCCGGCCTGGTGCTAGGTGGTTTATTGTCGGGCGGCGCGCTATTTTCTTATCTAAGCGGCGCTTGGCTGGCTGTGATCTTTGCCGTATTTGTTGGTTACTCTGCTATACGCATGCTGTTTGCCAAACCGCCGGTGGCCACACGCACCATGCCAGGCAATTTGGTCACGGCAGGGGTAGGGGTGGGGATAGGTTTTGCTTCAGGTTTACTGGGAGCCGGCGGCGGATTTTTGTCCGTGCCCTTTATGACCAGCAGCAATGTGTCGGTGCGTAATGCGGTAGCCACTTCTGCTGCGTTGGGCTTCTTTATTGCCATTGCCAACAGCGTGGGCTATATCTATTCAGGCTTTCAGCACGTGCAGGGGCAGGACGGCATGCTGGGCTATATCTTCTGGCCCGCCTTGCTGGTGCTGTCGTCCATGAGCATGTTTTCCGCGCCTTTTGGTGCGCGCATGGCGCACCGTATACCCGTGGCGTCGTTAAAACGTATTTTTGCTTGCTTGTTGTTTGGGTTGGCCGCATACATGATGTACAAGGCCTGGCAAGGCTTTTAAGCTGGCTTAGTGGCCTTTGGGGGTCAGAGTCGTGCTAAATGACGGCCTGGCCTGCAGTTTTTCTTCCAGACGATGTAGATTGGGGTGTTTAGCACGCCAGTCAATCTCTGGAAAGCGGAAGTCCAAGTAGCCCAAGGCGCAACCCACGGCAATATCGGCCAGACTGAAGTTCACACCCATGCAAAATGGTTGTTCGTCCAGGGTTTTTTCCATGTGCTCTAGGGCTGCAGAGATTTTTCCATGCTGGCGGTCTATCCAGGCCTGGCTGCGAAATTCGGCGGCCCTGCGATTGTTTTCTATGTTGATGGTAACGGCGGCATCCAGCAGGCCATCGGCAATGGCTTCCCAGCACTTGGTGGCAGCTCGGTCACGTCCCTGTTGTGGCAACAGCCGTCCTACAGGCGACAAAGTATCCAGGTATTCAACAATAACCCGCGAGTCGAACAGGCTACCGTGATCGTCCATGATCAGGCACGGCACTTTCCCCAGAGGGTTGTGCTGCTGTATGGAAGAGTTATCGGCCCACACGTCTTCGAGCACGAATTCGTAGTCGAGTTTTTTTTCTGCCATTACAACGCGAACTTTACGCACGTAAGGGCTGGTCAGGGTACCGATGAGTTTCATGGCAAAGTATAGAAGTTACAGGCAAAAAAAGTATAGCAGGATACTGGAGCGAATTCGTCAAGAACTCGGTTCTGCCGCTTTGTACGACGGAATCTGTCGTTTATAAGGACCAAATACAGCCAATGGTAGAATTCAAGCTATTTTCATTTACGTGATCCGACATGCAACTTTCTCAGCACCTTAGCCATTTGAACGCCTTGTCCCCCCTGGATGGCCGTTATGCCTCCCGGTGTCAGGAACTGCGCGCCACTTTATCAGAAGCCGGTTTCATGGCCCACCGGGTCGAAGTTGAAATCGCCTGGTTACAAGGCCTGTCTGAAGCTGGCTTGCCAGAACTGCAGCCATTTTCACCAGATGCTCAGGCCCGCCTGCAACAACTGGTCGATAATTTTTCCGAAGATGACGCTGCCCGTATCAAGGCCATAGAACGCGTAACCAACCACGACGTCAAAGCTGTCGAGTACTGGCTGAAAGAAAGCGTGGCTGATCATCCCGAACTGGCTGCCGCGGCTGAGTTCATCCATTTTGCCTGCACCTCGGAAGACATTAACAACACATCGCACGCCTTGATGCTAAGCCGTGTACGTGCTCAATTCATTATTCCGCGACTGACGGAATTGTGCGACCATCTGAAAGGTCGGGCGCTTGAGTTTGCCGCCCAGCCCATGCTGTCGCGCACCCATGGCCAGCCCGCCAGCCCCACCACCCTGGGCAAAGAATTTGCCAACGTGGCTGCTCGCCTGGAGCGCGCCATTGTTGACATCGCCGCTGTAGAGCCCCTGGCTAAGCTCAATGGCGCCACCGGCAACTACAACGCCCACTTGGCAGCCTATCCTGAAATAGACTGGCCATCCTTTAGCGCCAGCGTGTTGAAACGCCTGGGCCTGACTCAAAACCAGTACTCCATACAGATAGAACCGCATGACTGGATGGCCGCGCTTTTTGACGCCGTCGCTCGTGCCAACACCATCATCCTGGATCTGGACCGCGACATCTGGGGTTATATCTCCCTAGGCTACTTCAAGCAGCGCCTAAAAGAGGGTGAGGTCGGATCATCCACCATGCCCCATAAAGTCAATCCTATAGACTTCGAAAACTCCGAAGGCAACATAGGCTTGGCCAACGCCTTGCTGCGCCACTTGTCCGAAAAACTACCCGTATCCCGCTGGCAGCGTGATTTGACCGACTCCACCGTCTTGCGCAACCTGGGCGTTGCCCTGGGCTACTGCGCTGTGGCTTATGACTCCTGCATGCGCGGCCTGCACAAACTGGAGCTTAACGTTGCTGCCATCGACGCCGACATCGACGCCTGCTGGGAAGTTCTGGCCGAGCCCGTACAGACTGTTATGCGCCGGTTCAACCTGCCACAACCCTACGAGCAGCTAAAAGAACTGACGCGTGGTAAAGGCATTAATAAAGAAGGGCTGACTGAATTCATTACCGGCCTGGACTTACCCGCCGACGCTAAAGCGCGACTGCTGGCCATGACGCCACGATCCTACATAGGGCTGGCCGAAGACTTGGCCCGTAAAATTTAACGCTAGTTGTTTTTGAGTCGCCTGGCGACATCAACCTGGGAGTTTGTATGAAGAAGAAAATAGCTCTGCTAGCCTCCGCCACAGTGTTGGCCCTAGCTTCTACGCCATCTATGGCGCAGTTTGCCAAATCCGAAGACGCGATTGATTACCGCGCATCGGCTATGTTGCTGATAGGTTCACACTTTGGTCGCATGGCTCCAGTCGCAAAAAAGGAAATTCCTTTTGATGCGGAACAAATCAAAGCCAACGTTGCCATCTTAAGCGTCCTGGCTAAACTGCCATGGGCTGGCTTTGCCGCCGCAGGCTCGGAAGGTGGTGATTCCAAAGACGACGTATGGCTAGACCCCGAGGGCTTCAAGCAGGCTGAAGACAACTTCCTGGCCGCCATTGGGAAGCTTAGCGTAGCTGCGGATTCCGGCGACTTTGACGCCTTCCGCGTCGCGTTTGGCAACACAGGCAAAAGCTGCAAAGCCTGTCACGACGCGTACCGCAAGGAAAAATAGCGTGATATGCCGCTAGGGTTTAGGCCCTAGCTGCATGTTGCTATATGGCCGGGCCTAGTCCCGGCCTTTTTTTATGATTTTTTTTGTGGTTTGTGGCCGTAGGGCCGTTTTTTTCCGGTACAATTCTGCTCTTGCTTGATGCAAGGGTTGTTAGCTCAGTTGGTAGAGCATCGGACTCTTAATCCGCTGGTCGCGCGTTCGAATCGCGCACAACCCACCAATAAAATCAAGGGGTTACGTGAATAACGTAGCCCTTTCTTTTTGCCTGTATGTGCCGCGATATGTGACGCTGGCGCATATCCAGTAGTTTTTCATGCGCTAATTTTTAGACTATTTGGGGCTATGGAGTCTCGCCAGCGACTTTTTACGTAGATTTCCGTCGTGGCTTTATCTTTGTGTCCGCATAGCAATTGAATGCGCTCTATGGGTTCGCCCGATAACCACATAGCGTTTGGCGTACTCCATATGTCGAATGCCACATCCAAACCTTTCACATAAATCAATTTTTGCGCTATTAGTGTGATGCACACACCTAAGGCAGCGACAGTTACGATTCGAATGAATTTAGTGAGGTCACTGTGCAGGGTTGTTGATTTGAGTTGTCTCCTTGCTAGTCCGTTAGCTCTTAGATGTGAGATTGGCGTGATTCATCATGGCATTGAATCTCAGCGCTCAAGTTCGAGATGATGATGTTCCAGGTTAAGTTTTTTAAAAAATGGTGCCATTCATCGGGGGCTATGAAGTGAAGCTTACCGCCCGCCCTCCAAACTGCAGCCGCTGGGGATTTAAAGCCTGCCTTTAAGGCGCATCTTTGCAGATGGCTTAGCGCTTCTCTTCGCTGCCAAGGCGGGCGATCTCCGAAGCTGCAGTCTAGAGGCACGACGATGATTTCCTGGCCCTGGTGATTAAACGTTGCCATTCGGGTTTTATACATACGGGCTCCTTGGGTGAGGCACTCGCTTGGGGCATGTGCCTCAAACTACTGTGGCGCCTTTGGTTTTTCAATCACCCATATGGCTTAGGCTGTTTTCTTATAGCTTCGCGGCCCTGCTGTCATTTGATGGTGGGGCCGTTCTTTTTGGAGTGGGTGAGGGGTAGGATAGTCAATTCGTATCCGTTGGGGCATACTCTGGTTTCTGATGACTTGAAACCATATCGCCGCACTACGCATGCAGATATCTAACCTACCTTTTTGTATAGTTGACTGGGCCTCTGTGGAGCCGACCGAGCACAAAGGCGAGCACGGCATGGCTTATTGGCGCACCCGCCAATTTGGCCCTATCCGCGTTCGGATGGTCGAGTACAGCTCTGGATACTTAGCCGATCATTGGTGCTCTAAAGGTCACATTCTGTTTTGCTTAGAGGGAAAGCTGGAAACCGAGTTGTCCGATGGGCGGCGGTTCATACTGACCTCAGGGATGTCGTATCAGGTCGCCGACGACGCGGAGCCTCATCGCTCTATGACTGACACTGGGGCTAAGCTGTTCATTGTGGACTAACACTCGCATGAACGGCGGGGGGCGTGATTGGCAGCTAGAGCGTTTCGCCGAATAGACTGGGTCAGTGCTTTATGTATGGTGTGGATTGGGATGCTCTACGGGACAATACGTGTAGGGGGTGCGCTTTGATTGATCTCCGTCGGGATGCCGATTTCATGTTACATAGGATCGTGAAATTGAAAACTACGGACTTAATATGGTAGGCGAAAGCAGGGCGATCCTAGTTACTTCACTAACGGAGCAGCGGCAAAAATACGCCTACTTCTTACTTGCTGCGGCAGGCGCGTGCGTGGGGTTTGCGATAACCCAGACTAGGGATCATTGGCTTGATTGCTCGCTTATCCCGCTAGCGTCTGCCTTAGCGCTCTGGGCTATGAGCTTCGTGGCGGGCTGCCGCGCACTAACTGAGTCGCACCTCATGACTCATATCAATGTTAATCAGCTAGATGCTCAGATATCTCGCTCTAACTTTGAGGCGGTCATTAATGATATTGGTCAACGGCTTGCAAAAGCCCACAAGTGGCAATTTAGATTTTTTGTGATGGGCGTTTTCGCCTATGTTGGGTGGCATGCTCTTGAAATGTGGTTGCGCACCTCTTAATACCTGATTGTCTCCCCCTGCTGCTTCGGCAGTATTTCTCGGCCCGCCCTTCGTAAGATCGGCGGGCAGTACATTTTGGCTTAGAAGTATTGCCCGTAGGCCCAAACAATGGTTCCGGCGACAGTTAGGAATAATCCTCGAAAGTCGCTGTAGAGTTCTTTCTGTATTCTTATTCTGGCAGCCGCTCTATTTCTGGCTGCGATCTTCTCTGATTCGCCATCAGCTAATGGTGGCCCTGTGACTCCAGAGCTTCGTTGGATAATCTCTTCTTGCTGAAGGTATTTTTCCATTGTCGAGAAGCGGGCCATTGAAAGCAGTCCAAAGATCGTCATGACACCGCCCGAAGCTGCGAACAGGTTCATGTCGGATGAGTGCTTGCCAATATAGAAGCTAAAGGCACAGAATAAAACTATCAGGCCAGCCGATATCCATGAGTCGAACGTTTTAATTATGCATCTAACAAAGAAACGCATGAAAGAACCCCTCCCAGAGAGCTATTGTCATTTTGATGGCTTTGCCCACCGTAGGCTTCACATCATCATTTAAGGGCATACTGTAGCTTCTTATTACATAGGGAGGAAGTATGTTGAGAAGGTTTGTGTAAATTACACCGTTTGTAAAAGAAGGTGGTGTCGGTGTTTGGATCTATGCGATAGCGGACGACGGTACGGCCTGGAGAGCCCGGCAGTTGCAAGATGGGAAGCTTGATGTTGAGTGGAAGCAAATTCCGCAATTGCCAGAAATCGATCAATTCGAAGGGGCAATATAGCTCTAGCTGTTACTTACAGCCGCTTCAGGGCGGTTTTTTATTGGACGAAACAAATGAAGCAACCTGACTGGGAGGCTAGCCAGCTGGCGCATTGGCAAGCCAACCGATGCAATCAGGCTTATTGGACCAAATAAGAGGCCCCAACAGAACCAGCAAAAGCCGCATCTGTTTTTCTCAGCGGTGATGTGCCCAGCAAAAAAGGCACATGCAAGCCAGGCGGCAAAGCCCCACATGCTGGCAAAGCTCCCGATAATAAACATTAACTCGCCCATGCCTACTCTCCGTAATTATTGATTACGGAAACTATATCTACCTGTAAAGACAGGGGTTTTTCTGCGATCAGCAGGGCAGTCTAAAGCCTAGAGCAATCAATTAGAGATATACGCCAGGCTTCATAAAAAAACTCCCCAACGAAAGGGCGGGTGGTGGCGATGGCTAAGCCTGCTATAAACGAGCCTTAGCCATTTAAGGATTAATGATGCGTTTGTTTTTGCTGTTGCCTGTTGTTTTACTCGCTGCCTGCCAAAGTTTCGGCCCAGCTGAGCCTGTCGGTAGCGCCGCCTGGTTGGAAAGTGTAGATCGCCAGCTGTCGATATCAGACGGGCAGGGCCATGGGCCTGACTTTGGTTCGCAAGAGTGGTGCAACGCCGTACATTTCAAACTGTATGGGCAGCATGCCGCTGAGTCGGTGCCGTGTGATCAGGCTTGGATGGTAGAAACCGATAGGGCGCTCAAGGAACGATAGGCGTATAAAATCCCCGTTAGGGATTGTGTAACGATGTCGTAATTCCAGCATGGCTAGACCGTATACTTCCGGCCTGCAAGTTTCAGATTAATTTCTAGTCCTGCACCTGGGATGGTTGTGTGTAGTTAAGCATTAAGAAGCCGGGTTCAGACCACTACATCATTTAATCTTAGGATAGAATCGCTAGGGGCCAACGGCTTTATTTCCATTAAGCCTGTTCGTCGAAAAAAGTCTAATGAATGTCGGCGCCCCCCGTTTATGATTGAGAGCCTGTTGCTGTATCGCTGACTACAGCGCAGGAGTTTTGTTTCCCTTCTTACCACCCATATTATGGTTGCAACCACTCTCGTCGCTATGCTGTGCGCACACCTGCTGTGCTTTTCAGGCATGTTTTTACTTATTAGTCGACGCCTGCCTGACAACAAGATGGGGATGGATTTTTTTGCCGTGGGCAACCTCCTGCTTGCGTTGGCCTATATCCTGCAACTGATGGAAGGGGGGCCGGCATGGAGTGTGATGAGCGTAGTTAACCACATCCTCACGTTGGCTGCCCCACTCGCCTATTGGCTCGGTGCCATGCGTTTTTTTGGGCGCCAGGTTCGATTGTGGCGTTCGTTAATTTTATTTTCCGTGATTTACGGCATTGCTCAATTGCTAGTGCAGTGGAGCGCTGGACCCGCCGCACGTTACGCAATGCTTGCGGCGGTGGCGACCATGCTTTTCTTTGTAATGACAATAACCGTGATCTATGGTGTGCGTACTTTTGCAAAAGATTTGTATGGAGAGATGGTTTTTTTTGCGCTTCTGATTGGCGGAATCTGTGTTCTTAACGCGCTAAAGTTCATGAAAATTGTAGATTATGGCTTGGATGCGTTGCACATGGATAGCCAATTTCAAATGATCTTCTACATCTACATGTCAACCCTAGCCACCATGGTGCCGCCCTCTATTGTCTGGCTAGTATTGCGACGACTGACAGATAATCTGCGTAACATGGCAGCGCGTGATCCAATGACAGACCTGTTCAATCGCCGAGGGCTTTTGGAAGCGCTACAGCTGTATTTTAATGCTCGGAATGCCAAGCCTGCTTACCTGCTGTTGATGGATGTCGACCATTTTAAGTTAATTAACGATACCTACGGGCACCAAGTCGGGGATGACGTTATATGCCATGTTGCAGAGTTGCTTCGCTCCAGCGTTCGTCAAGGCGACTTGACTGCTCGTATTGGCGGAGAAGAGTTTGTGGCCATTTGCTTTGAAACTGACGGTCAGGGTGTGAAGCAGTTGGCCGAGCGTCTGCGTACTAGCGTTGAAAGCCAAGCGACTAAAGTTGCTGGGTCTGGTCGTTTGCAGCACTGCACGGTCACTATTGGAATTTCACAACATTTCTCTGGCGCGCATGGTCTAGAGGATGCTCTTCGACAAGCCGATTCTGCTCTCTATAAAGGGAAAACGGCTGGACGCAATCGGATCGAATTAGCCAAAATTCCTCACAATGTTTTAGCTGAAACCGCTAAACCAGCACTAGTTCGCCTATAGAAATAATAGATGCTATCTCTTATCTTTAGATGAGCCCACTAGACGGTAAGCAATGGTATGGACAGAGCGGTGACTACGGGCGTAAAAAAGCCGGGCGGTGGGAATGTTTGTATTGGGTGAGGGCTGGGATGGCTATGAGTGACAGCATGCGGATGCTTACGCACCCGCGCTTTATTTCTTACATTTGAGCTATTATTCCCCGAATAAAAAAGGGGACTGAGCAATGAAAAAATGGATCACGGTATCGTTACTACTGGCATTGTCTGCAAATGTCCAAGCTCAAGAGAACGAGGCAAAGTGTCGGCAAGCGTCTTTGCTCGCTGAGGCGATTATGGTTGGACGTCAGAACGGGGATGATAAAGCTGGAATGCTTGACCTGGCAAAGAACCATTGGGTAGCCCGGGAGCTTATTAAGACGGCCTATGAATTCCCTCAACTAGATTCTGCTCAAAAGCGCCGTGAATTAGCAGGCCTCTTTAAGAAGGGCGTGTATGACGATTGCCTAATAGACACTCAGAATGACTGATGCGTCGACATGGAGACAGTCAAGTGGTTTATGCGGTTGGGGTAGGGCATACTGTGGCTTCTAATTACATCGGAGGCAGTATATCGAGGAAGATCGTTCAGGTTTCGGTTGCTCCAAAGTCAGACTCGGGCATGTTTGTTGCAATTGCTGTCGCTGACGATGGGACTGCATGGAAGATTCGCTTAAATATCACCGACGGTGAGATCACCACCCCGTGGGTTCAGCTGCCCGCATTGCCTGACAGAGCAAAAGGCAAATCCATGATGGACGTGCTTTAACGATTGATTTGACCGCCTTTGGGGTATCCATCCGGTGAAGACACCTTGAGTCTGGCGGCCTGAAGACGAGAAGATAAGCACCCGCTTAAATTATTGTGGGTGCTTATATGGATCAGAAATCTCTAAAACCGGTACGGCAACGGCGTAGCTACACGCCAGAGCTCAAGGCGGAACTCGTAGCGCAGTATTTGCAAGGCGATGATTCTGGCGGGGATTGGGTTGGCCTAGGTTGGCGGGCGGCGGCTCCGCCCTAGTTGAAAGTCTTCGTTCCCCCACCCCCCGAATATTTCCCACCACCCCTAAAATTGGCGACGTCCATTTCCTGGGTGCAACGCGAGTTGCCATAGAAGACAATCCTGCCTTCGTGGGACATCAGCACGGCTGCTTCGGCGGACGAATAGACGCTGGGGAATTCATAGCAGGTGTAGCCCT
>JAGOAJ010000023.1 GCA_017983955.1 Burkholderiaceae bacterium
TTGCATCATGACCGTTTTACCCGACTTGGGGCTGGCCACGATCAGGGCGCGCTGGCCTTTGCCTATAGGGGCAAAGATATCCATGATGCGGCCGGTGATGTTTTCTTCGCTTTTGATATCACGTTCTAGCGTCATCACTTCGTCGGGGTGCAACGGAGTAAGGTTTTCGAACATGATGCGATGTTTGATGGCCTCGGGCTGCATGCCGTTGACTTTGTCCACCTTGACCAAGGCAAAGTAACGCTCGCCGTCTTTGGGGGTGCGGACTTCGCCTTCGATGGAGTCGCCTGTGTGCAGGTTAAAGCGACGTATCTGTGAGGGCGATATGTAGATATCGTCCGTGCTGGCCAGATAAGACGTTTCAGGCGAACGCAGGAAACCAAAGCCGTCGGGCAGAACTTCCAGAACGCCGTCGCCGAAAATTTGCTCGCCTTGTTTGGCGGTTTTTTTCATGATAGCGAACATAAGCTCTTGCTTGCGCATACGGCTTGCGTTGTCCAGATCCAGGGCGGCGGCCATTTCAAGCAGTTGCGAGACGTGCAATGCTTTTAATTCATTGAGGTGCATGAGTGTGAAAAGAGGGGGGTATTAGCAAAGCGAGTGGCGAGCCCAGACTAGGCCCGCGCGCGAAAAGCTGATTATTTATAGGGCTTCGTCGAGGAAAGACTCGAGTTGCGACTTGGACAGCGCCCCCACTTTAGTGGCTTTAGCCTCGCCGTCTTGAAACAGCATAAGGGTGGGGATACCGCGAACGCCAAATTTTGCGGCGGTTTCGGGATTTTCGTCTACATTGACCTTGACGATGTTAACACGGCCCTGATATTGGGCTGCAGCTTGGTCTAATAGTGGCGCAATCATTTTGCAAGGACCACACCATGCGGCCCAGTAATCGACCAATACTGGAAGGCTGGCGTCCAGGACATCTGCCTGAAAAGACGCATCGCTTACGTTTTTTATGATTTCGCTCATGATATGAAGAATAAGAGGTGGTGATTGATAACCACGATACAGGATAGGATGACTAAAACACAATGTATTCTATATAAGGAAGATATACACGTGTTGTCTATTTCTAACAAGCATACCATTGTAATGGCTGCCTGTGCGTGGCTTTTAAATAGAAAAAGCACACCTATTTAGGCAGCAATGGACAGAGTCCGTAAAATACGGCTTTCTTCACCGAAAATTTGGGAATAAATGGCTACACCACGCTACGATGAGGGATCAATACAGGTACTGAAAGGACTAGAGCCAGTTAGGCAGCGTCCGGGCATGTATACCCGTACAGATAATCCGCTGCACATATTGCAGGAAGTCATAGATAACGCCGCCGACGAAGCGCTGGCGGGTTTCAGTAAAACCATCAAAGTCACTTTGCATGTCGATGGCAGCGTCTCTATAGAAGACGATGGCCGCGGCATACCGGTAGGCTTGCACCCCGAGGAGCACACGCCCGTTATCGAGCTGGTGTTCACGCGTTTGCACGCTGGCGGCAAGTTCGACAAAAAAGATGGCGGTGCCTACGCGTTTTCCGGCGGTTTGCACGGCGTGGGGGTGTCTGTCACCAACGCCTTGTCAACGCGGCTGGAAGTGTGTGTATGGCGCGATGGGCAAACCCACGAACTGGTGTTTGCCGATGGCGAGGTACTAGAGCCGCTTAAAGAGACTGAACCGGTGGGGCGTCGCAAATCTGGCACACGTGTCAGGGTATGGCCAGACCCCAAGTATTTTGATTCGGCCACCATACCCATGGCAGAGCTGGTGCATGCCCTGCGCAGCAAGGCCGTGTTGCTTAGCGGCGTCAAGGTATCGTTGACTATAGAAAAAACCGGCGAACTGCGCGAATGGCAATACCAAGACGGCCTGCGCGGTTATCTGGACGAAGCGCTGGGCGATGTAGAGCGCGTGGTGCCTGTCTTTCAGGGCAAGCAATACGCCGGGGCCGACGATGACACGTATGCGCTGGGCGAGGGCGCAGAGTGGGTGGTGGTATGGACAGCCGATGGATCGGTAGTGCGCGAATCCTATGTCAACCTGATCGCCACTACCGCGGGCGGCACCCACGAAGCCGGCTTGCGAGACGGCTTGTTCAATGCTGTCAAATCGTTTGCTGAATTGCATAGCCTGGTGCCTAAAGGCGTAAAAATTCTGCCTGAAGACGTGTTTGCGCGTGCCAGCTTTGTGTTGTCAGCCAAAGTCCTGGACCCGCAGTTTCAGGGGCAAATCAAAGAACGCCTGAATAGTCGCGACGCCGTACGATTGGTCAGCGGCTTTGCTAAAAATGCCTTGGACTTGTGGCTGCATGCCAACGTCGAATACGGTAAAAAGCTTGCTGAAACCGCCATACGTCAGGCCCAGGCTCGCGCCCGTTCCGCCCAGAAAGTGGAAAAACGTAAAAGTTCTGGGGTGGCGGTGCTGCCCGGCAAGCTGACTGATTGCGAGTCGCACGACAATGCTCGTACCGAAATCTTCCTGGTCGAAGGGGATTCGGCTGGCGGTTCGGCCAAAATGGGACGCGACAAGGAATACCAAGCCATACTCCCCCTGCGTGGCAAAGTGCTTAATTCCTGGGAAGTGGATCGCGATCGCTTGTTCGCCAACAATGAAATTCATGACATTGCCGTGGCGATAGGGGTGGACCCTCACGCGCCTGGCGACGCCGCCGACCTGTCCGGTCTACGCTATGGGCGGGTGTGCATATTGTCTGACGCTGACGTGGATGGTTCGCATATACAGGTGTTGTTGTTAACCCTGTTCTTCAAGCACTTCCCCAAGCTGGTTGAAGCCGGCCATGTGTATGTGGCTAGGCCGCCGCTGTTTCGGGTGGATGTTCCAGCGGCGGGCAAGCGGCCCGCCAGAAAGGTGTATTGCCTGGATGCGGGTGAACTTGAAGCCGTGCAGGAAAAACTACGTAATGAAAACGTCCGTGAAGGCTCATGGAGCATTAGTCGATTCAAGGGCTTGGGTGAAATGAGCGCCGAACAATTGTGGGATACCACCATGAATCCGGACACGCGGCGTTTAATGCCTGTCACGTATGGTGAGCCTGGCATAGCCGCTACCACCGAGATGTTCAATATGCTGATGGGTAAGGGCGAATCGGCCCAGCGCCGCGTGTGGCTGGAAGAAAAGGGCAATCTGGCCGAGGTGGATGTATAAACATGGATAGCATACAAACTGATTTGTTCGACGACGGCTCCAAGCGAGACGACGACGATAACACCCCTTCTGACAGCATTACGCTGGCGCATTACGCCGAACAGGCTTACCTGGACTATGCGGTATCGGTGGTGCGCGGACGCGCTTTGCCTGACGTTACCGATGGTCAGAAGCCGGTGCAGCGACGCATACTCTATGCCATGCAAGCCATGGGTTTGGGACCAGGCGCCAGGCCAGTCAAGTCGGCCCGCGTGGTGGGCGATGTGTTGGGTAAATACCACCCCCATGGCGACCAGGCTGCCTACGATGCCATGGTGCGCATGGCGCAAAACTTTACGCTGCGCTATCCGCTGGTCGATGGCCAGGGCAACTTTGGTTCGCGTGATGGCGACAATGCCGCCGCCATGCGATACACCGAGGCGCGTTTGACGCCGTTTGCCAGGGTGTTGCTGGACGAGCTGGACGAAGGCACGGTGGACTTTGCCCCCAACTATGATGGCAGCCACCATGAGCCCGTGTTATTACCTGCCCGCTTGCCGGTGATGCTGCTAAACGGCGCATCCGGTATTGCCGTGGGCATGGCGACAGAAATACCATCCCATAATCTGCGTGAAATTGCCGCAGCTTGCGTCGCCTTGGTGCGCAACCCTAAATTGCCTGACCAGGACCTATATGACCTGGTACCTGGCCCGGACTTTGCGGGTGGTGGACAGATTATTTCCTCGCCTGCCGATATTGCCCATGTCTACAGCAGTGGACGCGGCTCTATCAAGGCGCGGGCGCGCTGGATCTTCGAGGAAATGGCCAGGGGCCAGTGGCAGTTGGTGATTACAGAGTTACCGCCGGGCACTTCGTCGCAAAAAGTCCTGGAGGAAATCGAGGACTGCACCAACCCCAAGGTAAAGGCTGGCAAAAAAACGCTAAGTACAGACCAGCAGCAGCGCAAGGCTTTGATGCTGGGGCTGCTGGATGCCGTGCGAGATGAATCGGGCAAGCAGGCACCCATACGTTTGGTGTTCGAACCCAAGACTAGTCGCATAGACCGTGATGACTTTGTAAATACCTTGTTGGCACAAACCAGTATGGAGGGTAATGTGCCCACCAATCTGGTATGTATAGGCGTGGATGGCCGTCCGGCCCAACGTTCCTTGCGCCAAGTGCTGACTGAATGGGTGGGCTTTCGCGCCAGCACCATGACACGGCGCACCCAATATCGCTTGGACAAGGTCACGGACCGCATCCATGTGCTGCAAGGGCGCATGGTGGTTTATTTGAAAGTTGAAGAGGTCATACAGACCATACGTGAATCCGACGAGCCGCGTGCGGCCTTGATGCAGCGTTTTGACTTGTCCGAGCGTCAGGCCGAAGACATACTGGAAATGCGTTTGCGGCAGTTGGCGCGCCTGGAAGGCTTCAAGATAGAGAAAGAATTGAACGAACGCGAGGGCGAACAGGCCGCACTAATGGAACTGTTGAATAATCCCAGCGCTTTCAAACGCTTGATGATCAAGGAAATAGAGGCCGATGCCAAACTTTATGGCGATGACCGCCGTACCTTGATACAGACCGCTGAGCGCGCTGTGCTGGACACCAAGGTGGTGGACGAGCCTATGACGGTAGTGGTGTCGCAAAAAGGCTGGTTGCGGGCGCGTCAGGGGCAGGGACACGATCCAATGCAGTTCAGCTTCAAGGCTGGCGATTCGTTGTATGGGACGCTGGAGTGTCGCAGTACCGACGATCTGGTGGCGATTTCCGACAGCGGGCGGGTATATACCGTGGCTGTGTCCAGTCTGCCGTCAGCGCGCGGTGATGGTCAGCCTGTGTCGTCCATGGTCGACATCGAGGCGGGTACGCGCATAGTGCATATGGTGGCGGGCAAGCCCGGCCAGCGCTATGTGGTGGGTACCACTGCTGGCTATGGTTTTGTGACTACCCTGAAAGACTTAAGCACCCGTCAGCGAGCAGGTAAGCAATTCGTGTCGCTGGACAAGGGCGATGTCTTGCTGAAACCCATGCCATTGCAGGATGATGATCAGTATTTAGCCTTATACAGTGCCAAGGGACGGTTTTTGGTGGTGGCTTTGTCTGAACTTAAAACCTTGGCTGGCGGGGGGCGCGGGACCATATTAATGGGACTGGACGCGGACGATACCTTGGCGCAATGGGTGGCCATAGGATCGGCGGGGATGCAGGCCAGCGGTATTTATCGCAACAAGGAAACTGTCCAGGTGATCAGCCTGGATGAGCTGGCCGAGTACGTCGGTCGACGCGCCCGCAAAGGCAAGGTTTTGGCGGTCAAGATCAAGCAGCCCGTGCTTGCGCGACCCTCCAGCGTTGTTTCGGCTTAACGCTTAAAATGGCCGGTTTATTCATTACTTAGATGCGGATGCTATGAGTTTCAAGGTTACCGTTTTACCCAGTAATCATCAGTTCACTGTTGAAGAAGGCCAGTCTGTCCTAGACGCCGCGTTGGCGGCCAAGATAGTATTGCCTTACAGCTGCCGCAATGGAACTTGCTCTACGTGCAGGGGCAAGGTGGTGTCCGGGTCTTATGATGCCGGCGCTGCGCCCGAGGCTATTTTGTCACCCGAAGACCGTGAGCAGGGCTACACCCTGTTTTGCCAGGCCAAGCCGTCGTCTGACATGGTGATAGAGTCGCATGAAATTCGCATGGCAAGCGATATTCAAATTCGCAAAATGCCGGCTCGGGTTATGGGGCTGACGCCCTTGGGCAATGACGTCATGGTCATACAGCTGCAATTGCCTGCCAGCGATCCTTTTCCTTACTATCCGGGTCAGTACCTGGAGTTCATACTTAAGGACGGTCGCCGCCGCAGTTATTCCATGGCTACACCGCCTGTAGAAAACAATCTGGTTGAGCTGCATATCCGTCACATGCCTGGCGGCGCTTTCACCGACCACGTGTTTGGTACAGGCGCTACGCAAATGAAACTGCGTGAAATTGTGCGTGTTGAAGCCCCCTTGGGGTCGTTCTTTTTGCGTGAAGACAGCATCAAGCCCTTGGTTTTCCTGGCCAGTGGCACAGGCTTCGCGCCCATCAAAGCCATGGTTGAACACATGATAGCCCGCGGCGACACCCGGCCAGTCAGCCTGTATTGGGGTGGGCGTCGTCCTTCTGATCTGTATATGGCAGACTTGGCCCAGCAGTGGGCAGCTGACCACCCATGGCTGTCGTTTATTCCTGTGGTGTCGGAAGCTTTGTCGGAAGACCAATGGACCGGGCGCAGTGGCTATGTGCATCATGCTGTGCTGCAGGATATTCCTGACCTGTCCGGCTATCAAGTCTATGCGTGTGGGGCACCTGCTATGGTCTCTAGCGCCAAGAAGGATTTCCTGTCGGCCCACGGCTTGCCTGAAGACGAATTCTTCGCCGATGCGTTTACCAGCGAAGCTGATCAGGTTTAAGCCCCAGGCTGATTACTTACCGCCCAGGTCGTTGGGTCACTACAACGACCTGGGGAACTTTTCGATTCTTGTCATGCTCTTATCTAGGTCTGCCGTAATACTATAAGAAACTCAACAGGTCAGGCTTTTTTCTCTTTTGGGGTGGTCAACCCCTTATCGTTCCTTTCAGGGCAATTTATGAGTCAACATCGATTTTTTGGCGCACTATGTAGCATGCGCAGCGTTGTGTGGGCGGGGGCTGGCGTATTGCTGGCGTCGTCTATGGCGGCCAGTGCCGCCACCGAGATTAAAGTGTGGCATACGCTGAATGCCCACAACAAAGATGTATTCGAAGGCTTGGTCAAGGACTTTAATAAACAACAACAAGATGTCAAGGTTGTCCTAAGCGCATTCGATTCCCAAGGTGCTGTAGACGCCGCCCTGGCCAAGGCCAGCAAGCCTGCTGATCAACCCCACTTGGTGCAGTTGGATGATCAGCGTGCGCCAGACGATATCGCCAAGCGTAGTTATATACAGCCTATGTATACGTTATTGGCACAGTATCCGATCAAGGACGCTAAGTGGTTTTTGTCCGAGAACAACACCTTGTTGCGTGATACCAAAGGGCGTTTATTGGCCTTCCCCTACATGGTCGATGTTCCGGTCATGTTTTACAACATCAATGCGTTTAAAAAAGCCGGCATACAGCCCGCTCAACCGCAGCGTTCCTGGAATGGCTTACAAGACCAACTGGTGAATTTGGCGAATAAGGGATCGCGTCAGTGTCCTTTGACGTCTGATCAGCCGGTATCCATCAACCTGGAGAACCTGGCAGCCGTCAATAACCAGCCTTACACCATGGAATCTGCAGGTGGCGGCAAGGCAAAGAAGACAGCTTCTTTCCATTTTGACACGATGTATGTCCGGCATTTGTCGCTGATGATCAGCTGGGTGCGTACTGAACTGATGGTCAAGCCTACGGCAGATGCCCGGGCGACTACCCGTTTTGCCAATAACGAGTGTGGCGTGCTGCTTTCGGATTCTGGCAATCTGGGATGGTTCAAGGATAAGCGTGGCCTGGATTTTGCCATTAGCGGCTTGCCTTATTACCCTGAAGTGACCAAGACGCCAGGGGCACCGTTTGCCGGCGGGTCAGCCTTATGGTCGATCAAAGGCCATAGCAAAGCAGATAATAGCGCCAGCGCCAAGTTGTTGGCTTGGCTGGCGGCCCCTGACCGGGCGGCATCCTGGTATCAGAACACTGGTTTCTTACCCCTAACGCAGCAGGCTTTTGCCGCTACTGGCGATGCCTACTACAAGGGCATGGGGCAGTGGCGTCAATTGGTGGCGGTGTATTCCGATAAGCCCAGCGTAGCAGGAAAGGGTTTCCGGGTTAACAATTACCCTAAGATAAAAACCATGTTTCAGAACACCCTGGACCGAGCCCTTAGCGGTCAGGAACCTGCGGTAACTGCCTTGAAATTTGCTTCTACAGAAGCCGGAAAAATCATGCAAGAGCGTTAATCAGCTGGGACATATCAGCTGGCTGGCAGGATGCCAGGCTGACCTGATTGTCCCATCTGATATTTTTGCCCTAGCTGTATTTCCATGTTGAAAACCCTTGTCGCCTGTTTGGGCGCAAGGGTTTTTTTGTGTTTTTCCCTAGGTGCTACCTACGTTCCAGCGGTTTTGATGTCTGATTTTGTACGGGCTGGATAACGGGATAAAACTGTCTGTTCGTAGAACTCCAGTCTGGCGTACGCCATATGTAGTGTTCAAGATAAGCAGCATCGCCACTTACAGGGCGCTGTACTGTTTACTTGGATGCCGCTATGGTCAGATTGTTACTTGTTACGCTTGCCGCCGGACTGCTGTCCGCCTGCACACATCTTCCTGAGTGGGTAAGGCTTACGCCTTTGGGTGCGCCTGGGTCCCAGTCCTTGCCGGTTACCGAAACCAGTCAATACAGCTTTGCATGGCGCTTGTCTGGCGATAGGCAGGTCGCGCCCCTACAGGTGTTTGATAATGGTAAGCAGACTTGGCTGCAGTTTCAGCCTGATCAGTCTTTACCGGCTATTTTCCAGCACACGCCGCAGGGCGATCGGCCTTTGACCTACCAGCGTCAGGGTCCATATGTGGTGCTGCCAGGTGTTTGGCCCCATTTGGTGTTACGTGGCGGACAGCTGCAAAGCCGGGTAGAGCGTGTGCTGGCGGACCAGAAAGATATCAGTGTCATTCCTGCAGGCGATAGCGGGGCGGATGATGGCAGGGTGGTCAGCGTGGATATTGCCCAGGCTGATCCGCTAGTTCCGGTTGACCCAGTGGATAGTCAGGCGATTGCTTTGACTGAGCCCAGTTTTGGGCCAGCATTGCTTACTGCATTGCCGCAGACGCCGTCGGACAGTCCGGCGTTGGTTGAATTACCCAGCAGCCATGCTGTCAGCCCCCAAGACAAAAATTTGCGTAGCGCCCTAAGCCGATGGGCCATGGCGGCTGGTTGGACCTTTGAACCCGAGCATTGGGTGGTGGACGCCGATATCCCCATTGTCGGTTCGGCCACCTTTGATACTGGTTTCAAACACGCGGTCCAGGATTTGGTGGCGACAACGGAACTGGCTGACCGGCCGCTGCAACCGTGCTTTTATTCCAATCGAGTGCTGCGCATTGTCCCTTATGCGCAGACCTGTGACCGTAGCGCTGGCGTGGGGGTGTCATGAGTACCCGCATACTGCACCTGACCCGGGGGCTGGGGTTGTGCCTGCTGTTGTCGGGCTGTGCGTTAAGTGAACGTATGCAGCAAATCGGTGCTGCTATCAGTCAGACCGGAATAACGCTGAAAGCCCAGCATGATAGTTTCTCTAAGACCGTATCCAGCCAGGAGGCGAGGCGCGCTGCCCAAGAGGTTGATCGTCCTTGGCTGGCAGGACGCGCCCAGCCACTGGCGCGTGAGGTCACCTTGCCCCTGGCTTTGCGCGAGCAGGTCAATACCACCTTGCTGTTTGCGGATAGTGAACTTTCCCTGCTGGAGCTGGCGCAGCGCATCAGTACGGTTACCGCTATCCCCGTCCATGTGCGGCCCGATGCATTGTTGCCCATGGATCAGTTCCTGCCCCGCTTGGGCGGTGGATCAAGCGCTGCATCGTTGAGCTCGCCCGCCACGGTGGTGTTATCTGGCGGACCTGAGCCTTTGGCGAATTTTCTGGATAGGGTGGGCGCCAGGTTAGGTGTGATGTGGGCTTATGTAAATCAACGCATAGAGTTTTATAGAACTGAAACCCGGGTATTTAACGTGCGCGCCTTGACCCTTAACGCCAGCGCCGAGGCTTCCTTGGGCCTGGGTGCTGGCCGTAGTGGCGCAAGCTTTGTCAGCAGTTCGAAAACCACCTTGACTAGTCCCGAGCATGATGTGCTGGCGGTGGTGCGCGCCCGTATTGAGCCCTTTCTGACGCGTGCCGGAGTACTGGTGGCCGAATCAGGGGCTAGTTCGTCCATAGTGGTGACCGATATGCCCGATGTTTTACAGCGTATAGGGCAGTATTTGGATCACGAAAACCGGGCGCTTACACGGCGTGTGCGCTTGATTTTTGAGGAGGTCACAGTTGCTGTGGACGACAGCGCACAAGCAGGGCTGGATTGGAATTTGGTTTTTTCCAGTGCCAAGCTGGCGGCGGCGATGACCATGCCTGGTGCGGGCTTGGCCGAAATGGGCAGCTTGGGGTTAGGGCTGAAAGAAGGTCCGTTCGCGGGTTCCGAAGCCATAGTCCAGGCGCTTAGTCAGGCCGGGCGTGTGGTACGCCGCAGCAGCTTGCCCGTACTGACGCTGAATCGACGACCAGTGACCCACGCGGTGCGAACTACATTTTCATATATAGACAAAGTAGAAACTACGGCCTTGTCTAGTGGTTCCGGTATGGCGCTGCCTTCAGTCTCCGTTAGCCAAAAAGAAGAAACCGTTGGGTCTTTGTTGACCCTGGTGCCAGATGCCCAGGAGGACGGCCAGATTTTGCTATCTGTCGCTTATGACAACACGGTGGCCCAGCCACTGAAGACGGTCACTTTTGGTGATAAGGCGAATCCTTTGCAGTTGCAGCAGGTCACCATAGACGGCAATGGAACGGTGCAGCAAGTGGTACTGCAGCCCGGCCAACCCTTGCTGATTTCTGGTTTTGACCGCACCCAAGAAGAAACCGAAGGACGTCGTCTGAATCCTGGTTTGCCTATGGCCTTGGGTGGCAGCGATCGCGCCAGCAGTCAGCATTTGACTACTGTCATGGTGGTGACTGCCCAAGTCGAGGAAGGGTTTTAAACCGTGCATAGTGATACGCCTTTGTTGCTGCCTGTGGCTTCCACGACTTTAGTGTTTGGTCTGGAGTGGTTTCCCTTGCTGGGCGGGCAGTTGCGCCGCCAAAGCCTGCGCCTGGCGCGTAAGTACGGGGCTAGTCATTTGGTGCTTAGCGGCGAGCAGGCGGGCTCGGTCGGCATGGCTAGCCTGCGCAAGCTGCGTCCAGGACGCACCGTACCCTTGCAGTCTGCCGCCCAAAGTCTTGCCAGTTTGTTTCCACAGGGCACGGTGGCCGTGATACTGCCACTACAGGAGCACGGCTGGTGGTTGGCCGCGGTACATGAGGGCGCCGTAGTGGTGCGTACCGACAGGGTATATGTGTCGCTGGATCAGGCGCAGGCCGCCTTGTCCGACTTGCGTGTGGCCTATCCGCAACTACGTGATCTTACCCAGGATGCCGGCACGGCCCCCAGTTTGCATGACTTACAAGCGAGTGGTGCGGCGACGAGCCTGCTGCATAAAGTCAGCCGCTGGCACAGTGTGTTGCCCATGCCAGTGCAGTTGCTTGCTTTGGCTCTGACGATGGTTGCTGTAGCACCGCCTGTGTGGAAATGGTCGCAGGCCAAGGGCGTTCAGCCGCAAGTCCAAGCTCAACCCGATACCCAACTGGCCTGGGAACTGGCTATTCGTCAAGCTACCCATGCGCGTTGCCTACATGGCTTGCAGGGTACGCAGCCAGTGCTGAACTCCCTGTATGAATTACCCGTCGCCATAGCTGGTTGGCATTTAGCTCAAGTTGAATGCAGCGCTGGGCGGTCTGCCTGGATGTGTCAGGGTGATTATCAACGGCGCAACCAAATCGCCAGTAATGATGGTTTTTTGCGCCTCGCGCCGTCTTTATGGACCAGTCGTTTCCCGACTCTGGATCTGGCTAAGGTGACGTGGACGGTTGCGGCCACGTGTACGTTGTTTAGTAGCCAGAGCCTGCAAGCCGCAGCACACAATGAACAATATTTATTCAGTGCCTGGCAAGCCATACGTCCGGCATTTTCTCGTATGGAGGCGGGTCAGCCACAGACCTTACCCGTAAACCCGCCACGTGATAACAAGGGTCAGGCCTTGGTCCAGCCTATCGGCCTGACTGCACCTTTATACCGCGAGGTGCACATCCAAGGCCCTTTGCGTTCATTTGAACTGTTGTTACCCCATATCGCCAGCGTGGAATGGCGTCGCCTAGTGTTAAGCCTTAACGAGGCGATTAAGCCCACGCTGAAAAACAGTCAGCTCAACGTCACTTTCCAAGGAGTACTGTATGAAAACGAATCCTTACCTACTCGCCAGGTCCGCGCAGATGACGATGCGCCTACGTAGTCGGGACCGTTCAGCCAGGTCTGGGTCAGGCCGCAGTGGTGGCGCGGCAGTATTTGCGTCTGCGTATGTCGGTGCCTTGGTTCTCGCCCTTGCTGCTATCCCAGCTCAGTCGACTGCAGCAACTAGCAAGCTTGCTCCCTCCAGTACGGCTGCCGATGTCGGAGGCGCAATGGCTGTGCGTGAGTTGATGCGCTTGGATACTGAGCTGGCGCTAAGTGCATCACGCGGCCGTCTGACTGGTGTTGATAAGCGCTCTGAAACCGCTTTGGCCTTGTCGGATCAGCCTGGTGGTCAGCTTAGGTTGGTAGCCATTTATGGCGTGGGTAAACGACTGCTGGCCGAGGTTTTGGTGGGTAGCCAGCCCTATGTATATATGCGTGGCCACCCGCTGCCCATAGGGGCAAAGGCTGGCAGTCATGTTTATAAACTGGGAGGTATTAGTGGTTCCTGCGTACAGCTAGAGCGCCAGGACGAGGCTCATACCTTGTGTTTGCATCCTTCGCTTAAGGCCTCGCGATGAGACGACGTATTTCAGGGTGGCTGAGTCAGGCTCCCGTGTCGTCCATCCGCCTGATGTCGGTGGGCGATCGCTATGACAGCGCGCAGGCGATCTCCATCACTAACGCCGAGCAGCTATTCACTATGCAGCCATCTTGCGTGGAGCTTCTGGATCAGCAATTTAGTGTGCAGTCGTTGGTTGGGCGCTTATGCCCGGTTTTGCTGGATGATGGGACTGTGGCCTTATTTGCCTTGGCCGAGCACGTGGGTAGCGATCAGGCCGACGAGTTATCACGGCGTATTGTGCAGCAAGGGTATAGGCCAGCTAGTCCGGCACGTTACATCCTGGCAGCTCCCTTGTTGCTGGCCATAGGGCGAAGGCAATTGTTGCTGTCGTCTGGCTTGGCGACAGCGGTTGGTGCGGTAGAGCACTCAACGACAGCACTGGCGGACGCATTTCAGGATCTGGTGGAGTGGGGAGTGCGCCACCACGCTAGCGACTTGCATATCAACTTATTGCAGGGCGAAGCGGTTTCTGAAGTGCGCTATACCGTGGCGGGCCGCTACGTGGCCCCAGAATGTTTTCGCGGCATGCCCACCAGCATGCTTAGCGACATGCTTGCAGTGGCGTGGATGGATATACGTGGCGGCAATGGGGCGGTCTTTGACCCCTTGTCTGAGCAGCAGGGCAGCATTGTTAAGACAGTAAGTGGACAACGCGTGATGTTGCGTTGGGCATCGTTGGCGGCCGAGCGTGGCCCTAGTGTGTGTCTGCGCTTGTTGGTGCGCGCTACCGATGCCATGGCGCCCGATCTTCAGGAACTGGGTTATTTGCCAGATCAGGTCAGGCAGATACAGCGCTCCTTGATGGCCGAAGGGGGAGCAGTGGTATTTGCCGGTACCGTAGGTTCAGGTAAGTCCACCACGCTGGCCTCGTTAATTAGTCGCTTACCGGATGATCGCAAGGTGATCACGGTAGAAGATCCGGTGGAATATTTAATTCCTGGAGCCATACAAAATACTGTGGCGCGCGCCTTGGATGTGGATGCCCATGATCACTATGCAGCGAAACTCAGGGCTTTGAAACGCTCAGCCATGAGCGACGTGTTGCTGGGGGAAATACGTGACGCTGAAACAGGCCTGGCGTTTATGGACCTGGCGGGTTCCGGGGTCAGTATTTATAGCACTGTCCATGCCCCATCGGCGGCTCTGGTGGCAGAACGCCTGGCCTCGGACTTTATTGGCGTGTCACGTGACTTTCTAGCCACGCCAGGCATGTTGAAACTGTTGGTCTACCAAGCCTTGCTGCCCGTATTGTGCCTGAACTGTGCTTTGCCAGCGGATAGCTTGCTTGAAGGTGCAGGACGTGGCCAATGGCAGGCTAGTCTGGATACCATTACTGCTGTGTATGGGGACATCTCTAGCGGGTTGAAGGTACGTAACCCAGAGGGATGCTCTGCGTGTCGCGAAGCGCAATTGATGTCTTTGGCTGGCTATGCGGGCAGGACAGTGGCGGCGGAAATTCTTGAGCCCGCCTTACGTCCAGGCTATTTACATAGTGTGCAGACACGCTGTTTACAGTACTGGCTGGAAAACGAGCAAGAACAGTCTCTTAGTCCCATGGCTATGGAAAACACCCGACGCTCGGCTATGGATAGCGCCATGATCAAGGCGTTTCAGGGCTTGATAGATCCGCGGGATATTGAGTCGCGCTTTCAGTCTTTCCAGACCTTACGCTTGCGTCGTCAGTTGGATACTGCTCATAAACCTGCCCACTTAAGGGTGATCTCATGACACGCTACCGTCGTTACACGGCGCGTCACGCTTGGTGGGCTGCTTTAGTTCATGCCCATGATAGATGGCGATTTATGTCGCTTAGGGCTGATTATTACGATTATCTGGCGGCCTTGCTGCAAGGCATGCGTGGTGCGCGTACCTTGAAGGACGTTTTCCAAGCGGATGCCAGCCGCTATGGGGCGTCATCAGTCAGGGGCAGACTGTCTGCGCGCTGGCTACGCACCTTTCAGTTGTCCAGCGGCGATCTGTACAGCACCTGGCTGGCTGAATTTCCCGTGGCCGAGCTGGGTCTGATACGCATGGCGCAGTCATTTGGCAATACCACGTTGGTCAACACCTTGGCAGAACTGGCCCGGGTTTTGATGCTGACGCGCCAGGCTGGTCAGATCGTGATGACTACCTTATGGGCAGCTGCTTTGGCCTTGATGGTTGCCTTATTGCTAATGGCTGCCGTGCCGTGGTTTACCGTGCCCAGGTTGTTTCAGGCATTTGCCACTGTGCCGCCAGAATACTACGGCAGCATGACTCGCCAACTTATTGCCTGGTCCGAATTGATACGACAGTCTTTCGTTTTTTTGATGGTGCTATGCGTAGGCGGTTGGGCTGTGTTCTTGTGGTCTTTGCCCAATACCTCGGGGCCTATACGTAAGACCCTGGACGCTTATGTGGTCTGGCGCATCTACCGCCATGTGCAGGCTTTGCGCTTCCTGGCGTTGCTGTCTCTGGTACTGGGCCGTGATGATAGCGGTTCTACCCAACTGCGTAGAGCCTTGCTATTGAAAAAGCAGGGCGCCAGTCCCTGGCAGGTCAGTCATATTGACGCCATGTTGGCGCGCATTGATGGTGGGATCACGGGCGCGGCTACCTTTGATACGGGTTTGCTGGATCGCGAGCAT
Organism: Burkholderiaceae bacterium; assembly: GCA_017983955.1. GTDB lineage: Bacteria > Pseudomonadota > Gammaproteobacteria > Burkholderiales > Burkholderiaceae_B > JAGOAJ01. The sequence goes on from JAGOAJ010000023.1 coordinate 15,409, forward strand.
TACTGGTTCTTTAGCGACATGGTGATGGCGCGCGGCTTAAGCCAGGGTTTGGCATTGACCAGCGAGCGTTTGCGTCTGCAGGTGCTGGGCGTGGTGGCCAGGCAGGCGGCTGTTTTGCGCTGGACCATGCTGCTGGCATGCCTGGCTTTGGTGTTGGGCCTAGGACTGTGGCACTACGCCGTCATTGATGAGTTACGTCGTTCCCTAATGATTTTTCACGCCAATCAGTAATGCTGGTTTTTTAAGGATATCTTATGTCTACCCTAACTGCTTCTGCTTCTGCTTCTGCTGTCCCTGTTGCTTCCGTTGCGACTGTTGGTGCTGTTATTTTCGTTAAGGCTACTAGTAGTCACTCGGGTCTCGCCTTGAGGGCGGTATCCAAACAGCGTGGGTTTTCGTTGATTGAAGTGTCTATAGTGACGGCCATCGTGCTGTTGCTGGCAATTATCGGCATACCCGCCATAGGGGGCTATGTCGTTGAAAATAAAGTTCCCAAGGTGGGCGAGGAACTAGCGCGTTTTATCCTGCAAACCAAGGTGAACGGACCGAATGGTTCGGCTACGCCATATGCAGGCATAGCTACCGAGCATTTTGCGAACCTTGCCAGTGACTCCAGCATATTTACTGTGGCGGACAATGGCGGAACCAAGACCGTGTATCACGGCTTGGGCGCTGACGGCGACGTGAATATCACCGAAGCCAGTGCAGGAGCCGCGTTCACCATCACCCTAAACAAGGTAAATAATGCTGCCTGTCCTTCCATAGCGTCGGTCATGCAACGAGTGGTGAATCAAATTACCGTGCAACCAGACAGTGGCGCGGCAGTCACGGTGAAAAGTGCCTCTCAGGCCTATAACGCGTTAAGCACGGAATCTGCCTGTGGCAAGGGGGATGTCAATACCTTTGTCTTTACGGCGGGCTAAGGAGGGCGCCATGCAGGATCAACGCGGGTTTGTGCTGCTGGAATTGGTGGTGGGCGCATTGATCGTAACGCTGTTGGCGGTGTGGGGCGCCAATACGCTGGCGCGTCGCATGGACGAGGCCAGCGCACAGGCTGCTGCAGTCTGGATGCTATCGGTCAGGGGCGCTGCCCAGGCTTATGTAGGTCATTATGCCGCGACTTTGAGTCAGGCTGATCCGTCAGTCCTGATGAAGGACCAAGGTTATGCAGACTGGGCAGCGCCCACGCTGGACGAGTTGAAGGCCAACGGCTTGTTGGCGACGGGCTTTCCTGACCATGTCCAGTTGGCGGGTAGCGCCGACATACGCGTCATGCGCGAAGGCGATTGCCCCGGATCACTCTGTCGTGTGACCGCATTCGTTACTAGCAGCCGTCCGTTGCTACGCTTAAACACCGACCAGGTAGATGAACACATGGTAGCGCTGTGGTTGATGGCGGTTCAGGGCTTGGGCGGCAAGGTCAGTGATGCGCAACCGCAATGGCTGTCCGGAGCGTCATTTAAGTATGCCAATCCGCCGGTTGCGGGCATGGTCGTGTTGCCGCCCGGCACGGTGGTTTTAGTGGTCACCCCAGAGCAATCGGGTAGCAGTGATTTTTTGCGAGTGGGCGATAGTCGTGACCCTGATTTTCAGGGTGAATTGACGGTGCAAGGTGATGTGGTGGCTGCCGCCGATTTTCGAGTAGGCCGGAACTTGATTCTGGATAGTGAAGCTAGCTGGATGATGGGCTGCGATGATGAGGGCGCTATCACCAAGGATGATAACGGTGGATTGCTGATGTGTCGTAGCGGGCTGTGGCAGTCTACTGGGCGTGGCGGGGGAGGTTATTCGCTGGAAGCGACTACGGGATGTACGGGGGCGGGTATCAATCCGTTGACTAATAATTGCAGTTGTCCGCCGCATCATAGTCGGGTGCTGATTTCAGATAGCGGCCCTGGGGCGCCGGGTGGGTATAGATTGTTGGGGTATGTTTGCGTCAGTAGGTAGGTTGCAGGTTCTTTCGGTATGTTTATTTCTTAGGTGTGGCGTTGATGGTCTTTTAGGCCCGTCCGCGTTTTTGTGTGGTGTTGTTGGTCCTGTAGGTACGTACGCCCTTTCGCGGTGGGCTCCTTACTCTGCGGCCCCGCTGCGCGAAAGCCGCTGCCGTAAGGACCCACCACTGCGGGCTAGTCGCGGGCTCAGAATAGGGTTTAGGGGAGGCTGTGCGCAAGTTGTGAGTTTTAATCGAGTTGTTAACGCCCGTTGCTTTAACGATGACGCATCGCCCGTGAAGTCTTGCGTCAGCCCACCAGGCAGGCAAGCGTCGGGTTCGCGGGAGCGCCTTTCGCGCAGCGGGGGCGCAGAGTGAACCCGGCGGTTGACGGCCGATGCCGCTGAAAGAACCACGAACACACCCCCGGCTACCTCCGTGTCAGGAACCATCCCATGCTGCAATTGCTGCGCGTTCAGCGTCTGTCATGCCCGTCATATTGCCTAGTGGCATATATCGACTGGCAACTGTTTGCTTGATCTGCTCCACATGCCGCAGGATGTCTTGTGGGCTTTCCAGATGTACGCCCGCGGGTGCAGCTGCGAATCCGCCCAGGGTGGGTTTGGCGCTATGGCATTGCACACAACGGGCGGCAATGATGGTTTGTACTGGGGTCAAGGCAGTGGTAGCGGTTGTGTCAGTCGCTGCTGTTGTGGTCACGGCTGACGTTGCTGCTACAGGTGTGGCCGCTGGTGTTGCTGCCGGCGCCATCAGCCAGGCGGCGACCGCCAGTAGCACTATGCCTGCCACGGGATAGCCCAACTGGTTTTTGCCGCTATGCCGCAAGACAAAGTACTGACGTATCAGCGCGCCGGAAAAAATGAACAGGCTCATGATTTGCCAGGCATAGGGGCTGGTGTAGGTAAATGAATAGTGATTGCTTAGCATCAGCAACACTACAGGCAGCGTAAAGTAGGTGTTGTGCACAGAACGCTGCTTGCCGCGTTTGCCATCCAGGGGGTTTGGTGCAACACCGGCTTTCAAGGCTTTTACCATGCGGCGCTGGCCAGGAATAATCCAGAAGAAAACGTTGGCAGACATGGCGGTGGCCATGACAGCGCCGGTCAGCAAGAAGGCGGCACGGCCCTGGAACATTTGCATGCTTAGCCAGGATACCAGCACCATCATGATGCCCACGGCAACGCTTAAACGGCCGTCGTGTTCCATGTTGGGGCTGATGCGTCGGCACAGTTGGTCGTAGACTACCCAACCCGCCAGTAAAAACGCCACGGCCAATGCGCTGGCCTGAAAGCCTGTCATGGTGGCGGCCCATGCCCAGGGGCTGGACGGATTCACCAGATAGAACGAGGGCTTTAGCAAATACATGATGGCAAATAAAGCAAACCCTGACAGCCAGGTCGAATAGGCTTTCCAGAACGACCAGTGCAGGTCCTCGGGCAGGTCAGGAGGGCTAACCAGATATTTTTGATTGTGGTAGAAGCCGCCGCCGTGCACTGCCCACATCTCGCCGGACACGCCTGCTTTGCTCTGTGCCGGGTTACGTGGTGGGCGCAGGCTGTTGTCCAGCATGACGAAGTAGATGGATTCGCCTATCCAGGCGATGGCAGCGATGACGTGCAGCCATCGCAATAACAGGTTGCCGAATTCTGACAGGAATGCTTCCATGGTTTTCCTCTTGGGTATCAGGGATGATGAAGTTGCAGGCTGTCAGCTGCCGCGGTAGGTGGACCAGGTCCATGGCGTAACCACCAAGGGCACATGATAGTTTTCTGTGGGCTGGGCTACGCCAAACCGCAGGGTGATCTGATCGACGAAGCGCGGTTCGGGCAGGGCTACGCCTCGGCCGGAAAAGTAATCGCCTGCATGGAAAACCAGTTCGTATACGCCAAGCTGAAAATCAGCGTCTTGCAACAGGGGCTGGTCACAGCGCCCATCGGCGTTGGTGCGCACCTGTTTTAGTAGGTGGCGCTGGTCGCCATCTATGCGATACAGATCAATAGCAATATTGTTTGCCGGAACGCCATGCATGGTGTCCAGGACGTGGGTAGAGAGTTTTCCCATCTTTGTCTCCGGGTATCTACGTAGTCAACAATAATTGTTGACAATTTATGTTGACGATTTTGTGCGAGTACCTAATAATTGTCAATATGTTTAATCTGGATGACCTATGCTACACCTCACATCGCGTCGTGATGATCTTGGCAGAATTGCCGCGCCCAGCGCATCGTCGCTGCTTAGCGGGCCGCCTGTAGGTGGTGGTCCTGAAATCGCCAGGGTCTATAACGATGTCTTCGATGCCGTCATGGATAGGCGCTTGTTGCCTGGTGCCAAGCTGACCGAAGCCGCCTTGTGCGACATTTTCCAGTGCTCGCGCGCTACCGTTCGTGCGGCCTTGTCGCAGCTGGCGCATGACCGCATCGTGGTCATACAGCCGAATCGCGGTGCCTTTGTCTGGGAACCCAGCGCCAAAGAAACCAAAGACGTGTTTGGTATGCGTCGCGCCCTGGAATGCATGGTCATAGACATGTTGTTGGCCTTGCCCGATTTGGATGATCGTTTAGCGCCCTTGTATGACATGGTGGCGCTGGAACGCAAGGCGTTTGAATGTGGCGATCGCATCAGCTGGATACGTTTATCTAATGCCTTTCACGTCGAACTGGCCCGTTTGCTGGATAACGATGTACTGACGGAAACCTTGCACAGCTTGTGCGCGCGCAGCACTTTAATCATTGCTTATTACGACACGCCCGGCGACAAGGCCTGTTCCTATATTGAGCACGCCGCATTGCTGGATTTATTGCGACAGGGCGATGGTGCAGGGGCACGTGCTGCCATGGCTCATCACCTTGAGGACTGCGAGGACCGCATGCAAGATCACGATGCCGGCCCAGTCGACCCTTGGCTGTCTTTTGGAGTAAAGCGTTGAACCAGAATATATCGGCCTTAACGTCTGACTATCCACGTGACTTAGTGGGCTATGGGCGAAATCCACCGCAGGCGAATTGGCCAGGAAAAGCCCGCGTGGCCGTCCAGTTTGTATTGAACTACGAAGAGGGCGGCGAGAACTGCGTTTTGCATGGCGACGCTGGCTCTGAACAGTTTTTATCGGAAATTATCGGGGCTGCTGCCTATCCCGCACGCCATTTGTCGATGGAGTCGATCTACGAATATGGCTCAAGGGCTGGCGTGTGGCGTTTGTTGCGCGAATTCGAACGTCGTAGTCTGCCGCTAACCGTATTTGCTATAGGCATGGCACTAGAGCGTAATCCTGAGGTCGCCCAGGCCTTGGTCGAACTAGGGCATGAGATTGCTTGTCATGGCTATCGTTGGATACATTATCAAGATGTTCCTGAAGAAATGGAACGCGATCATTGCCGTCGCTGTATAGATATCGTCTCTTCCTTAACCGGGCAGCACCCGCAAGGCTGGTATACCGGACGCGATAGTCCCAATACCCGCCGTATCATCCTGGAAGAGGGTAATTTCCTGTACGACTCTGATTACTACGGCGATGACCTGCCCTTGTGGACCCAGGTGCAACTGGGTAGTGGTGAACTCAAGCCGCACCTGATCATTCCCTACACCCTGGACACCAACGATATGCGTTTTGCGTCGCCGCAAGGGTTCAATAGCGGCGAGCAGTTTTTTACCTATCTTAAGGACGCCTTCGATGTCTTGTATGCCGAAGGCGATAGCTGTCCAAAAATGATGTCGGTGGGCCTGCATTGCCGCCTGGTTGGTCGACCCGGCCGTTTTGCCGCTTTGCAGCGTTTTCTTGACTATATACAGGGCCATGACAGGGTGTGGATACCGACACGCGCCGATATTGCCCGTCACTGGATCAAAGAACACCCGTATACCTCGTAATACCTTAACCGGAGCCTCTCCGGATACCCTCATTCCTATAAGGAGCAATTGTTATGGCTGGACTTAATTTGCCTGTGGGCACTGTAGTTAATGCGGATGCCGTCGATTTGCCTGGCTTTGCCACTAGGCATGCGAATCTGGCCTCGGAAGACTTCGGTGCAAAAGTGTTGTCGTGCACTGATGATTTCTTCGCTTCGGCCCAGCGCATGCTGCAGTCGTCCGAGCCCGTGTTCATTGTGGGTAAGTTCGATGATAACGGTAAGTGGATGGATGGCTGGGAAACTCAGCGTCGCCGCAATGGCGGTCATGACACTGCCATCATACGTTTGGGCATGGCCGGTTCCATCAAAGGGCTGGACATAGACACCAGCCACTTCACTGGCAACTTCCCGCCCGCCGCATCAGTGCAGGCCTGCAATAGCGCGGCTGACCCTGATCAGGATACTGTTTGGACAGATCTGGTGCCTGCCACGTCGCTGGCCGGCAACTCGCATCACTTTATCGATATTGACGACGAACGTGTCTGGACTCATTTGCGCCTTAATATCTATCCTGACGGCGGTGTGGCGCGTTTCCGCGTGTATGGCCAGCCTGCGTGCGATTGGGACGCGAAAGACCCGGATGCCGTTTACGAGGTTTCGGCCTTGTCCAACGGCGGGCGTGTGGTGGGCTATAACAACGCGCACTTCGGCACGCCGTTTCGCCTGATTATGCAGGGCAGGGGCGTCAACATGGGCGATGGCTGGGAGACCCGCCGTCGCCGCGAACCTGGCTACGACTGGTGCGTTATCGAATTGGGTCACGCGGCTATCGTTGAAAAGGTAGAAGTGGATACCGCTCACTTCAAGGGTAACTATCCTGACCGCGTTTCCATACAAGCGGCCCGCGTAGATGCCTCCACTGACCAGTCGCTAATCACGCAGGCTATGTTCTGGCCAGAATTACTGGCGGAACAAAAAACGGAAATGCATAAACAGCATTTTTACGAAGGCGAGTCCTTACAGGCTTTGGGACCCGTGACGCATGTACGCGTCAATATGTATCCCGATGGCGGTATCAGCCGTGTGCGCGTTTGGGGGCGGTTGGCTAAAAGCTAAGTAGCTCCCTCTATATAAAAAATGAAGTGGCTGCCGATAGAGCGGCCACCAAGGAGACAAGCATGAGGCCATCCCTTTATCGCCAAGGGTCTGTTGCTTGTCGTAGTGCTGCAGGCGTAGCATAGGTAGTAGCTACATCGCAGGCAGCTTTAGTCAACAGGCAGAGGGCCTTATGCAGCAAAGAAATACAGTACGTTTTTATCTCAATGGACGTAAGCACGAAGTGCAGCCGGTATCGCCCACCCAGACGGTGTTGCAATACCTGCGCGAGCAACTGCGCCTGATGGGCACTAAGGAAGGCTGCGCCGAGGGCGATTGCGGAGCCTGTACGGTGACGGAAGCCAGTCTGGATAGCGCTGGGGCAGTGCATTATCGATCCATTAACGCGTGCATACGTTTTCTGCCTACTGTCGATGGGAAATCCTTGTGGACGGTAGAAGGGCTAGCGGCTCCGGGTGCTGGCCTGCACCCCGTCCAACAGGCATTGGTCGATCACCATGGTTCGCAGTGCGGGTTTTGCACGCCGGGTTTTGTCATGTCCATGTACACCATGTATCAGAACGGCATACGCCAGCCGGAACGCGACGAAGTCCTGGACAACCTATCGGGCAATCTGTGCCGTTGCACAGGCTACCGTCCTATTATTGATGCGGCCCAGGCCATGGACGACTACCCGACGGCGGCTTTGGATCATGATCTGGTCAAGCAGCAATTGCAGCAACTGGCCGAGCAGTCGGAAGGTATGCTGGCGGTCACTACCCAAAAACAGCGTTATGCCGCGCCCACCAGCGTGTCCGCGCTGGCCCAGTTGGTGCAGGAATATCCCGAAGCCACCTTGTTGGCTGGCGGTACAGATGCCGGTTTGTGGGTGACCAAGCAGTTGAAAACTTTGGATAACGTTATTTATCTGGGCGATGTGCAAGGCTTGGCGGAAATTCAGCGTCGCGATGGCTATCTGGATATAGGCGCAGCCGTGTTATTGAATGACGCCTACGCCGCCATCGCGCTCGAATACCCCGAGGCCACGGAACTTTGGAAGCGCTTTGCCTCCATGCCTATACGCAATTCCGGTACCTTGGTGGGGAATGTCGCCAATGGTTCGCCGATAGGGGATTCCGCGCCGTTTTTAATTGCCATAGGCGCACAGGTGGTGCTGCGCAAAGGTGAACGTCAACGGACTATGGCGCTGGACCAGCTGTATCTGGATTATCGCAAGCAAAATCGCGAACCCGGCGAATTCCTACAAGCCGTGCTGGTGCCGTTGCGGCGTCCCGGCGTGCAGGTGGCCACCTATAAACTGTCCAAGCGCTTTGATCAGGACATTTCCGCCGTGTGCAGTGCTTACGCAATAGAACTGGATCAGGGCAATGTTGCCTCAGTATGCATAGCTCATGGTGGCATGGCCGCCACATCAAAACGCGCCAGCCAGACCGAAGCCGTCTTGTTGGGCCAGCCCTGGAATGAAGCCACAGTGCAATTGGCCATGCAGGCAATGGCGGCTGACTACCAGCCGATGACGGATATGCGGGCCAGTAGCGATTACCGTCTTAAAGCAGCACAAAATTTGCTGTATCGCTTCTATCTGGAAAGCACTGGCACGGACGCAACGCGCGTATAAAGGGATACATCATGCAAAAGAATACGTGGCAAACTGTAGGCCAGCCGCTGGCGCACGAAAGCGCTGCACTGCACGTCAAGGGTACGGCGCTGTATACCGATGATTTACCCGAGCGCCATGGCATGTTGCATGCCGCGTTCGGACTGGCTGAACGTGCTCATGCACGCGTGCTGTCCATGGATTTAAGCGCTGTTCGGCAGGCCGAGGGTGTGGTGGATGTGATTAGCCTGGACGATGTACCAGGGCATAAATACCTGGGACCATTTCTGGCTGACGAGCCCGTGTTCGTGGATGAAATTACCCAATATCTGGGTCAGCCCTTGTTTGCGGTGGCCGCTACTAGCCACGACCTGGCGCGCCGCGCTGCTAGGTTGGCCGTGGTCGAGTACGAAGACCTGCAGCCCATACTGACGGTAGAAGAGGGGGCCAAGCAGCAGGCCTATGTTTTGCCGCCTGTGCGTATCCAAAAGGGTGATGTCCCGGCTGCACTAGCACTAGGCCCCAGGCGTTTACAGGGTGAGTTTTATTGCGGCGGCCAGGAACAGTTTTATCTGGAAGGCCAAATCGCTTATGCGGTTCCCGGCGAACAGCAGGAAATGCAGGTGTATTGTTCTACCCAACACCCCACCGAAATGCAGTTTATGGTCGCCCATGTGCTAAATCAGCCCGCGCATACCGTGAAGGTCGAGTGCCGTCGCATGGGCGGTGGCTTCGGTGGCAAGGAAAGCCAGTCCTGGCCTTTTGCCACAGTGGCAGCCCTGATTGCGCAGCGTACCGGTTTACCCGTGAAACTGCGTCCAGATCGCGACGACGATTTCATGATTACCGGCAAGCGTCACGATTTTCGCGTTTTATATGACGTGGCCTACGGTGATGACGGTCAAATCAAAGCGGTGGCTTTCGAGCATCAGGTGCGCTGCGGTTATTCGGCAGACTTGTCGGGCGCGGTGGCTGATCGTCAGGTGTTTCATACCGACAACACCTATTTTCTGGACACTTTCGATATTTTATCGCTGCGTATCAAGACTCATACGCAGTCGAATACGGCATTTCGTGGCTTTGGCGGCCCGCAAGGCATACTGGCGATCGAATACGTCATTGACGATATTGCCATCAGTTTGGGTAAAGACGCGCTGGACGTGCGCAAGCTGAACTTTTATGGCCACACTGAGCGTAACGTCACGCCGTATCAAATGAAGATTACGGATAACGTCATACACGAACTGGTGGACCAGCTGGAAGTGTCGTCTGATTACCGCGCGCGTCGTCAGCAGGTTATTCAATTCAATCAGGAAAACCGCATACTGAAAAAGGGTCTGGCCTTGGTGCCGGTCAAGTTTGGCATTTCGTTTACTGCTACCCACTTGAATCAAGCGGGTGCCCTGGTGCATATTTATACCGATGGTTCCGTGCTGGTCAACCACGGCGGCACAGAAATGGGACAGGGCTTGAATACCAAGGTGGCCCAGGTGGTGGCCGAAGAACTAGGTTTGGGTATTGCCAGTATTAGGGTGTCTGCGGCTGATACTTCAAAAGTTGCCAATACTTCGGCAACGGCAGCATCAACGGGCACGGACTTGAACGGTAAGGCGGCGCAGGACGCTGCCCGCAAAATCAAGACCGCCCTGATCGCCTATGCCGCTGATCACTATGGCTGCGATGCGGCAGATATCATGTTCCGATCGGGGCAAGTAATCTGCGGCGATCGTGTCACGCTGGCGTTTGCGGACTTTGTGCAGCAGGCCTGGATGGCGCGCATACCCTTGTGGTCGTCAGGCTTTTATCGCACCCCTAAAATCCATTACGACGTTAAAACCCTGACGGGGCGTCCGTTTTACTATTTTGTATATTGTGCCGCCGTTGCTGAGGTGGTGATAGACACTCTGACCGGCGAAAACCGCTTGTTGCGGGCCGACATCCTGTATGACGCAGGCCGGGCGCTGAATCCGGCGCTGGACCTGGGGCAGGTGGAAGGCGGATTTATACAAGGTATGGGCTGGTTGACCACTGAAGAACTATGGTGGGATGACAAGGGCAGGCTGATGACGCATGCTCCATCCACCTACAAAATTCCGTCCATATCGGATTGCCCGCCCATCATGAATGTTGCCTTTTTTGAAAACGGCAATACGGAAAACAATATTTACCAATCCAAAGCTGTGGGTGAACCGCCGCTACCGGCCGCCACTGCGGTGCTGTTGGCTATACGTGATGCGATTGCGGCCTGCGCTCAGCCTGGCGTGGCGCCACGCCTTGACGCCCCAGCTACCCCAGAGCGAATTCTGCAGACGCTGGATCAGGTGCAGCAGCCGCTGATGCCGTCTTCAGACGACCAAGCGCTTTATGGCGAGTCATTGCCGTCTACGCAGGAGTCTGTTGTTTGATGGATGCAGCTATGCTTTTGCCTGGCGCGCCAGGCGTCTCGCCGTCAGTCTGGTTTGCTCATTTGCTGGCCAAGCTGGAAGCAGGCCAGCCTCAAGTTTTGATTACTGTGGTCAGGGCCTTGGGCTCCGTGCCCCGCGACCCTGGCGCCCGTATGTGGGTAGGGCCGGATTTGACCGTCGACACCATAGGTGGTGGCCATCTGGAGTGGCAGGCCATTGCCCGGGCGCGCAACATGTTGCAGCAGGCCAGCAGCCAGCGGGAAGTTGTGCGCTATGCGCTAGGCCCCAGTCTGGGGCAGTGTTGTGGCGGTGTTGTCTGGCTGGCTTTCGAACGCCTGGACCAAACGGATTTGGACTGGGGTCGTTTGCTGCTGCAGGCCGTAGACGAAGGCCGTTCGGTGCAGCGACTGGTCCGCCTGGGCGATAGCGACGGACTGGCGGTGTCTGGGGCTGCGGTTGAAATCATTCCGGCAGCAACGGATGCGAGCTGCGCTTGGAATGAAGCCGACAATCAGGTGGTTGACGTCTGGGCCGCGCCAGCCACCCACATCGTGGTCTGTGGCGCTGGTCACGTAGGGCATGCAGTCATCAATATCCTGGGTAGCTTGCCAGTGCAGGTCAGTTGGCTGGACCCGCGTGAAGATTGCTGGCCGGTACAGCCGCCGCGCAATGTGCGCTGTATCCAAGGCGATGCCGACGATGTGGTCGACTTGCCGGATAACGCGTATTGGCTGGTGCTGACCCATAACCATGCTCTGGATATGCAGTTGGTCGAAGCGATTTTTCAGCATAGAACGTTTCGTTTCCTGGGCCTGATCGGCTCTAAAACCAAGAAGGCGCGCTTTGTGTCGCGCCTAAGCCGTCGCTTTCCCAGCGAACTGGTCGAGCGTATGCAATGCCCCATAGGGCTGATTGCAACATCCAGTAAAGACCCCGCAATTATCGCTGTCTCTGTGGTGGCGCAAATCCTTAGTGTCACGGGCGCTTAGCCCGCAAGTCAAATCTACCTCTATAATCAATGGTTACTTCTAATTTAGCGTTGTTTCCGCAATGAAAACCTCTGAAATACGTCAAAAATTCCTATCGTTTTTTGAATCGAAAGGGCATCAGGTCGTGCCGTCATCATCGCTGGTGCCTGGCAATGACCCCACGCTGCTGTTCACCAACGCGGGTATGGTGCAGTTCAAGGATGTATTCACAGGCAAGGAAACCCGCCCTTACCACCGGGCTACATCGTCCCAGCGCTGCGTGCGCGCAGGCGGCAAGCACAATGACTTGGAAAACGTCGGCTATACCGCGCGTCACCATACATTTTTTGAAATGCTGGGCAACTTCAGCTTTGGGGATTACTTCAAACGCGAAGCCATACACCACGCCTGGGAACTGTTGACCCAGGTATATGGGCTGCCCGCCGAAAAACTGTGGGTTACCGTTTATCACGAAGATGATGAAGCCTACGACATCTGGGCCAAAGAAATTGGCGTGCCCACTGAACGCATCATACGTATAGGTGACGACGAAGGCGGTCGCTACTCGTCAGATAACTTCTGGCAAATGGGCGACACCGGCCCTTGCGGCCCATGTTCCGAAATTTTCTACGATCACGGCCCGGAAATCTGGGGCGGCCCTCCTGGTTCGCCTGAAGAAGACGGCGACCGCTATATCGAAATCTGGAACCTGGTTTTCATGCAATTCGAGCGCGACGCACAAGGCAATATGCCCTTGCTGCCCAAGCCCTGCGTGGACACCGGCATGGGACTGGAGCGCATTGCCGCCGTATTGCAGCACGTGCATTCCAACTATGAAATTGATTTGTTCCAGGCCTTGATCAAGGCCGCTGCGCGTGAGACCGGCACTACCGACCTGGCCGATAACTCGCTGAAAGTTATCGCCGATCACATCCGCGCCTGTAGCTTCCTGATCCTGGATGGCGTCATTCCCAGCAACGAAGGGCGTGGTTACGTCTTGCGTCGCATAATACGTCGTGCCTTGCGCCACGGCCATAAGCTGGGTCAGTCCGGCGTGTTCTTCCATCGTTTGGTGGCTGATTTGGCTGCCCAGATGGGCGAGGCCTACCCAGAATTAGTGGCTCAGCAAGACCGTATTGCCCAGGTGCTGAAGCAAGAAGAAGAACGCTTCAGTTTGACGCTGGAACACGGTATGAAAATTCTGGACGCTGCCTTGGCAGAAGTGCCCGAAGGCGGGCGTCTGGATGGTCAGACCTTGTTCACTTTGTACGACACCTATGGCTTTCCGGTAGACCTGACTGCCGACATTTGTCGTGAGCGTAAAGTCGATGTGGATCTGGATGGCTTCGAAACCGCCATGACGCGTCAGCGCGATCAAGCCCGTGCTGCAGGCAAGTTCAAGGCGGCCGAAGGCCTAAGCTATAACGGCGCAGAAACCCGCTTCGAAGGCTACGACCACCTGCAAAGCCAGGGCAAGGTTGTTGCCTTGTATGTAGCTGGCACGTCGGTGGATAGCGTTGAGGCAGGTCAGGAAGCTATCGTTGTGCTGGACGCTACCCCGTTCTACGCCGAGTCTGGTGGTCAGGTCGGTGATACCGGTTTTTTGCTGGGTCAGGCTGCCCGCTTCCAAGTGGCGGATACCCAAAAAATTCAAAGCAACGTTTCAGGCCATCATGGTCAGTTGCTGGAAGGGCGTCTTACCGTCGGCGATATCGTAGAGGCCCAGGTAGATGCACAGCAACGTGCTCGCACCGTGCGCAATCACTCGGCTACCCACTTGATGCACAAAGCCTTGCGCCAAGTGCTGGGCCAACACGTGCAACAGCGCGGCTCGCTGGTCGATGCCGACAAAACCCGCTTTGACTTTGCGCACGACGCACCCATGAACGCTCAGCAAATCGCCAGCGTAGAGCAGATAGTCAATGCTGAAATTTTGCTTAACCAAGCAGTAGCCGCACAGACCATGTCGTATGACGATGCAGTGCAGGGCGGGGCGGTAGCCCTGTTTGGCGAAAAATACGGCGACAGCGTACGCGTGCTGGACATAGGCTTTTCACGTGAACTGTGCGGTGGCACGCACGTAGCACGTACCGGCGACATAGGCTTGTTTAAGATTTTGTCCGAAGGCGGCGTCGCCGCCGGCGTACGCCGCATCGAAGCCGTTACTGGCGAAAATGCATTGAACTGGGTGCAGCAAACCAATGCAGCACTACAGCACGCTGCCAGCTTGCTGAAAACCCAGCCTGCTGACTTGGCCGACCGCATCGTATTAATGCAAAACCAGTTGCGTACCCTGGAACGCGAGCGCGACCAATTACAAAGCAAACTGGCCGCGTCAGCGGGCAACGATTTGGTCAGCCAGGCCTTGGTACTGAATGGCGACGCCAAACTGCTGGTGGCCAATATCGCCGGTGCGGACCCCAAGGCCTTGCGTGGCATGGTGGATCAGCTTAAAGATCGTTTAAAGTCAGCTGTCGTCTTGCTGGCGGCTGTCGCTGATGGGAAAATCAGCCTGGTAGGCGGCGTTACAGCCGACTTGTCAGCCAAGCTCAAAGCGGGCGACCTGGTCAGCACCGTGGCCTCTCAGCTAGGCGGCAAGGGCGGTGGCCGCCCCGATATGGCCATGGGTGGCGGTACTGACATCGCCGCACTGGATGGCGCCTTGGCCGGTGTAGAAGCCTGGGCTCGCGAAAAGCTGGCCTAATAGGATTGCGCGGCGGCTGAATCCCAACCGCCGCGCTTAAGTTTTAAGCATAATCATGACTGATACTCTGACCCCACCCTCAGCAGACCTGGAAACCGACGCCTCGGGGCTGAAATGCCCCATGCCCATACTGCGCGCCAAAAAAGCCTTGGCGCAGCTGGAAAGCGGTCAAGTCCTGAAGGTGATCACCACCGACATCCACGCTTTGCGTGACTTCCAGGCCTTTGCCAAGCAAACCGGCAATACCTTGCTTGCTCAGATCGAGTCTGAAAGCAATATCGTTCATTACCTGCAGCGTCGCTGATCGAAAGTCCCATTCTGAGCTTGCAACAAGCCCGCAAGGGCGGTGCGACTAATGTACCCGCAGCGCTAAGGCTCAGATTACGCTCGTGAAGCGTCAGTACTCACACACCAAACACTGTCTAGTTCCTTCTGTGCCATCGGCCGTCAATCGCCGTACTCACTCTGTGCCCCCGCTTGCGCGAAAGGCACTCCCGTGACCACGACGCTTGCCCGCCTTATGGGCTGACACAAGACTTCACTGGCGATGCTTCATCGTTAATTTACTGGGTGTTAGCAACTTGCTATAGACATACGTCTACCCAACCCACACAACCACCCCCAAAAGACCTGTTCTGAACCCACGCCTAGCCCGTAGTGGTAGGTCCTTACGGCAGTGGCTTTGACGCAGCGGGGCCACCGAGTAAGGAGCCTGCCACTTAAGGGCGGACGTCCCTATAGGACCAGCAAGCTAATACGAGAAGAGCGGACGTACCCACAAGACTAACAAGCAGACACCAGACCTTGTCATCTCACAGTAACAAAGTAATACACTGGGTTGACACAGATACTTAGACACAATACCATTTGAGTTGAAATGATTTTCAGTGAATTGATTTCTATAGTCATAGATCAACTGAGGATTGCCCACTTAAACGTAACTATCATGTCAACTATCAACCTTCGCCAGCCGAAAAAACAAGATGCTTATGCCATCCATCAACTGATTGCACAGTGCCCGCCGCTGGACCTCAACTCCATCTACACCTATTTGTTACTTGCCGAGCACCATGCATCTACCTGTGTAATAGCAGAGCTTGATGGCGGGCAGCTAGGTGGATTTATCTCTGCTTATGTCCATCCCAATCAGACCGATACGCTGTTTATCTGGCAGGTTGCCGTATGCGTTGATGCCAGGGGATGTGGCTTGGGTCAGCGCATGATTCAACACCTGCTGCAGCGTCCACGGCTTGAACCTATCCGTTACTTGGAAACCACGGTGGGGCCAGCCAACATGGCGTCACGCCGTATGTTTGCGAGGGTTGCGGATAGTGCCTGCGCAGCAGTCAATGAAAGTGCCTTGTTTGATCGCAGCTTATTTGGACCTGATGGTCACGAGGATGAGCGCTTGATACGCATTGGTCCTTTGAGCTGCGCTGCTGGCATGGTCATTGAATCGCACACACCGATAGTTCACGCTCTTATTTAAACGAGACAGGACATATTATGAATCTAGAAATATTCGACCGCATGGAATCCGAAGTGCGGGGTTATGTACGTTCATTTCCCGTGGTGTTTAAACACGCTATTGGGTCCATCCTGACTGACGAAGCTGGCCGCGAATACATTGATTTTTTCAGTGGTGCCGGAACCTTGAATTATGGGCACAACAACCCGCTGTTCAAGCAGAAGCTGATCACTTATTTGCAGGACGACGGCGTGGTGCATGGTCTGGACATGGCCACCAGCGCGAAGAAGGAATTCCTGGAAACGTTAGACAGGGTGTTGTTCAAGCCGCGTGGCTGGGAATATACCGTGCAGTTCACTGGCCCGACTGGCACGAATGCGGTCGAGGCGGCGTTGAAGCTTGCCCGTCAGGTCAAGGGTAGGCAAAATATTATTTCGTTTACGCATGGTTTTCATGGCGTCAGCGGCGGCTCGCTGGCGGTGACCGCCAATGCAAAGTTCCGTGCGGCTGCTGGCGTGGCTTTGGCCAACACCAGCTTTATGCCCTACGACGGTTACTTGGGCGCCGACATGGACACCATTGCCTTTATGGATCGCATGCTATCCGATTCCAGTAGCGGCATAGACCATCCTGCCGCCGTCATCGTGGAAACGGTACAAGGCGAAGGCGGTGTGAATGTTGCTTCGGCGCGTTGGCTGAAAGGCTTGGAAGCGCTGTGTCGTCGTCATGACATGCTGCTGATTGTGGATGATATCCAGGTGGGTTGTGGACGGACTGGTGATTTCTTTAGCTTTGAACAGGCTGGCATACGTCCTGACATTGTGACCTTGTCCAAATCCCTGTCCGCTTATGGCCTGCCTATGTCTTTGGTGCTCTTTCGTCCCGAGCTGGATATCTGGAAACCTGGTGCACATAGTGGTACTTTCCGCGGCAATAACCTGGCTTTTGTGGCGGCAACGGCCGCCTTGAATACCTATTGGGCAGATGGTACGTTTGCCGCCGAAACGGCTCGTAAAGCCGATATCGTGCAAAAAACCTTGAAGAGTATTGCGGGTATGTACCCAGACTTAGGGCTGACAGTCCGGGGGCGCGGCCTGATTCAAGGATTGGCTTCCACCAGGCACCCTGAGCTGGCTAGTCTAGTGGCTAAGCAAGCCTTTGAGCATGGCCTGATCATCGAGACTTCGGGTGCGGATGACGAGGTGTTGAAAGTGCTGCCGGCGCTAACCATAGATGATCGGCAGTTAAGCCTGGGCTTGGACATCATTGAACGTAGTGTGGCGGATGTATTCGCAGGACAGGGCGTTAAAGCCAAAGTATTGAAATTCGGTGGAGCAGGGCGATGATAGTTAGAAATGTAAAAGACGTAATAGGCACCAAGGACGAAATCAAGACGGATACATGGATGAGCCGCCGCGTCTTGTTAAAGCAAGACGGCATGGGGTTTTCATTTCATGAGACCACCATTTTTCCTGGCACAGAAACCCATATTCACTATCAGAACCACCTTGAGGCGGTTTGGTGTATTGAAGGCGATGGCGAGATTGAAACCATAGCCGATGGGAAAAAATATGCCTTGGGGCCGGGCGTGGTCTACGCTCTGGATCAACATGACGAGCATTGGCTGCGTGGCGGCTCCGAAGCCTTGCGCGTTATTTGTGTATTTAATCCGCCATTGACCGGAACCGAGGTGCATGATCAGGATGGCGTGTACCCCGCTGATGTGTCAGTGGATTAAAGGAGGTTTTATGACTATTACGGATACGTATCCTTCCCGTATAGATCGAGGCGCAGCTATTATTGCCAGGCAGCATCCAGTGATCTATGGGGACGGGGCCTACGCTAGTGCGCTGTCGTCTGAACAGCTCGATACTTATGAAAGTAATGGTTTTCTGGTGATGGATCAGGTATTTTCAACATCGGAAGTCGCTGCTTTGCTTGATCAAGTGAATGCGATGACGCAGGACCCGGCTGTTACCGCGCTGGACGAGGCCATTAAAGAACCCGGCAGCGATGCGGTTCGGTCTATTTTTCGAGTGCATGAGTTGAATACGCATATAGCTGCACTGTCACGTGATTCACGGGTAGTGAATGTGGCCAGGCAACTGCTGGGTTCGGAAGTCTATATCCATCAGTCACGCGCGAATTTAAAACCTGGTTTAAACGGCAAAGAGTTTTATTGGCATTCGGACTTCGAAACCTGGCATACCGAAGATGGCATGCCAGAAATGCGGGCCTTAAGCTGTTCCGTGCTGTTAACTGACAACACCGCGTGTAATGGCCCCTTGATGCTGGTTCCGGGATCGCACAGGCACTTTATTTCATGTCAGGGGGAAACGCCCGATATGCATTATAAAAAGTCGCTTAAGCAGCAAGAGTATGGCGTCCCCGATCCTTTAAGCCTGGAGCTGTTGGCTGAGCAGGGCGGAATCGAGCCGGTGATAGCCCCAGCGGGTTCTGTGGTGTTCTTTGATTGCAATACTCTGCATGGGTCTAGCGGTAACCTTACGCCCTGGCCACGTGCGAATGTATTCATCGTCTACAACAGCATAGAAAACACCTTGAACCCACCGAAATATGGCTTAAGTCCGCGACCAGGTTACATCGCTGCTCGTCCGCCTCATGCCGCCCTGGGGGTGCAGTCTGTCGATGGCGATCTCTGTTAATCGCTGTTTTCCAGAGCGCGCTAAGGTGCGGCTTGCAGTAACAGGCCTATAGGTGCTAAAATGCTTTGTTATTCACACGACTTTCAAAGGATTACCAATGGTTGTGGTTCGTCTGGCCCGTGGTGGCTCGAAGAAGCGTCCGTTTTACAGTGTTGTAGCTGCCGATTCACGCGATCGTCGCGATGGCCGTTTTATTGAACGCTTGGGTTTTTACAACCCTGTCGCTAACGAAGGCCAAGAAAGCCTGCGTCTGGCGTTGGACCGCGTTCAGTATTGGACTGGCACCGGTGCACAACTTTCGCCTGCGGTAAGCCGTCTGGTTAAAGAATACTCGGCAAAAGTAGCCGCCTAAGCGCGCTACTTGTTGCAATACCACCAACGTTCAGGTGCTTGTTTCTGATACCTCGCCTAGCGGGGCTCCCGAAGACCTAGTTGAACTCGGGCGCGTAGTATCGGCTTATGGGGTACGTGGTTGGATAAAAATCCAGCCACATGCTGCCAATGGGCAAGTGCTTCTGGGCGCTAAAACCTGGTGGGTTAAAACGTCTGCTCCTTTAGGGGATGCAGGCGTTTTGTCGTCTGCTCGGGCGGTAAAGGTCGCGGCTAGCCGCATGCACTCTGGCACTGTGGTTGCACAATTGGCTGGCATGACTGATAGGGATCAGGCTGAAGCAATGAAGGGGCATACCATCAGTGTGTCCAGATCGGCGTTCCCGGCTGCTGACGATGACGAATATTATTGGGTCGATCTGATCGGTTGTCGATTA
Organism: Burkholderiaceae bacterium; assembly: GCA_017983955.1. Lineage (GTDB taxonomy): Bacteria > Pseudomonadota > Gammaproteobacteria > Burkholderiales > Burkholderiaceae_B > JAGOAJ01. The sequence continues at coordinate 34,899 of JAGOAJ010000023.1, forward strand.
TTTGGCGAAGATGATAATGATCAGCCCGTGCTTATCGGTCAGGTGCGTAACGTGATTGATAATGGCGCGCATGCCGTCTTGCAAGTAGCTAGGGCAACACAGGCCGATAATGGTGACTTGCAGTTTCTGAAAACAGACAAGGATCGCGAAATCGAGGTCTTGGTGCCGTTTGTCAGTGCTCATGTGCATACTGTGGATCTAGCCAATAAAACCCTGCACAGTAACTGGCCGATTGATCTTTAGCAGCACGATTTAACTGCGCCTTCACGACCCCCCCCCATCTTTAAGCGCTTTTCTCCAGCCGCTTAACTCCAAAAACCTACTTCAGTATTACTATCGGTGTTTGACTCTACCGGCCAGCTTGCTATGCGCTTTGATGTTGTCTCTTTGTTTCCCGATATGTTTAGCGTCGTGCGTGATGCAGGTGTTACCGGGCGTGCTCATAAGCAGAGTCTGTGGTCTTTAATGGCCTGGAATCCGCGCGACTATACCCATGATGTGCATAGGACCGTGGATGACCGCCCGTATGGGGGTGGCCCAGGCATGGTGATGTTGGCCGAGCCGCTGGAGCAGGCCGTAGAGGCAGCGCAAGCCAGTCGTGCCGCAGCAGGCCTGGAGCAGCCTGCTCCTGTCATGCTGATGAGTCCGACCGGGCGGCGATTTGATCAGGGTATGGCTCAGGAGCTGGCTTCCAGTCCTGGCGCTATCCTGATCTGTGGTCGCTATGAAGGCATAGACCAGCGGTTTATAGATCGTTGCGTTACCCACGAGGTGTCGCTGGGAGATTTTGTGCTGTCTGGTGGGGAGATTGCAGCCTTGGCCATTATGGACAGCGCAGTGCGGTTATTGCCAGGGGCCTTGAATCATGCTGATTCCGCGCTAGAGGATTCTTTTAATGCCAGTTTGACTGGCTTGCTGGACAGCCCACACTACACCCGCCCAGAGCAGTATCGGGGCCAAACCGTGCCGGCGCCTTTGTTGTCCGGGCATCATGTCAATATTGCCTTATGGCGGCGTCAGCAGTCTTTGGCGTTGACTGCCGATAGGCGTCCTGATTTGATCGCCAGCGCCCGCAGCGCAGGCCTGTTGTCCAAAGCGGACGAGGCCTTTTTGAAGCAGCTTACAAGCAAATAAAAAACCCCAGGTGTATGCCTGGGGTTTTGTTTACTTTAACGGGCTAGTTTGGTCAGTTGTTCCCTGACCTTATCCAGCGTGACGCCAAACTGAGCTACACGCAGCTTTTCCTGTTCAACGACTGCCGCTGGGGCACGCTCGACGAAGCTGGCATTGCCCAGCTTGGCCTGTGCTTTGGCGATTTCATTTTCCAGGCGGGCAATTTCCTTGCTCAGACGCAGTTGCTCGGCCTCGACATCAATCTCCACGTGCAGCATTAGCTGGGTTACCCCAACAATCTGTACGGGTGCGCCTTCGTCCGGTAACTGGTCAACGATGCTAATGCTTTCCAGTTTGGCTAAAGCCGCCAGATAGGCGCTGTTGGCCTGCAAAACCGCGCTGTCGCCCTGGGCGATCAAGGGCACGCGAGCGGCAGGCGATAGGTTCATTTCGCCACGCAAAGCACGTACGGCGTCGATTTGAGCCTTCAGCTCTGTGACCTGAGCTTCGGCTGCAGGCGCTAATGCTTCCAGATCAGCGATAGGCCAGGGCTGTATGCACAGGCTGGTTTCTTGGTCGGCGGTGCGTTTGCCGGCGACGATGGAGACCTTTTGCCAGAGTTCTTCTGTAATAAAGGGAATGATGGGGTGCGCCAGGCGTAACACTGTTTCCAGTACGCGTATCAGGGTACGGCGCGTGCCCAACTGTTGTGCGGGCGTACCGTGCTGCAATTGCACCTTGGCCAGTTCCACATACCAGTCGCAGTATTCATCCCAGACAAAGTGATAAATAGCATTGGCAATGTTGTCGAAGCGGTAATCAGTAAAGCCGCGCTCCACATCGGCTTCCAGTCGCTGCAATTGGCTGATGATCCACTGATCGACAAATGACAGTTCGGGCTGGATGGCGGATTGATCGTTATCTGCAGGTAGCAGGTGGCCTTCGGTGTTCATCAGCACATAACGGGTGGCATTCCACAGTTTATTGCAGAAGTTGCGATAGCCTTCACAGCGTTTCAGATCGAAGTTAATGTTTCGACCCAGGGTGGCGTAGGCCGCCATGGTAAAGCGCAGAGCGTCCGTGCCATAGGGCGGAAAGCCATCCGGGTAGTTCTTGCGGGTGGTCTTGCGGATTTGTTCCGCCTGGCGTGGGTTCATCAGGCCGGTGCTGCGCTTTTCCAGCAGGTCTTCCAGCGAAATGCCGTCAATAAGGTCCACGGGGTCTATGGTGTTGCCCCTGGATTTGCTCATTTTCTTGCCTTCCATGTCGCATACTAAGCCGTGGACATAGACGGTTTTGAACGGAACTTTGCCGGTCAGGTGCATGCTCATCATGACCATGCGGGCGACCCAGAAGAAAATAATGTCGAAGCCGGTGACCAGCACGCTGGATGGCAGATAGCGATCAAGGTCTGGAGTTTGTTCTGGCCAGCCCAGGTCGGTAAATGGCACCAAAGCAGATGAAAACCAGGTGTCCAGCACGTCTTCGTCGCGACGTAAGGGGCCGCTTACGCCCGCTGCGCGGGCCTGTTCTTCGGCATCGGCCTGGTTTCGGGCTACGAAAATTTGGCCGTCTTCTGCGTACCAGGCGGGGATCTGGTGACCCCACCACAGTTGGCGGGAAATACACCAGTCTTGTATGTTTTCCAGCCACTGGTTATAGGTATTGGCCCAGTTGTCTGGGTAGAAGTTGATGCGTCCGTCCGCCACCACATCCAGCGCGACCTGGGTAATGCTTTTCCCAGGGTGCAGTGCTGTGTCGGGTGCGGGTTTGCTCATGGCGACAAACCATTGGTCGGTCAGCATGGGTTCGATAACGGTGTCGGTGCGGTCGCCGCGCGGCACCATCAGCTTGTGCGGCTTTACGGCCTGCAAGGCATCGGCGGCTTTCAGGTCTTCGACGACCAGCTTGCGTGCTTCGAATCGGTCCATGCCCTGATAGCGAGCCGGCGCGGTATCGGCAATTTTGGCGTCCAGCGTCAGTATGCTGATGATGTCCAGGTTGTGGCGCTGGCCAACGGCATAGTCGTTAAAGTCGTGAGCTGGGGTAACTTTGACCACCCCCGTGCCAAATTCGCGATCCACATAGTCGTCGGCAATCACGGGTATCTGGCGGCCTACCAGGGGTAGGGTGACAGTCGTGCCTATCAGGTGGGCGTAGCGTTCGTCTTCGGGGTGCACCATGACAGCCACGTCGCCCAGCATGGTTTCAGGGCGGGTAGTGGCAACAACCAGGTGGGTCAGACCGTTAACGGGCTGTGTCAGTGGGTAGCGTATTTCCCACATAAAGCCGTCTTCTTCCTCGCTGACGACTTCAAGGTCGGATACTGCCGTGCCCAGCACGGGATCCCAGTTGACCAAGCGCTTGCCGCGGTAGATCAGGCCTTGTTCGTGCAGGCGCACAAAGGTTTCTACGACGCCTACTGACAGCTTGTCGTCCATGGTGAAGTATTCACGCGACCAGTCGGCTGATGAACCCAAGCGACGGAACTGTTCGGTAATGGCGTTGCCTGATTCTTCTTTCCACTCCCAGACTTTCTTGACGAAGTCGGTGCGCCCCAGGTCGTGACGCGATACGTTTTGCGCGTCCAGCTGGCGTTCAACCACGATCTGGGTGGCGATGCCGGCGTGGTCGGTGCCGGGTACAAGTACGGTGTCGTCGCCGCGCATGCGGTGGTAGCGCGTCAGGCCATCCATGATGGTCTGGTTAAAGGCGTGACCCATGTGCAGTGTGCCGGTCACGTTAGGTGGCGGGAACTGAATGACAAAAGGCTGGCTGACTTGTGGGGCGGTAGGGGGCACGTGTTGGCCGCCCGTAAAATACCCTTTGCTTTCCCATTGCGCATACCAGCGCGCCTCGATATCTTGAGGTTCAAAGCTTTTAGAGAGTTGTTCGGGCTGGGGTGTTGCTGATGGTGTTGTCATGGTGTAAATAAAAGAGGCCAGGGCCGCCAGGGCGGTTAAGGTCTGACTATATAGGAAAGTAGGGCGCAAAGTCCTATTTTAAGGTAGGGCGCGCGGCGGATGGCATGTTAAAATGTTCGGCTAACATAAACTTTAGCAAAGTTCTTGTTTTTATTGAAGAAACCGCTATATCACCTTTTGGGATTTTACATGGCTATTGAACGCACCCTTTCTATTATCAAACCTGATGCTGTTGCCAAGAACGTTATCGGCCAGATTGTCGCCCGCTTTGAGCAGGCTGACCTCAAGGTTATCGCCGCGCGCTTGCAGCAATTGTCGCGTAACGACGCAGAACGTTTCTACGCCGTACACAGCGAGCGTCCTTTCTACAAAGACCTGGTTGATTTCATGGTGTCTGGCCCCGTATTCATTCAGGTGCTTGAAGGCGATAACGCTATCCAGAAAAACCGCGACCTGATGGGCGCCACCGATCCCAAAAAAGCCGACGCAGGTACCATACGCGCCGACTTCGCTGACAGCATAGACGCCAACGCCGTACATGGCTCGGATGCTGTTGAAACTGCTGCTGTTGAAATTGCTTTCTTCTTCCCTGAAAGCAACATCCACAGCCGTTAATTGCTGATTTTTACGCGTACTCCCACCATACATTATGTCTACTGCCCAAACCGTTAATTTACTAGGTCTTGATTCCGCCGCGCTCGTCTCTTTGGTCGAGCAGTGGGGTGGCAAGCCGTTTCGGGCCAAGCAGTTGCAGCGGTGGGTGCATCAGCGTGGGGTTGATTCCTTTGACCTCATGACTGATCTGGCGCGTGATTTCCGCGAGCAACTGGCTAAAAGCTGTTCGGTGAGTGCGCCTGCCGTATCCACCGAACAACGCTCTAGCGACGGTACACGCAAGTGGCTGTTCGATGTCGGCAATAACAATGCCGTGGAAACTGTCTTCATTCCCGAAGACGATCGCGGCACCCTGTGTATTTCCAGCCAGGCTGGTTGCACGGTAGCGTGTCCGTTTTGTTCTACCGGTTATCAGGGCTTCAATCGCAACCTGACAACCGCCGAAATTATTGGGCAGCTATGGCATGCGCGGCGTGCCGTGCAGGCCGATCTGGAAAACGCTCGTATTGGCGGCGCAGCATCTAACGCCGATCCTGCGCGGGTTATTAGTAATGTGGTGTTCATGGGCATGGGTGAGCCCTTGCTGAATTATGATCAGGTTCTGGGTGCCTTGCGCCTGATGCTGGACGATAACGCCTACGGTTTGTCGCGTCGTCGGGTTACGGTATCGACTTCAGGTGTTGTGCCTTTTATAGACCGCTTGGGCCAGGAATGTCCGGTTGCCTTGGCCGTGTCTTTGCACGCGCCCAACGACCAGTTGCGCGATCGCTTGGTGCCGCTGAACCGCAAATACCCCCTGGCTGAACTATTGGCGGCCTGTAATCGTTATTTGCAGTATGCCCCCCGCGATTTCATCACTTTCGAATACATCATGCTGGATGGCGTTAATGACACCGACCAACATGCAAAAGAATTAGTTACTATTGCGCAACAAGTTCGTTGCAAATTCAATCTGATTCCATTCAATCCATTTCCGCAGTCTGGCCTTAAACGCTCATCGGCGGCCAGGGTACGTCAGTTTGCTGGATTGTTGATGGACGCAGGCGTAGTAACCACCGTAAGAAAAACGCGCGGCGACGACATTGCTGCGGCATGCGGGCAGTTGGCTGGCGATGTCCAGGACCGCACCCGTATTCAGCAGCGTTTGCCAGATCGCGCGGTTATTCCTATTCACCAGGAACGTTGATGAATCAAGCCTCACCACTCTTGTCTGCTAGCGTCGATACGGCCGCCGCTACTGGGCTAGGCAGCACATTGCGCGCATTGCGCGAGGCTCAGCGCCTCACCCCCTCGGAAGTATCGTCGCGGCTGAAGTTCTCTATCAGCCAGCTCGATGCCTTGGAAACCGAACAATGGGATCGCCTCCCTGTAGGCATGCCCTTGCGGGGTTTTGTGAAAAACTATGGCCGCTTCCTGGAAGCCGATGTCGACGCTTTGTTGACCATGCTGGATCATCAAGTGGGGCCGGTCAAGACCAGTTTTGTCAATGCGGGCACACCCAGTTCCTTAGCGCCTACCGACCTGCACATGCAGGGCGAACCAGTACGTAGGCCTTGGGGTTGGCTGCTTGTTATTCTGGCTTTGTTGTTTGTTGCAGCCTTCTACGCCATAGAGCGCGGCTGGATTCCTGAATCATGGCTGGTGCTGGACTGGCTGAAAACACTGAAATCATGATAGATATCTTGGACGCATCAGGCGCCAGTCTTCCTTTACCGGTTGGCGCAGCCAAATCACGGCTTACCCGTGGCGCTATCGTGCGCTGGGGCGGTACGGCTGTGCAAATTGGTGGCAATGCACCTGTGGTGGTGCAGTCCATGACCAATACGGACACGGTGGATGCTATCGCCACCGCGATACAGGTCAAAGAACTCGCCTTGGCGGGTTCCGAACTGGTGCGTATCACGGTCAACACGCCAGAAGCCGCACGCGAAGTGCCTGCCATACGCGAACAGCTGGACCGCATGGGTGTGTCTGTGCCCTTGGTGGGCGATTTTCACTACAACGGTCACAAGCTGCTTAGCCAGTTTCCCGAGTGCGCCCAGGCCTTGTCAAAATACCGCATTAACCCCGGTAATATGGGCGGAGGTAAAAAACGCGACGATAACTTCTCGCAGATGATAGAGATCGCTTGCCGCCACCAGAAACCAGTACGCATAGGCGTTAACTGGGGTAGCCTGGATCACGAACTGATGGCGCGCATGATGGATGAAAATAGTCGCCGCGCCCAGCCCTGGACAGCACAGGCCGTTATGCGCGACGCTTTGGTGGTGTCCGCCATCACCAACGCCCAACGCGCCGAAGAGTTGGGCTTGTCGCCAGACGCTATTGTGCTGTCCTGCAAGGTCAGCCATGTGCAGGATTTGATTACGGTCTATCAGGATCTATCATCGCGTTGCGACTATCCGCTGCACCTGGGGCTGACCGAAGCCGGTATGGGCAGCAAGGGCATCGTGGCTTCCACGGCAGCCTTGGCGGTATTGTTGCAGCAGGGCATAGGCGACACCATACGAATCTCACTGACTCCCGAACCCGGTGGCGACCGTAGTCGTGAAGTCATCGTCGCCCAGGAAATTCTGCAAACCATGGGTTTGCGTGCCTTCACGCCTATGGTGGTGGCTTGCCCAGGATGCGGTCGTACCAGCAGCACCGTTTTTCAGGAATTGGCCGACAGCATACAAACGTATTTGCGTCAGCAGATGCCCATCTGGAAAAACCGTTATCCTGGCGTGGAAAGCATGAATGTTGCCGTCATGGGTTGCGTGGTCAATGGGCCAGGTGAAAGCCGTCATGCCGATATAGGCATTAGCCTGCCCGGCACGGGGGAAGTCCCGTCTGCGCCGGTTTATATTGATGGTCAGCGCACTCAGACCCTGAAAGGCGATACCATTGCGCAAGAATTTCAGTCCATCGTCGAACAATACGTGCAGCGGCGCTACGGTGCGCCATTGTTGTCCGGCACCAATGAATCGGGTCCTGTTACCCAATAATCAAGAATAGTTTATGACGTCGTCGTTTCAAAAGGTTCCTGCCTTAACCGGCATGAAAGATGTATTACCGGATAGCAGTGCCCAGTGGGAAGGCCTGGAATCCATAGTTCGTGACTGGCTGGCCAGCTATGGCTACCGCAATATGCGCACCCCCATCCTGGAGCACACCAGGCTATTTACGCGTGGCATAGGCGAGGTTACCGATATCGTCGAAAAGGAAATGTATTCTTTTACCGATGCCTTGAATAATGAACAGCTAACCATGCGGCCTGAATTTACCGCTGGCATGGTCAGGGCCACCATAGAACACAACCTGCTCTACGACAGGCCGCATCGCGTCTATGCCATGGGACCTGTGTTTCGCCACGAAAAACCGCAGCGTGGACGTTATCGTCAGTTTCATCAAATAGACGTTGAAGCCCTGGGCTTTGCCGGGCCTGATGTGGACGCCGAACAAATCCTTATGCTGGCGCGCCTGTGGAAGCTGCTGGGTCTGACCGATATACGCCTGGAGCTGAATTCCTTGGGGCAGGCCGATGAGCGTGCTGCGCATCGCGCCGCGTTGATTGCTCACCTGGAACTGCACAAAGATGTGCTGGATGCCGAAGGGAAGCGGCGTATGTACACCAACCCTTTGCGGGTGCTGGACACCAAAAATCCTCAGATGCAGGACATGGCCAACCAGGCACCGCGCTTATTTGATTTCCTGGGCGAAGAATCACTGGCCCACTTCCAGGCCGTATGTCAGCGCCTGGATGATGCGGGCATAGAATACCGTTTGAATCCGCGCCTGGTGCGTGGGTTGGATTACTATAATTTGACCGTATTCGAATGGGTAACCGATCGTTTGGGCGCCCAGGGCACGGTATGCGGCGGTGGTCGTTACGATGACCTGATCGCTTTAGTGGGCGGCAAGCCCGCGCCAGCAGTAGGTTTTGCCATAGGCGTAGAGCGGCTACTGGATTTATGGATGCAGTCAGCACCGCAACTCCCTCAGGCCGAATGTCAGGTTTACTTGATACACCAGGGGCCAGATGCCAGTCGTCGGGCGGCGATGGTGGGCGAATCCTTGCGCGATGCTGGACTGCGGGTTATTGTCCACGCCGGCCCGTCTGGCTTCAAGGCGCAATTCAAGCGCGCTGATGCTAGCGGGGCAGCCGTGGCCGTTATTATTGGCGATAATGAAATCGCCCAAGGCGCAGCCAGCGTCAAGTGGCTGCGTCAGCCCGTGGATGCAGTTCAAGAACAGCAGGAAGCGATCCCCTTCGATCGCCTGGTTACACAGTTGACATTAAAGGTTTAAAGCATGGCATACGATCTAGAAGAACAGGAAAAACTGGACGCTTTGCGTGCATGGTGGGACCGTTACGGCACATTGTGCGCGGTTATAGTGTTTGTTATTGTGGCTGGTATCGTGGGCTGGCGTGGCTGGCAGTGGTATCAGGGGCATCAGTCCAACCAGGCCATGAGCTATTTCGAAGCCCTGGAAACCGCTACGGGTCAAGAGGGCGATGATGCCCTGGCGCGCATCAAGGCGGCCAGCAGTACATTGCGCACTGATTTTGCACAATCGGGCTACACCACGCGTGGTGCTTTGGTGGCCGCGCAGGCCCTACAGGCTCGTAACGACCTGGACGGCGCACGCGAACAACTAGAGTGGTTAATTAAAAACAGTAGCGACATGGCGCTAGTGCCTTTGGCTAAATTGCGTCTGGCTGGCATACTTATTGATCAGCAGCACTATGATCAGGCGCTGGCCCAACTGGATAACGCTCCAGCGGCATTTGCCGGCTTGTACGCTGACCGTAAGGGCGATGCCTTGATGGCTCAGGGTAAAACCGCCGAAGCGCGTGCTGCCTGGGAAACTGCCGTACAGGCGCTGGGTAGCGACCCTGTGTCACAAATCGTGCAACTAAAAATAGATGCTTTAGGTGGAGCTTAATACATGCAAACAGCCATTGCTCGTCGTGTTTTACGTAGTTCTGTCCTAGCCCTGGGCGTGCTTGCCCTGGCGGGGTGTTCCATGTTCTCCAGCAAGAATGAACGCTATGAACCCGTTCCATTGACTGAGTACGCAGCCGGGGTATCGGCCAATGTCGCCTGGACTGTGTCCGTGGGCAGTGGCGGCGGCTATGGCTTTGCCCCTACTCTGGTGGGTGAGTCTGTCTATGCGGCTACACCTAGTGGCAGCGTTAGCAAAGTCAACTTGGCGACTGGGGCAGTCCAGTGGCAGGCCAATACAGGCGGAAAATTATCCGCAGGTGCGGGCTCGGACGGTCAAATTACGGCTGTTGCCGCTGCCGACGGCACAGTAACGGCCTACAACGACCAGGGTGTGCAAGTCTGGCAGGCCAAGGCCACTAGCGAAGTCAGCGTGCCTCCAGTCGTGGGCAATGGCATGGTGATTGTTCGCAGCAGCGACTATCGCATACAGGCCTTTGATGCCGCTACTGGCGAGCCGCGTTGGAATATCCAGCGCCCAGGTCCTGCGTTGGCCCTTAAAACCAGCATGCAAATGCGTATCGTCGATGGCCTGCTGATTAGCGGCTTGCCCAACGGCAAACTGATCGCCATCAACGTTACCAATGGCCATGTCCAATGGGAAGGCACGGTATCGGTCTCGCAGGGTGCTACCGACCTGGAACGCATCAGCGACGTGGTGGGTATTCCCCAAATACAGGGTCCATTGCTGTGTGGCGTGTCTTATCAGGGCCGTATGGTGTGTTTTGATGTCTCGCAAGGCGGTATGCCCATCTGGGAACAACGGTTTTCCAGCAGCACAGGCATGACATCAGACTCTCAGTATGTTTATGCCGCCACTCAGCGCGATACGGTCTACGCCTATAGCCTGGCTGATGGCCAGGAAGTCTGGAAACAAGACGGTCTGCGTAATCGCCGATTGTCATCGCCCGCCGTCATTCCTCAGGCCTTGGCCTTTGGTGACCTCGAGGGCTATGTACATTTCCTGTCGCGTACCGACGGTCATTTGCTGGGCCGCGTCAATGTTGGCGGCGGCGCCATTCTTTCACCGCTGGTCGCCACCCCACGCGGCGTGCTGGTGCAAACCGGTGGTGGTAATTTGTTGTTGGTTGGTATCAATTGAAAAACCTTGAATTCAAGCCGGTAGTTGCACTGGTAGGGCGTGCCAACGTTGGCAAGTCCACGCTGTTCAATCGCATTACGCGTTCGCGAGCAGCACTGGTTGCTGACTTTGCCGGGCTGACCCGCGATCGCCATTATGGCGAAGGCAGGATCGGTAAGCACCCCTTTATCGCTATTGATACTGGGGGGTTCGAGCCCGTCGCTAAAGACGGCATACTGCTGGAAATGGCCCGGCAAACTCAGCAAGCCATTGCGGAATCCGACGTAGTCATCTTTCTGGTTGATGCCCGTGCAGGCATTAACGCACACGATCATGAAATCGCCAGCCTGCTGCGTAAAACCAGTCAGCGTGTGGTTTTGGCGGTCAATAAAGCCGAAGGCATGCGTTATGGCTCGGCAGCCGTGGAATTTCATGAGCTCGGTCTGGGTGAACCTCATCCGATTTCGGCGTCGCATGGCGATGGCGTGGTGGACCTGATAGAGCTGGCTCTGGACTGGCTGGACGATGACGCCCAGCAAGACGACCAACTTGAAGACGATTTTGTACCCGACGACCATGACCCGGATCTGTCCGCGCTAGATGAAGCAGCACCCGACGACGCCGTAGCTGCAGAGCAACCCTTTACCTCGCACCGCGTTAAGTTGGCGATTGTGGGGCGTCCCAACGTTGGCAAGTCCACGCTTATCAATACCTTGCTGGGCGAAGAAAGGGTGATTGCCTTTGACATGCCGGGCACTACACGCGATGCGATAGAAATTGATTTTGATCGTGGCGGGGTGGCTTACACCCTGATAGACACGGCGGGTTTACGTCGTCGCGGCAAGGTGTTTGAAGCAATCGAAAAGTTTTCAGTCATTAAAACGCTGCAGGCCATAGAGGCCAGTAACGTGGTGGTCTTAATGCTGGATGCCCAGTTAGAAATTTCCGATCAAGACGCACACATTGCGGGTTTTGTGTTGGAAACCGGACGTGCCCTAGTCGTGGCCATCAACAAGTGGGATGGTCTGGACAGCGAGCATCGCGACCGTATCTTGCGCGAATTCGAGCGCAAGTTGCGTTTCTTGTCTTTCGCCAAAATGCACACTGTATCGGCGCTGAACGGGCAAGGGGTTAACGCCTTGCTGAAATCGGTCAACGCTGCCCATGCTGCCGCGTTTGCAAAGCTGTCTACGCCTAAGCTGACGCGTTCGTTGCTGGCTTCGATCGAGCAGCAGCCGCCACCACGCAAGGGAATATTCCGGCCCAAGATGCGTTATGCCCACCAGGGCGGCCAGAATCCACCGCTTATCGTTATACATGGCAGTGGTCTGGATGCTATCGCGGATTCCTACCGGCGTTATCTGGAAACTCGTTTTCGCAATGAATTCAAGCTCGCGGGCACGCCCTTGCGCATAGAATTCAAGTCATCCCACAACCCATATGTTTAGGGGAATGCATTGAGCCGTTTCTTAAGCGACCATGTCGCTGAACTTACGCCTTATACGCCAGGTGAGCAGGCCGTTATCCCGAACCTGCTCAAGCTCAATACGAACGAGCATCCCTACGGCCCGTCGCCACGTGCCCTGGCTGCCATCCAGGCTGCTACCGCAGACACCTTACGTCTTTACCCGGATTACAGCGCGCTGGCTTTGCGCACGGCCGTTGCCGATCTTCACGGGCTGCAGCCAGATCAGGTGTTTTTGGGCAATGGCTCTGATGAAGTCCTGGCGCATGTATTTGATGGCCTGTTACAGCACGGCGATCGGCCCTTGCTGATGCCGGATATCACCTATAGCTTCTATCGTACCTATTGCAAGATGTACGATATTCAGCCTGAACTCGTGCCTTTGGCCGATGATTTTTCCATACGTGTCTCTGATTACACCGCGCCACGCAGCACGCGACCCGCTGGCATTATTTTCGCCAATCCGAATGCGCCTACCGGGATGGCATTATCCTTGGCTGATATTGAAGCCATAGTCAGCGCCAACCCGGACATTCCCGTGGTCGTGGACGAGGCCTATGTGGATTTTGGCGCCGAATCGGCATCTGCTTTGTTGGGCCGCTACGATAATCTGGTGGTGATACACACCCTGTCCAAATCACGGGCACTGGCTGGCTTGCGCGTAGGTTTTGCCTTGGCTAGCAAGGCGATTGTGGATGGGTTGATCAGGGTCAAAGATAGTTTTAACTCCTATCCCGTTGACAGCTTGGCGCAGGCAGGGGCTATGGCATCCATACTGGATACTGATTATTTTCAAGCATCTTGCCAGGCCATTATTCGTGCCCGCAATGATCTGGATAAGCAATTGACTGCCATGGGCTTTCAGGTGCTGCCATCGGCCGCTAACTTTGTGTTTGCACGCCACCCCGATCACGACGCGGCGTCAGTGGCTGCGGGCTTGCGCCAGGATGGTATCTTGGTCAGGCATTTTACGTTACCGCGTATCCAGCAGTTTTTACGCATCACTGTGGGAACTCCTGATGATTGCGCGCGTCTATGTAATACACTGAGAAAAATCCTAGTCAATTAACCTTGACATCGGGTGTATGCTATTACTTAGGCAGGGGCTGAACGTGCGCATTCAGGGAAAACCCTGTACAGTGTATTGTTTCCACCCGTCTTCACTTTAAAAACAACATAATCGGAGCCTAGCCAATGAGCAACAAAGGGCAAGTACTACAAGATCCATTCCTAAACGCCCTCCGCAAAGATCACGTTCCTGTATCTATTTATCTGGTCAACGGAATTAAGCTGCAAGGTCAGGTCGAATCTTTCGACCAATATGTGGTGTTGCTGCGCAACACTGTGACCCAAATGGTGTACAAACATGCAATATCCACCGTGGTTCCGGCTCGTCCGGTTAATCTCAACGTGGAAGAGCCTTCTGAATAAGTATCAAGTGCGTTCGCAGGACCTAATGCCCGCCGTGTGCTTCGCGCCGGCGGGCGTTTTATTCGTGAGCCGCTTATGAAAACATTAGTCATTAGTGTTGACCTTGGGCAACCCGACTATCAGGCGCATGCCGACGAGTTCATCATGCTGGCCAAAAGCGCAGGTGCTGATATTGTCAGTCATGTGGTCGCCAAACGCGATCGTCCTGATGCGGCATTGTTTATTGGTTCTGGCAAGGTCCAGGAAGCTGTTCTGCTGGCCGATTCCACCGATGTGGATATCGTCTTGTTTGATCAGCCGCTTAGTCCCGCCCAGCAGCGCAATCTGGAACGTCAGTTTCAGCGTCGAGTCATAGACCGTGTGGCATTGATTCTGGATATTTTTGCCCTACGTGCTAAAAGTCATGAAGGCAAAATGCAGGTCGAACTGGCGCACTTGCAGTACTTGTCCACCCGCTTGACTGGCATGTGGAGCCACCTGGAGCGTCAAAAGGGCGGTATCGGCATGCGTGGCGGCCCTGGCGAAACCCAGATAGAACTGGACAGGCGCATGATAGGCGACAAGGTTCGTTCACTGCGCGAGCGTCTTAAGCGCGTGCAGCGGCAACGTACTACGCAGCGTCGTTCACGTGCTCGGGGTAATATAATGTCTGTATCCTTGGTGGGTTACACCAACGCCGGGAAATCGACTTTATTTAACGCGCTGACACGGGCCGGTGCTTATACTGCTGACCAGCTGTTCGCCACCTTGGATACCACCACGCGGCGTGTCTGGGTAGAAGGCGCGGGTCAAGTCGTGGTATCGGATACGGTTGGTTTTATACGGGATTTACCGCCTACATTGATCGCGGCGTTTCGTGCCACGCTAGAAGAAACGGTTCAGGCCGATTTACTGTTGCATGTGGTGGATGCGGCTAGTCCACAACGCGACGAACAGATAGCTGAAGTAAATAAAGTATTGGGCGATATCGGTGCGGATGAAGTTCCGCGGATATTGGTATATAACAAGATCGACGAAGCGGGCTATGCACCGCGAGTAGAACGTAACGAACATGGTACCATTGCGCGAGTCTTTGTCAGCGCTCTGGAGCGCGCCGGTTTAGATGGTTTGCGTGAAGCTATTGTCGAATCAGGTCAAATCGCGGGAAATAATGCGTTTAACATCGAAAATATACAATCTGAATGATCCAGGCTGGGGGCGTGGGAATAATAGCGACTCCGAGCCGCCACGCCGTCCTGCCAAGGGCGATGGCCCTCCTGATCTGGACGAGGTCTGGCGCGATTTCAACAATCGCCTGGGTTCGTTATTCGGCCGTAAGCCTAACCGGGGCGGTAACCGCTTCGGTGGTGGCGGTAATGGCAATGGCACCGGTGGTCTGCAATTACCCAAGGGCTCACCTAAGTTAGTCGCGCTGCTGGCTGTGGCTGCAGTGGGCTTGTGGGCGGCCAGTGGCTTTCTGATCGTTCAGGAAGGGCAGGTTGCTGTAGTGACCAAGTTTGGTAAGTACACCAAGACCTTACCGCCAGGCTTGCAATGGCGTCTTCCCTATCCGATAGAAGCTCACCAAATGGTGAACATCTCGCAACTGCGTACGTTCGAAGTCGGCTTCCGTGGCACGGCTCGCAACAAGGTATTGCCTGAATCTCTGATGCTGACCACCGATGAAAACATCGTTGATCTGCAGTTTGTAGTGCAGTACCGCCTGATGTCCACTGGCGCGCCTGACTACCTGTTTAAAACCAGTCAGCCTGACGAATCCGTACGCCAGGCGGCAGAAACCGCCATGCGTGAAATCGTGGGTAAAAAACCCATGGACTTTGTGCTGTACTCAGGTCGTACCGAAGTCGCCACCGAGGTACAGAAACTGGCACAGAGCATACTGGATGTTTATCAGACAGGGGTACAAATCAGTACCGTAGCTATACAGAACGTACAGCCGCCAGAACAAGTTCAGGCGGCGTTTGACGATGCCGTTAAGGCTGGCCAAGACCGCGAACGCCAAATAAACGAAGGAAATGCCTATGCCAATAAGGTACTTCCCGAGGCCGAAGGCCAAGTTGCCCGCATGGTGCAGCAGGCTGAAGGGTATCGCGCCCAGGTTATCGGTGATGCGCAGGGTGATACCTCACGCTTTAGCAGTGTGGAAATCGAATTCGCCAAGGCACCTGCCATAACGCGCGAACGCCTGTATCTGTCCACTATGCAGGAAATTCTGGAAAATTCCAGCAAGGTCATGATCGATTCCCAGTCCAGCAATAACATGCTGTATTTGCCGTTGGATAAAATCATGGGTCAGGTGGCAAGCAAGTCGACATCCAGTGGCTCTACGCTGGAAAATGCCACGACGGCAGCAGCGGCTACTACCACCTTGCCAGCGCGTCCTGCCGTACCTGATCGCGCCCGCACCGTCCCTGACGGCAGCGGTTCGCAGTCTAACTCGCTGAATGTCAGCCCGTATTCCCGCTAGGAGCCCTACAACATGCAACGCTTTTTTCCTGCTTTAGTCGGGCTGGTTATTGTTCTGGCAGTATTGTCATCGTGCGTATTCGTCGTGCGCGAACGCGACGCTGTCCTGGTT
>JAGOAJ010000024.1 GCA_017983955.1 Burkholderiaceae bacterium
ATTTTTCGTTTGGCGTATCGCCTAAAACTTTCAAACCGGCCCGTACTGCGTTGACCTACTTACTGCCACAAAACCTAGCCCTGAAGTATACACTGAAACCGAAGCTTCTGTCTACTGCCTTCAGCGCTGTAACTCTTGCGCTTTGCTGCTCACCACCTGGCCGATCATGCTGCCAGACCCTGAAGTCTAGGCGGTTTTGCCGGTTGGCGTATCAGGGTAAACCCTGAGATGTGTGCTGCGAAGAACCGAACTATAGCACGGTCTTTTTCATCTGTGCAAGTCGGTTTGGGGGAAATCCCGAGGGATTCGGGCCGAAAATGGCCAAAATCGCAGTAACCACTTGAAATATCAGACGAAATTATTTTCAAACTATTTTGCGAATAAAGGGCAAACGTCATCAAACCGTCATCTCGTCGTGCATAACGGGGCAAAACTAAATTGAATCGAGGCTATTGACCGGCTCGCACCACTTACGTGGTGCCGTAATCCGCGTTTCGCCGCGTCCCATTCGCGTGATTCGGCATGCGAAACGCGCTGATGACGGGCGAGGCTCTATATAGAGGGTACCGTTGAAGCACTGCATATAGTGCAACCGCCTGGGTTACTTAGGCTGCCCCGCCCGTGCGCGCCGAGCGCCTTACTCGGTCGCCCGCTACGCGAAGCGACTGCCGTAAGGCCTCGCCGCTACGGGCTCGTCGCCCATTCAGAAGACATATTTAATAGACGGTGCGGTAAACGGTGGTGGCGTAAACAACTGCGTGTGTGATACCTATCAAGTAACAAGGACGCCTGTCACCATGAATGCCGTAGGTTCGAAACCTCTTCAAACAGCCCACTAGGCGGAGTCTGGGTGGGTTCGTGGGAGTCGACTTCTGCGCAGCAGGGAGACAGAGCGAATCTGCCCAGGCTCCGCCGATGCTGTTTAAGTAACTAACTACAGATCAACTACCTAACCACCACCTAAGTAACCCAACGGCAGATCAACCACCACAACACCACTTAAGCAACCCAACTACAGACCAACAATCTCACCGCCACCATAAAACAAGCTAGTAAAAGTACCGTCTTACTAAGGCAAATAACAGCTAGCGGACGCGATACACTGCAAAGATCACGTATCAAGCCCTGGCTACTTATGACCGAAGACATTCTGATCAACGTTACTCCCTTTGAAACCCGCGTCGCACTGGTCGAACAAGGCTCTGTTCAAGAGCTACATATAGAACGCAGCATACAGCGCGGTCAGGTGGGCAGTTTGTATCTGGGCAAAATAGTACGAGTATTACCCGGAATGCAAAGTGCCTTTGTTGATATAGGACTGGAACGCGCTGCCTTTATACATGTAGGGGATCTACGCCAGAACCGGGTTGAGCGCACTGCGGGTACTGTACTGACACCTATAGAAAAGCTGCTGTTTGAAGGGCAGTCTCTAATGGTGCAGGTCATTAAAGACCCTTTAGGTACCAAAGGCGCACGGCTTTCTACCCAAATCAGTATTGCGGGGCGCATGTTGGTACACCTGCCTTACGATCCTCATGTGGGCATATCCCAAAAGATTGAATCCGAGGAAGATAGAAACGCCCTGCGTGAACGGGTGTTGAGCTTTATGACGGAAGACGACAGTGGCGGTTTTATCGTGCGCACGCAGGCCGAAGTCGCGACCGACGAAGAATTACAGGCAGACCAATCTTACTTACGCACTTTATGGGCCAGCATAGTGACACGGGCAAAAACTCAGCCTGTGCCCTCGGTGCTGTATACCGACCTGACCCTGGCTCAACGGGTGTTGCGCGACATGGTGGGTCCGCACACCGGAAAAATCGTTGTGGACTCTCGCACCACAACGGCGCAGCTGATGGAGTGGGCATTGGCCTACACCCCATCGGTATTGGACAGAATTTCACATTACAGCGGCGAACGGCCCTTGTTTGATATTGCCAATGTGGATGAAGAAATCGCTCGGGCGTTATCGCGCCGCGTAGATTTGAAGTCCGGCGGCTACTTGATTATTGATCAGACCGAAGCATTGACCACGGTGGATGTGAATACCGGCGGGTTTGTCGGCGGACGCAATTTTGATGACACCATCTTCAAAACCAATCTGGAAGCTGCAGTAGCCCTGGCGCGCCAGTTACGACTGCGTAATTTGGGCGGCATAATTATTCTGGATTTTATTGATATGGATAATGCCGAGCACCGTAATGCGGTGCTGGCAGAATTGAATAAAGCATTGGCCAAGGACCGCACTCGCATGACGGTCAGCGGCTTCAGCCAATTAGGGCTAGTCGAAATGACACGCAAGCGTACGCGTGACTCCTTGGCTCATCAGTTGTGTGAGCCCTGCCCTACCTGCCAGTCGCGCGGCAATGTACGTACACCGCGCACGTTGTGCTATGAAATTCTGCGGGAAATTCTGCGGGAGTCGCGTCAGTTCAATCCGAAAGAGTTTCGGATACTGGCCTCTCAGGCCATCGTCGATTTATTTCTTGAAGAAGAAAGCCAACACTTGGCGATGCTTGGCGACTTCATCGGCAAGCGCATCTCGCTAGAAGTCGAGGGGCAGTACACCCAGGAACACTACGACATTGTTTTGATGTGAGGCTCCGGGCGTGCTAGCCGCCCGGCGTCAGCTAGTTATTTTCAATTAATGCACTGTCAGAAATATATGCTGACTTGATTTCTGCCTCGGCAGTAAACCACGTACATTCAACGCGGCTATGTGTGAGCCCTGTTTGCGTAACGGTCATGCGTGGTCCGCCGCTTTTTAACACCACAACATCACCAACCTGAAACTTAGTCATACTGACCTCTTTATGTAATAAGGCGCTCAGTATGCCCTAACTCGGCCCTGAACGCCTGTCTATCAACGTCCCCTACCCATCCCATTATCCCCGCCAATACCTGGCCCTGACATAGCAATCGGTCTGGGCATCTGGTCAATGTCATCGTCACGAAAATGCGCAGGTGGACGGTATTCGGCCCGTTTCCCCCACTGTGGCACGGTCGCTTTTTGAGGTATGAAAACCTCCGCATCAGGATCTGGCGTGTTGACATAAATTTCTATGTACTTGGCCATGGCCTGCCCACGTGATCTCACCTTGCCTGTTACTTTGGCGATATCCCGACAAATAGCGTTAATGGCATTTTCGTTTTCTACTATTGCACCGGCTTGACGCAGTTTCTCGACTGCCGCCGCTTTTAGTTTCTCTGTCACTAGCCTATCCCCACAATCAGAATCCGTCTTATTGCCCATGTGATGGGCCCCCACACCTTAGCAGCCGGCGTGCCCGCGCTCTGCCAACTGTTCTTGTAATAGGGTATCAGGCGCTAGCGACGTGAGTGTGACTACTGCTTAGTCGGCTGATCTGCTTCAGTATCGCCTGGACATGCGTCAGGGTTAGCAAGCGTGGCAAATATCTGACCAATACGCTGAGAGACTGCGCTACCGCCATTTCGGCTGAACACTTCGGCTTTAACCCGCGTTTCCTGGCTCCAGGTGGGCTGTAACCAAGTCAAGTCCACCAAGATGGCTTGATCTAAAGAGTCAGTGGGATTTTGTTTCTGGATTATTGTGCCGTAGGCAGTCTGGCCTTCAGTGACGGCGAATGCCGGCGCTGTCCCACATAAGCGTTCGTGGCGGATAAGCGCCATCTGAATTTGGGGAAAGGTTAAAGGGATAAACCGTTCAGTGCGCAAGTACATGGGCTTGCGCAAGTCATCTAACCCCTGATTGGCTAGGCTATCGCCTACCGGAGATGTAGCGCAGCCGGCCAACATCGCAACAGCGAATGCAGATAAAAGGATTTTCATACGTTATTTCCTTGCTCAAAATTAGGTGCTGGCTGATCTAGGACAGTGTCGGCGTCACGAAACTGCATGTTGTACAACGATGCGTACAAGCCATTTTGCAGCAGCAGTTCGTCGTGGCGGCCTTGTTCAATGATGCGTCCCTGATCCAAGACCAGTATGCAATCTGCTTTTTGTACGGTGGACAGCCTATGCGCAATCACCAGTGTGGTGCGCCCTGCCATCAGGCGTTCCAGCGAATCCTGGACCTGGCGTTCAGATTCGCTGTCCAATGCCGAGGTGGCTTCGTCCAGTATCAGAATAGGGGCATTTTTTATCAAGGCCCTGGCGATAGCCAGGCGCTGACGTTGGCCTCCGGACATTTGACTGGCATTTTCCCCCACCTGCGTATCCATGCCTTGAGGCAAGGATTGAACGAATTCATAGAGATTGGCAGCTTGCAATGCCGCATTGATTTCATCATGACTGGCATCATGCAAAGCGCCATAACCCACGTTTTCTGCGATAGTGCCTTCGAACAACACCACGTCCTGGCTAACCAGAGACAGTTGCGAGCGCAAGCTGCGCAAATCCACGTCCAAAATATTGGTATGGTCTATGCTGATTTCACCCGCTGTGGGATATACAAAACGCGGCAGCATATTTACCAAGGTAGTTTTACCACTGCCCGAACGCCCTACCAAAGCTATGGTTTGCCCCGGTTCGGCCACAAATGACACATCGGCAACGGTATCGTTGCGAGCATCGGCAAAGCGGTGGAACACATTCTTGAACTCAATTCTGCCACTGACGCGCTGCTCAAACAGCTTTTTGCCTGTATCGTTTTCGGGTTCTTGATCTATTAAGGTGAAGACGCTTTCCGCGGCCGTCAGCATGCGCTGCATGGTGCCTGCGATATTGGTAAGACGTTTGATGGGGTCAAAGATTTGTCCCAGTGCGGCCATGAAGGCAGCAAAACTACCTACGGTCAGCCCCTGGGTGTTGGCCTGATACAAGGCCACGGCGATCACAGCGGCGACCGACAGGCCCACAAAAAATTGCGATAGAGGCGACATGGCCGCATCGGCACTGGCGGCACGCATGGCAAAACGCCGTAGCCGCCCATTAACGTACTGAAAGCGTCCGCCCTCGCGCTCATAGCCATCGAACAGCTTAATAACGCGCTGGCCTTCTATGCTTTCACGCACCACACGCGTCAATTCGGCGTTCATGGAGATGGTGTCGCGATTAATACGCCGCAAGCGCTTGATAAACAAGCGAGCTATAAAGGCGGAAATAGGCAGCATGATCAACACGATCAACGTCAATTGCCATGACATGTACAGCAGCACCGCCAACAAGGCCACCACGACCAGGGTTTCGCGCACCAGTACGGTAATGACTTCGGTGGCTATACCGGTGACTACGCCAGCATCTATGGTGAAGCGATTCAGCAAACGGCCGGAATCACCTTTTTTGTATTGCTCGTCCGACAGCGCCAGCAAGCGCTGGAACATTTCTTTGCGTAAGCCCAGCAGCATATTGTTAGCCACCCAGGCCAGCAAATAGGTGCTGGCGAAGGTGCTCAGGCCGCGTACCAGCATCAAGCCTATGACCGCCAACGGAATAGACCACATATAGGACGGCTTGTGCCCGGAAAACCCATCATCCAGCAAAGGCTGCATAATGATTGCCAAGGTGGGCTGGGTGGCTGCTGCCACGCTAACCAGCAGGACCGCGACAACCACGACTTTCCAGTATGGCCCAAGGCGACTGTAGATACGCCGCCACAAGTCAAACTTAACAGGAGATGAATCGGACGGAACGGCCGGTGATGCTGACATTAAAGTGGAACTCGCTTATATACTATTACGGGATTATTTTAACGTTCTTGCGCTGCAACGTTATCCTTCAACATCGGCCATCATACCGCCTCTGACGCTAGCCTTTATTAATGCATACTCCTTCCGCCATCTATGTACGCCTGCCCAATTGGATAGGCGATGTCTGCATGAGCCTGCCTAGCCTGCATGCTTTACTGGAGACTCGCGTGCCCGTCGTTGTGTGTGCACGCTCATGGGCTCGTGATTTATTGGCTGCATATCCTTTGGCCGGATTCCTGGAGATGACTGGGCACTGGCGCCAGGACAGAGCCACGGTGCATGGCCATCGTAGAAAGCACTACCCCAGAGGCTCGCGCGGCCTGTTGCTGCCTGATTCGCTGTCCAGCGCCATGGTGTTCAAGTTTGCTGGAATAGCGTCCGCAGGCTACCGCGACGATGGCCGCAGCCTGATCTTGCGCTGGCCTATCAACAAACCCCAAAGCGAACGGCATGCCGTACTGTCCTGGCATGCACTGACCGTACAAGCGTTAAAACGCTGGAATTTGCCCGTACCGCCAGATGGACCGGATAAGGACTTGGGCCTGGAGCTAACAGGACAGCATCATACAGACGCTGCACACGCCCTGAGTGCAGCGGGCATTAGTGCAGGCAGCTTCATACTGATAGCCCCCACAGCCACAGGCTTGCACAAGGGCAAAGTCAAAGTCTGGCCGCATTTCAATGAGCTGACCCGTCAGTTGCAAAGCCTGGGACATACTGTGGTGATGTGCCCCCCACCTTCTGAAGTAGATGCAGCGCGACAAAATGCCCCCACCGCCCTGCTTTTACCACCCTTAAAACTAGGCGCCTTTGCTACACTGACTCAGCTTGCTGCTTTGGTTGTGTGCAATGACTCAGGGGTGTCTCATGTGGCGGCAGCAGCGGGCGCCCGGCAATTAACCTTGTTTGGCGTTACCGACCAGAAACGCACTGGGCCCTGGTCCAGTCATGCACACTGCTTGGGCTCGGCGTCGGCTTGGCCTACTCAGGAACAGACCATGCAACAGGTGCTTGCCCTACTGGGCTGAATTACACAAATGGCATACATGACACTTTCCAGTTTCCTGACCAACCTTGTGATCCCGCTGAACCTGTGCATGGCCTTGCTACTGCTTGCCACAGCGCTATTTATTTTGCGTCAGCGCAAAACCGCAGTTTTTATTGCCACCAGCGCCATCTGCTGGACCCTGTTCTGGTCTTTGCCCGCATCATCCCTATGGGCCGGGGGCCGACTAGAGCAGCTATACCCACATAGCATGCCATCAGACCTGCCGCCGGCTCAGGCCATAGTCGTACTGGGGGGCAGCACAGCCAACAGTCGCGCCAACTGGTTTGAGCCTTATGACAGCGCTACCGCCGTCCCCAGGGTTGACACAGCAGCCCTACTTTTCAAGGCGCATCGCGCGCCGCTGATACTGGTATCGGGCGCCGCACTGGATGGCAGTATCAGCGAAGCGCAGATGATGGCGAACGCACTTACGCAACAAGATATCCCCAAGTCAGCGATTATTCTGGAAACTCGCAGCTTCACCACCTATGAGAATGGCCTTTATACCCTGCAAGAACTAAAAAAACGCCATATCACTCGGGTACTGCTGGTGACGTCGGCCCTGCACATGCCCAGGGCTATGGCCGTCTTTCGCAAACAAGGCGTCACCGCTATTCCCGCGCCATCGTCACCGCAAATTGTGGTCCCCAACGACCCTGACTTTTCTTTCTGGCAACCTAATATACGAGCGCTGAACGCCAGTCGATCTATTGTCAAAGAATATGTGGGGCTGCTGGTTTACTGGATGCGTGGCTGGATTTAAGCTATCAGGGTGCGGTGATTTTTTCGGCTAGCACTGCATCATATAGGGCTTGGTACTGCTGCGCGATGTATTCCCAGCTGTGCCTATCAACGACGTCATTAGCCCCTTGCAGCAGTTGCTGCCGCAAGTCTGGGCGGTCACCAAGCCGGGCAATATATTCTGCCAGTTGTGCGGCGTTCTCGGGATGCGACAACACCAAAGCGCTGTGCCCATCCTGGACATACTGGGCAAAACCACACCAAGGGCTGGGACTAAGAATAACCGGCAAGCCAAAGGACATTGCTTCTAAAGGTGCCATGCCAAAGCTGTCATTCAAGGTAGGATGCACATAGGTATCCGCAGCCGCATAGTACGGCGCCACATCAGAAGTTGCTTCGACCAGTTTGATACGCTCTGCCAAGGGTTGATATCGGGATGACTTATAAATGTAATCGCGACTGGCAACATTGCTGCCCACCACCATCAGCTTGACATGATTGGGCAACAGTTCTAACGCCTGCAGCACGGTAGGTAAACCTTTGCGCAAGGGGTTGCGAGCCACCAACAGACACACCTGATCGTCAGGGCCAAAACCCAGTTCTTGGCGTAGCTGTTGGCGCTGTTGCACACTGACATCAGCAGGTCGCGATACACCGGGCGGGATAACGGTAGTTGCCAACTGCGTGCCATAGGCCTGCTTCAACTGATCGGCAATCAAGCCAGAAACCGCCACGGTGCGATGACCGGGGCGCTGGGCCACACGTCGCGCTTCCAGACCTAAATAGGTTTGCACCCGCAAACTAACATAAGACAGCCAGCGCTTGTGCCAGGCCATGGGCCGCACCCGCCAGTTGTAACGCACTGGCGTGACATGCACGACCTCGATGTCGCCACACCAACCATTCATGTGTGAATGCACGATATCGTAAGTTGACCGCGTGGCTAGCCGGGCACGCCAGGCAAAAATCAATACCCGTACCCAACTAGGCCAGCGCGACCAACTGCGCAAGGGAACAAAAGGCAGACTGAGATCGCAGGCTGGATCGTATTGACGGGCAAATACCGTGACATCGTGGTCCTGAGCCAATACCCGCATCAGTTCGACGCCATAGGCCTCGGCCCCGCCATAACGATTGCCATAGCGGTCGACAACAAACGCAATTTTTAATCGACGAGTCATAGCGCGGGAACCTAACTATTTAGTCCTGTCTGCGCTTGTCTTCAAGCTGAGTCAGGCATTTCTGCAGAAAACGAACAATGTGAGTGGTACGCGCTACCGTAACCCGCGGCAAAGCAAAGACATCGTCTGTAGGACGCACCAGGCCGCCCGCCGTAGTAGTGGCATTGGCGTAACCTGACTTTTTCACCATCTCGCGCACAGCATCCGACTGCCCGCCATAGGGATAGCAAAAGGCTGACACCTCAACATTTAAGGACTGTTCCAGCTCAATTTTTGACTGATGAATTTGATAGTTGGCCAGTTCCGGCGACAGGTCAGGTAAAAAAGGATGGTCCAGAGTGTGGGACCCGACTTCCTGGCCCGCACTAGCCCATTGCAAGATTTCTTCACGTGACATTAGTGGGGAGTGCGGTATGCCTTTTTCGTAATCCCAGACGTTACCGCCGTCCATCTGACGCGCCACAAAATAATTAGTGGCGGTAAAGTCGGCTTCGCGCAACACTGGTAAGGCATTTTCCAGTACGTTGCGATAGCCGTCATCAAAGGTAATGCCTATGACTTTGCCGTGACGCTCGCCACGAATATAGGGCATAAGATCACGCATGGACAGGCCACGGTACCCGAAACGGCGCAGCCACAGCATCTGTCGTCGAAAAGCAGTGGGATGTACGGTAAGACCGCGATAAGGCGTACCGCGCGGTGCAGGCAAACCAACCTGGTGGTACATAAGTATGGGTATCATCTGACTCATTATATCGGTGCGGTTTATGAACCGCACGCCAAAACACGTTGGTACACACCCAGGGTGTTTTGTACAAAGTCTTGCATGGAAAAAAATCGCTCGCTACGCAGACGCGCGGCTAGGCCCATAGACGGCAAGATCTGGGGCTGCGCCAATAGGCTTTTCAGTACATCAGCGATGGCCTGGGTATTACGTACCGGGACTATCCAACCTTCAACGCCATGCTCCAGATTTTCAGGCAAACCGCCCGCATCCGAAATTAGCGTAGGCAAGCCGCTAGCCAGCGATTCACGACACGCGTATGACAAGGCCTCGTGATGCGACAGCACAAAGCCCGCATCACAGGCGGCAAGCACATCCCGCACATCATCAACTAGCCCGGGGAAAATGACATTTTCTGTCAAACCATGCGTGGCGACCATTTGCCGTCTATCGTCATCGGGCAGATCACCGGCCACCAGTATCCTGATACGCTGTTGGTCTGCAGGCGGTAATTTCGCCACGGCAGCCACCAAATCCAGCCAACCTTTGTCAAAATCCGTGCCACCCGTGCTGCCCAGCACAAGTACATCATCGGCAAGCGGCCCCAAAAAACGCTGACGCTGACGCTGCTTTTCGTCGCTGCTGGCCACCTGAAAACGGGTCAGGTCTATGCCATGCCGTATCGTGTACAACGGCAGCTTGCTATAGGGGCTATCCAACAATACCTTGTGTACAAAATCGCTCACGGCAATAACGCCGTCCGTCCCGAAGCGCGCCCGTAACTTATGTCCAAAACTACTTAGCGGGTGCAGATTATGCTTAGTCCAAACAATTTTAGGCGGGGTGTTCAGGCCCAGCCTGGCCAGCATGACGTGTCGGTGATCGGCCGAGGCGTTAACGTGCACCAGATCAAACTGCTGCTGCGCCAAATAACGGCGCAAACGCGCCACTTCGGCGGTCAAGGTCAGTATCCGGCTAGTGTAAGCCCCTGGCACCACGGTCACGCCGTCCAATTGGCTGGCATAACGATACAGACGACTGGTGCTCGGTGCCGCCAGCGTCACCTGGTGGTCATGCCTAAGCGCATCCAGCAGGCCCAGAATATACGTCACATGGCCACCACCATTATGTTGGTGAATGTCAGTGAATAATAGCTTCATGTATCAACTTTCCTGTCATCAGGACGTGAGGCGGCAGACTGGTCTTGGTTCATCAGCCATAGCAACTTGTTATAACGGAAAAAGCTGCCCGCAGCCCCCATGGCGGCCAGGATGAAGCCCTGCTTACCATCCAAAAACCCCCGTCGTATCAGGTAGATACGCACAAAGGTCCAGACTGAATGAGCAATCGCCCCCATCAAACTGGTCCGTCTGCCCTTTGCGTACATCATCTGCGCGGCTTCGGTCGAATAATGATTTATTTTGGCAATAAAACTTTCAAGGTCGGCGTAGGGGTAATGCAGAAAATGGCCATTCAATATCGCCACGGCCGATGAAGTCTGCACGCTTTCATGCACCGCAACGTCCTTGAACCGGGCACTGTCGCGGCGAAACAAACGCAGCACATGATCCGGCCACCAGCCGCTATGACGTATCCAGCGACCAGCAAAGTTGGATAGTCTGGAAACTTTATAAGCGGCGGCGCGGGGCTGGGTCAATTCTTGCTGTATTTCAGCAGCCAATTCAGGCGTGACCCGTTCGTCAGCGTCTATGGACAATACCCATGTGCCTTGGGCCAAATCCAGTGCTCGGTTTTTTTGAGGGCCGAAACCTGGCCAATCTGGTGTCAAAGTGACTTTAGCGCCAAGGGCGGCGGCGATATCGCGGGTGCCATCGGTGCTGCCAGAATCGACCACGATGATTTCATCGGCAAAACTAACAGACGCTATGCAATCAGCAATATGAGCGGCCTCGTTTTTGCTAATAATGATGACCGACAACATAATCTGCGAGGCTGGGGGCATGCTGACAGGCGGGCTCACGCGGCTTTCCTAAGTGAGCGCTTCCACAGTTTCCAGCGATTAAATAGCGGGCCTATGATGGGATGCCTGGCCACCTGTATGCGCCGCCCCACGGAATTACCCGATGTATTACGTACCGCAAAACGATAGATATGGGCTGGGTCGCTACCTGGCTTGTTTTGACCAAAAGCCTGGGTCGTATATAAATAGCGAAACCCCGCGTCTTGGGCTAGTTGTACATAGTCTGCGTCAAAATACCCCTGGGGCCAGCAAAAATGTGGCGATACCTGGCCAAGGTTGTCGGTCAGCACCTGACGCGAACGCGCCAGTTCATTGGCCATCAAGGTGTTTTTCTGAGCGGCTTGCGAGCTTAAGTCCCAACGCGTATGGGTGTCTGTATGGCTATGGAACTCGAACACACCATCCGCCCGCATGGCCTGAATTTCGCTCCAGCGCAGTATGACGTCGTCACTGTGACCCGCGGCGATACGTTGTTCGCATTCAGTATGCGATGGCGTTTCCGGTAAGGTGCCCTGCCCTAAATGGGGGCGTACCGGACCATGGTTGACCCACGAAGTCACCAAAAATATCACCGCATTGAATTGATATTGTTTCAGTAAAGGATAGGCGTAAACCCAGTTATCCAGATAACCATCGTCAAAAGTAATTAGTACAGATTTCTTGGGAACAGGCTGGCCGTTTAAAAAACCTGCAAACTGTTCAGTGGTCAGCGAAGTATACCCACGCCGCGACAGCCAACGCAGTTGGTCTTCAAAATTAGCCGGTGATGCCGTAATCGAACCATCCACCGGGGTGACATGGTGATACATCAGAATGGGAACAGTTTTAGCAGATGTCATGATTTTCGCTCGGCCAACCAACGCAGATAGCTGGATTCTATACGCTGCACCATA
This sequence comes from Burkholderiaceae bacterium, assembly GCA_017983955.1. Taxonomy (GTDB): domain Bacteria; phylum Pseudomonadota; class Gammaproteobacteria; order Burkholderiales; family Burkholderiaceae_B; genus JAGOAJ01. The sequence goes on from JAGOAJ010000024.1 coordinate 12,238, forward strand.
GCATCTGCGCCAAAGCGCTGTTCCAGGCGACAATAACGCAAACCTTCCTGACCCATCTGGTAACGTAAATCAGGGTCATCGATCAAACGCTGTATGGCTGTTGTCAAAGCGGCCAGATCATCCAGCGGCACCAAATAGCCACTGATATCGGCCTGCATCATTTCAGGTACGCCATCGACATCCGTACCCACTACAGGCAAGCCAGCTGCGCCAGCTTCTACAAAAACCGTGCCCGAGGCTTCTTTACGTGTAGCCAATGCAAAAACATCAAAACCAGCCAATAAATTAGGTACATCGCTGCGTGTACCTAAAAAGTGCACCCTGGTTTCCAGGCCCAGCTCTTGCACATAGGCTAGCATCTGTTCCAGCATAGGCGAACCACCACCAACCAACACCAAATGCACCCTGGGATCAGCCTGGATCAAGGGCCGCATGGCGGCTATCAGTTCCCTATGACCTTTAAGAGCACGCATGACGGCCACACAACCGACCACAATATCATTGGCGCTTAAGTTCAATTCCTGTCGTAAGCTGGAGGACTCTGGCAAAGGGGATAAATCCACGGCGGGATACACCGTAGCCACGTGATCTGGCTGAACGCCACGATCAATCAGGTGCTGACGCACAAAATCGCTGGCGGTGGTGACACGATGAGGTATCACGGTATAGGACAATAAAGAGCCGACCTTGTTGGCCAGATGACGCGTACGTACTATCAATGGTGTACGTGCCAAGCGCCCGCCACAGCCCGCGACTATCGTGTCGCGCCGGCTATGGGTATTCAGGACATCAAAGTGTCCCTGGCGCAGTATGTTTTTTATTTTTTTGGCAGCCTTCACAAAATTTATCGGACCATCCATATAGGTGGTGTGCACGGTAAAGCCTTGATCACGCAATCGCTCGGCCAACACGGCATGAGGCTGACACACGGCTTCCAGATGGTGGCCGCGTTCGCGCATCGCCAGCATCATGCGATATATGTACTGCTCTTGGCCGCCAAAACTGGTGGCGGCTTCAGAGTGCAAAATACGTAAAGACCTCATGAATAATTGATCTCCACGCCATCGGGCTTGGTCCAGTCATTCAATTGCGCCAGCAAGGTGTCGGCCATGCGCACTCGCCATTCCTCGCCCAACCTGACCGTGCACAGAAAGTCGTCGCGCCGCAAACGTATCTCCACAGGTACGCCAGGCACGCCATTTTCCGGTTCGGCACGGAAGGGGTTAAGAAACTGACGCAGTTTATCGGCGTCGGCCTTGTCATCCAGGGTAATGCGCAGGCTACGGGCACGGTCTTCGCGGGCCAGTTGTAAATCGAACACCTCGTCAGCCGAGACACGCATCCCACCGGAGTAATCGTCTTTGCTGACCTTGCCATGAATGATAATCAGGCGGTCTTCCCTGAGGCGGTTACGGTGCTGTTCATAGAGCTCGTTAAAAATAGCGACCTCGACCTGAGCCGAGCCATCATCCAGGATGGCGTACAGCATGCGGCCGCGTCGCGTCATTTTGGGCCGTACGGAGGACAGCACCCCGGCAAACCATTGCAGACTACGCGAGGGCTCCAGCCGTGACAGCGGCGTGGGCGCAAAACGACGAACTTCATCGCGCCAAGCATCAAATAAATGACCGCTAAAGCAATAGCCCAAAGCAGTTTTCTCTTGCATCAGCCGAGTCTGCAAATCCCACGGCAATACTTTTGCCAGCTCGTCTTGGACGATGTCGTCAGCATTGTCAGCAAATAGGGAAACCTGATTGGCACTGCGTGCGGCCTGTTCGGCAGCTTCCATGGCGCTAGGTACGGTCGCTAATAAAGCAGCGCGGTTTTCTGCGATCAGGTCAAACGCGCCCGCCTTGATCAAGGCTTCTATGCTGCGACGGTTCACCGAATGACGGTCTATGCGTCGGCAGAAATCGAATAGGCTGGTAAAGGGGCCGCCTTCGGTGCGGGCCTTGATAATGGCTTCGACTGCACCCTGCCCGGTGCCTTTGACCGCACCCAGGCCATAGCGCATGGTACGCGGGGGCTGACCCTTGGCGGAATGTGCATCATGCACGGGCTCGAAGCGGTAAAACGACTCGTTAACGTCGGGGGGCAGTACATCCACCCCGTTGGCCAAGGCGTCTTTCCAGAAAATTTGCACCTTGTCGGTGTCATCCATATCGGACGACAAGGTAGCGGCCAGGAATTCGGCCGGATGGTAGGCCTTGAGCCACGCTGTCTGATAGGCAATTAGTGCATAGGCAGCCGAGTGACTTTTGTTGAAACCGTAGCCTGCGAACTTTTCCATCAGGTCAAACAGCTTGACGGCCAGATCCGCGTCATAGCCTTTTTCAACCGCGCCTTTTTCAAAGATGGCGCGGTGTTCGGCCATTTCCTCGGCTTTCTTCTTACCCATAGCGCGACGCAGCAAGTCGGCGCCACCCAGTGAGTATCCCCCCACGATCTGGGAGATCAACATCACCTGTTCCTGGTAGACAATCACCCCATAGGTGCTGGACAGTACAGACTCCAGGTCTTTGTGGAAGTAATCGACTTCTGCCCTGCCGTGCTTGCGGTTGACGAAGTCCACCACCATGCCGGACTCCAGAGGACCGGGCCGATACAAGGCCAGCATAGCGATCACGTCTTCGAAGGTGTTGGGTTTAAGGTTCTTTAACAGCTCCTTCATGCCCCGGGATTCCAACTGGAACACCGCCGTAGTATTGCCTTCGCTAAGCAACTTATAGGTTTTCAGGTCGTCTAGCGGTAAGGCCATGACGTCAAAGTCGCGTCGATTTTCGTTGAACTGACGCACATAGCGCACGGCCCAATCCAAAATGGTCAGGTTGCGCAAGCCCAAAAAGTCGAATTTGACCAGACCCGCCGCCTCGACGTCGTCTTTATCAAACTGAGACACGGCGTTGGCATCAATGCCAGGCTGGCAATACAGGGGGCAAAAATCAGTCAATTTGCCGGGCGCGATCAGCACCCCGCCCGCGTGCATGCCGACGTTGCGCGTAATGCCTTCCAGCGGCTTGGCCAGGTCGATCAGTGCACGGACTTCTTCATCCTGCTCGTAGCGCTCTAAGAAAGCAGGCTCGTCTTTCAGAGTGCGGTCCAGCGTCCAGGGGTCGGCTGGGCTGAACGGAATCATTTTCGATAAGCCGTCGCACAGCATATAGGGCATTTCCAGCACCCTACCCACGTCACGCACCACCGCTTTGGCACCCAAGGTACCAAATGTGGCTATTTGGCTGACCGCATCTTTACCGTATTTTTGCTTAACGTAATCGATGACGCGTTCACGGTTATCCTGACAGAAGTCGATATCGAAGTCAGGCATGGAAACACGTTCAGGGTTCAGAAAGCGCTCGAACAGCAAGTCATAGCGTATGGGGTCCAGGTCCGTAATCCCCAGGGAGTACGCCACCAGCGACCCAGCACCTGAACCACGCCCCGGACCTACGGGAACGCCATTATTTTTACCCCAGTTGATAAAGTCGGCCACGATCAGGAAGTAACCGGGGAAACCCATATCAATAATGGTTTTACATTCCCATTTAAGACGTTCCAAATACAACGGATACTGTGCCTGGCGCTCGGTTTCGTCGGGAAACAGTTGCAACATGCGCTTGGCCAGGCCCTCTTCGGACAACTGCGCCATGTAGTCGTCCAGCGTAATACCGTCCGGGGTAGGAAAGTCTGGCAACTGCGGCTTGTCCAGCACCAGTGTCAGATTACAGCGCTGGGCAATTTCAACGGTGTTCGCCAAGGCAGACGGCACGTCTGCAAAACGCTGCGCCATTTCCGTTGAGTCGACAAAATACTGATCCGGGGTAAAACGACGCACCCGTTTCGCATTACCTAACTGTTCGCCGTCGGCAATACATACGCGTGCCTCGTGGGCGCGATAATCCGAGTACTCCAAGAACTGGATGGCATGGGTTGCGACCACCGGTAAATCCAGGCTGCCTGCCAAACGCATGGCGGCCTGCACATAATTTTCCTCGCCTTCGACACCCAGGCGCTGCAGCTCTATGTAGTAGCTACCGGGAAAGGCTGCGGCCCATTGCGCAGCCAGGCGCTCGGCTTCGTCGCGTTTGCCTGCTTCCAGCATCTGGCCTACGTCGCCAGCCCGCCCACCGGACAGAAGGATAAGACCGGATTGACCCATCAGCCATTCGGTTTTCACTTCTGCTCGACCTTTGTACTGATTTTCCAGCCAGGCACGCGTCAAAATTTGGCACAACGCCAAATAGCCTGCCTGATTGCTGACCAGCAATAAAAGACGAGATGGCTTATCGCGATCCTCCTCGTTTTCTAGCCAGATATCGGCGCCAGCAATAGGTTTTACGCCCGCTTTGCGGGCAGCACGGTAAAACTTGATCAAACCAAATAAATTGGATAGATCGGTCAGGGCCATGGCGGGCTGCCCATAACCAGCAGCTTTTTTGACCAGGGCCGGAATACGGGCGATGCCATCCACCACCGAAAACTCGGAGTGGACGCGTAAATGGACAAACGGGGGTGTAGAAATTGCTTCAGTCATAGGGGGAATTGTACTCAGACCCAGGCCAATAAGGGCCTATCGTTGCATGGCGGACCAAGCTTTTTGTAAACGTTTTACAGAAACCGGCATGGGCGTGCGCAGTTCCTGGGCAAACAAGGCAACCCGTAGCTCTTGTAACAGCCAGCCGAACTCGGCCAGCTGAGCATCGTGGGCGCCCTTTAAGGCGGCCATCGCGCGCTGATACTGCACCAACAGGGGTGCCATATCGGCCATCAGGCGCGCATCGCGGCCCGGATCTGCACGTAGCTTATCGATACGAACCTGGGCCGCTTTCAAGTAACGCGGATAATGGCCTAGCTGGGCATAAGGTGTTTTACTTAAGAACCATTTTCCCATCAGTAAAGACTGTTGGCCCTGCAGATCGGCATAGGCTGCGACATGCGCCTTGGCCTGGGGCAGCTTTTTCTGCAAAGCTGCCCACTCCGTCAATATCTGCGCCGTCAATCTGGCAATTTCCTGAGCCAACAATCCCAGCCTGGCCTTGCCTTCGTTACGGCGCGCCAGAAAACTTTCTTGATCGTGCGGCCAGGGTTCGGCCAGACAGGCCTGGGCCAAGGCGCAATCTATGATTTGTTCGCGCAGCTCTTCCTGGGTACCTAAACTGATGTACAGCATGCTCATGCGTGTCAAATCAGGCAGGTTTTTTTCTAGAAACTTGACCTGCTCACGCAGCCCCAAACGAAACAGGCGTAGCAAACCCGCCCTATGCTGACCACGAGCCTGAGCCGGATCATCAAAAACATCCAGATCACAATGAGTTTTTCTGTCCACCAGTGCCGGATAACCTACAAAGGAACGACCTTTGCGTTGTATTTCCATGATTTCCGGCAAAGGACCAAAAGACCAGTCGGTCAGCTGTTCGTGCGCCAAAGCCTGAGCCACTTGATCGTCATGGGCCGCCAGCCGTTGAAAAGACGCCTGAGCCTGCTTGCCGTGTTCTGCCTTGAGCTGATCCAGATTGCGGCCACCCGACAGCATGCGGCCATGCTCGTCCACGACCTTGAAGTTCATGAACAGATGCGCAGGTAGGGTTTCAACCTTGAAGTCGCTACGCAAGGGCCTGATCTTGAGCTGCTGCCACATATCGGCAGCAATCGCCTCCAACAAACCGCTGTCGGGGTCATTGGCACGCTCAAACCAGCGGTCAAAAAAGCCAGCGGCATAATCGGGCAAAGGCACGGCATGGCGGCGAATTTTCTGCGGCAGCGATTTCAGCAGCAAATGCACCTTTTCCTTGAGCATGCCGGGCACCAGCCACTCGCAGCGCCAGGCATCCAGTTGGTTAAGCACAAACAAGGGCACGGTCAACGTGACGCCATCGCGCACAGAGCCGGGCTCAAAATGATAGTCCAGAGCCATCTGAGCCCCGTACCACTGCACGCTTTTGGGAAAGACGTCGGTGGTAATGCCAGCGGCATCGTGGCGCATCAAGGCGTCGCGCGTCAGCAGCAAGGCCTGCTGCTGGGCCTTGTCCAGACGCTTATGCCATTTCTCCAAGCTAGCCGTCTGGAATACATCGGCGGGTAGATGCTGATCATAAAAAGCATAGATCAGCGCATCATCGACCAATATGTCCGGGCGGCGAGTTTGGTGCTCCAGTTTCTCTATGGATAGCACCAACTGGCGGTTTTGACGTACAAAGGGCAAAGAGGTCTCAATTTCCCCTGCGACCAAACCATCGCGGATAAAAAGTTCGCGCGACTGTACCGGGTCTATGCGCCCGAAATGCACCCGCCTGCCGCTGTAAACGGTTAAACCATAAAGCGTAGCGCGTTCGTTCGCCACCACCTGGCCAGCCTTTTTTTCCCAGCGTGGGTCTGACCACGCACGCCGTATCAGGTGGGCGCCGGCCCGCTCTAGCCAGACGGGATCGATACGCGCCACACAACGGGCATACAAGCGGCTGGTATCGATCAATTCGGCTGCAACTATCCAACGACCAGCCTTTTTGGCCAACCGCGATCCAGGATGGATATGAAACCGAATTTCGCGCGCACCCTGATAGACGGCGCCATCTTCGCTTTTCAATCCAATATTGCCCAACAGCCCGGCCAGCAACGCCATATGCAATTGTTCGTAGGTGGCGTCCAACGTATTCAGACGCCAGCCCTGCTCGGCCACCAAGCCCAGCAATTGGCTATGAACATCATGCCACTCACGTAAGCGCAAGGGCGACAGAAAATTCTGCCGCAACAAGGCCACCAGCTTGCGTTGCGAGGCCTTGTGCTCTACCTGTTCACCATACCAACGCCACAGTTTCAGATAAGAAATAAATTCAGACTTCTCATCGCCGAACTTGGCATGGGCGGCTTCAGACGCCTCGCGTTCCTGCATAGGCCGGTCGCGCGGGTCCTGCACCGACAAGGCTGACGCAATAATCAGCACTTCGGATAAACATTGTTGATCCTTTGCGGCCAGTATCATGCGTGCCAGACGCGGGTCCACTGGCAGCTTGGCCAAAGTCTGGCCAGTGTCTGTCAGTTGCCTGTCGTCGTCTATGGCGCCAAGTTCCTGCAGCAAATGATACCCGTCGGCAATCGCCCGGCCGGGCGGCGGATCCACAAACGGGAAGGTTTCAACGTCATCCAGGCGCAAGGCCTTCATGCGCAAAATTACCGACGCCAATGATGACCGCAATACCTCCGGATCGGTAAAAGCGGCTCTGGCCTTGAAGTCGTCTTCGCTATATAAGCGTATACATATACCTGGGCCTATGCGCCCACAGCGCCCGGCACGCTGATTAGCCGATGCCTGGCTGATGGCTTCTATACGCAGCTGTTCTACTTTGTTGCGCCATGAGTAGCGCTTGATGCGTGCCACGCCGCTATCCACCACATAGCGTATGCCAGGCACCGTCAGCGACGTTTCAGCCACGTTGGTGGCCAACACAATCCGGCGTGCATTGCCCTGGGGCTTGAAGATGCGTTCTTGTTCAGCCTGCGACAGTCGCGCATATAGCGGCAAGACTTCCACCCCCGCCAACTGACTTTTACGCAAGCCTTCGACGGTTTCGCGGATTTCGCGCTCGCCCGGCAAAAACACCAAGACATCACCACTGCCATGGCGCGTGCATTCAGCTACGCCATCGACCACGGCATCAATCAGGTCACGCTCTTCGTCGGCTGTGGAACGACGGCTGTCGCTATCCACTGGCGCCTTATCCTGCAACACAGGACGATACAGAATATCTACCGGATACAAACGACCCGAGACTTCAAGTACCGGCGCGGGCTTGCCCTGATGGGCAAAATGCTGCGCAAAGCGATCTGCATCTATGGTGGCCGAAGTAATAATCAGCTTAAGATCAGGACGACGTGGCAGTAATTGCTGCAGAAAACCCAACAAGAAGTCTATGTTCAGACTGCGTTCATGGGCCTCGTCAATAATAATGGTGTCATAGCGGCGCAACATAGGGTCACGCTGGGACTCGGCCAACAAGATGCCGTCGGTCATCAGCTTGACCGCAGTATTGGGTCCGCTGCGATCGTTAAAGCGTATTTGATAACCTACCCAGTCGCCAATTTCGGTATGTAGTTCCTCGGCGATGCGCTTGGCCACAGAGGTTGCAGCCAGACGGCGTGGTTGGGTATGGCCTATCATTTTCTTACGGCCACGACCTAATTCCAGGCAGATTTTAGGCAGCTGGGTGGTTTTACCCGAACCTGTTTCACCACAGACGATGACTACCTGGTGGTCGGAAATTGCTTTTGCAATGTCATCCCGCCTGGCGCTAACAGGTAAGTCTTCCGGGTAGCTGATCGCTGGCAAAGGCCGCAATGGCGCGGGTACTGGGCGATCGCGTGGAGTGCTACGCGGGCGGCGTGTAGCAGGCAAACTACCCTGGGTGTTGTCTTTAGGCTTATTTTCCAACAAATTAACTGACTCTTGCATGAATTCGGGGTTAGATAGGCAGTCCGTCATTATAATTTTTAATGGACCACATGATTTTTTTGCACGTTAAAATACCGTATGAACCCTAGCTACGACGAAACAGTATCCGCCCAAGACGCCCCTGAATTCGCCCCTGCGCAATTTGTCAGGTGGTTTCGAGAAGTGGCGCCTTATGTACACGACTTCCGAGGCAAGACCTTTGTGATTGCCTTTGGTGGCGAACTGGTAAACGACGGTGCGCTAAACACCCTGATACAGGACTTGTCGCTGCTATCGGCTCTGGGAGTAAAACTGGTACTGGTGCATGGTTCCAGGCCACAGGTAAATGAACAGCTTAAATTAAAAGGCTACCAGACACAATTCGGACGTGGCACTGACCCCACCAGCCCCGAGGCGCTAGAGTGCGCCAAAGAAGCTGCTGGCGAAATTCGTCTGGATATAGAAGCGTCGTTTAGCCAGGGCCTGCCCAATACGCCCATGTCGCATGCCCGTATACGCGTTATTTCGGGCAACTTTGTGACCGCCCGACCCGTAGGCATCATAGACGGTGTCGACTACCAGCATGCGGGCGCTGTGCGCAAGCTGGACACCGACACCATGAAAAGCATACTGAATCAGGGTGCCATCGTACTGCTATCGCCCTTGGGCTTCTCGCCTACCGGTGAATCATTCAATCTGGCCATGGAAGACCTGGCCACTAGCGCGGCCATTGCCTTACGCACCGAAAAACTGATTTTCCTGACTCAGGGCCGTATTGTATGCAATCAGGATGGCACTGTAGACACTGAGTTGGCCCGCGAGGACGCCGACCGTCTGCTGGCTGGCGGCACTCTGGACGAAGACACGTCCGCCTTTTTATCGCAAGCTTCCCGTGCGGTAAAGCGAGGGGTGGCTCGTGCCCACTTGGTGCCCTACACCCTGGACGGCAGCATACTGCTGGAAATTTTCACCCACGACGGCGTGGGCACCATGGTGGTCGAAGACACACTAGACGATCTGCGCCAGGCAACCGTGGACGACGTTGGCGCCATAGTACAGCTGATAGAGCCCCTAGAGGCTGATGGCACCCTGGTGCCGCGTGGCATGGCCGTCATAGAACGCGATGTGGAAAAATTCACGGTACTGGAACACGATGGCGTTATTTATGGCTGTGTCGCCGTCATGCCCTATGTCGAAGAAGGCATGGCTGAAATGGCCTGCCTTATTGTGCACTCCGAGTGGCAGGGTTCCGGCGAAGGCGAAATGCTGCTGCGCCATGCCGAAGCACGCGCACGCTCCAAGGGGGCCAAGCGGTTGTTTGTATTAACAACCCGCACGTCTCATTGGTTCATCAAGCGTGGCTTTGTTCAGGGCGGTATTTCTGATCTACCCAAAGAACGGCAAGCCCATTACAACCGTTCGCGCAATAGCCTGGTATTCATCAAAAAGCTGTAGGCCCTTAGCCACGCCAGGCCCGGTACAATGGCTGGGTCACTCATGTTATGAAGGTAAGTTGTTATGGCACGTCTGGTTCAATGTATCAAGCTTAAGCGCGAAGCCGAAGGTCTTGATTTCCCACCCTACCCTGGCCCGCTGGGCGTACGTATCTGGCAAAGCATCTCGAAGGATGCATGGGCGCAATGGATGGACATACAGACCCGGCTGGTCAATGAAAACCGTCTGAATCTGGCCGACGCCAGGGCACGTAAATACCTGGCCGGACAAATGGAAAGCTTTTTGTTCGAAGATGCGGACATCGAAGCGCATGGCTACGTGCCGCCAGCCGATTGATTCCATCCCTAGATCAAACGTGCACTTTGTTGGCTTCGCTTGCCTTACAAAAGTAATGTCTGCGCTTCGCCGTCGCGTTCACGCTTGATCTAGAATCGGAATGCGCCCTGAACGGGCGCGTTTTAAATTTAGATTTCGTTTTCTTCTTCGGGTGCGTCACCACGCGCCATGCGTTCGGTGTTCTTGACACCGGTATGACGCACGTCGTCGCCACGCACCATGTAAATAACCCGTTCCGCCATATTTTTAGCATGATCACCTATGCGCTCGAAGGCGCGGGCGATAAAAATCAGGTCTATAGACCGTGAAATAGTGCGTGGGTCTTCTATCATGTAGGTAATGATGTGACGCAGGGACGCCTTCCATTCCTTGTCGACTTCTTTGTCAGCGCGTACTACTTTTGCCGCATGCATGGGGTCTTGACGGGCAAAAGCGTCCAAAGAGTCACGTATCATGCCCGCCACGAAGTCGGCCATATGTCGCAGTTCGACCACGGCTTCGTAGCTGGAGTCGGCCTCGTGCAGACGACGCGCTACTTTGGCGATTTTTTCTGCTTCGTCGCCGCAGCGTTCCATGTCAGTCAACATTTTCGAGATGGACAGCAGCAGGCGTAAGTCTATGGCAGTAGGCTGGTTGCGGGCAATCAGTAGACTGATACGCTCGTCGATTTCGACTTCGAGGCGATTGACTTCGCGTTCGCGTTCGCGAACCTTTTCAACCAAAATGAGATCGCCGGTCGCCAGTGCTTCCATGCCATCGCGCACCATGGATTCAACCAGGCCGCCCATACGCAAAAACAAAGAACGAGTCGCCTCTAGATCGGAGTGAAATTGCTTATTTGTGTGCTCGAACATAATTGCCTTTGAACAATGCTGGGACTGAGTATCTGTATAGGGTAGTGTATGCCAGTCTAAATGCCAATTGTGACCTTCTGATGACAGATATCAGACCGAATAACGCTGTACGCCGTTCTGGGTAGACACTAGGGCCAAATCCGCGCCTTCCAAGGCGAACAACCCGCAGGTCACCACGCCAGGGATATCATTGATTTGCGCTTCCAGGTGACGCGGATCAGTAATCGCCAAGCCAGACACATCCAGGATATGGCAGCCGTTGTCGGTCACAAAGCCGCTACGCAAAACAGGCACGCCGCCCAGTTGGCTAAGGCGACGCGCCACCGCACTGGCCGCCATGGGTATGACTTCCACCGGCAAGGGAAAAGCACCCAATTGCAGCACACGTTTAGATTCGTCCACGATGCACACGAATTGGTCAGCCACCGACGCCACGATTTTTTCGCGTGTCAAGGCTCCGCCGCCGCCTTTGATCATATTCAGGGCATGATCGATCTCGTCGGCACCGTCCACATACACGGGCAGACGTTCCACTTGGTCCAGATCCAGCACGGCTATGCCTAGTGCCCTCATGCGGGCCGAGCTGCGCTCGGAGCTGGACACTGCGCCCTTGAACAAGGCCTTGTGTTTGGCCAGACTGTCTATGAACAAGTCCACGGTGGAACCCGTGCCTACGCCCAGGATGACGTCGGGGCCTAATAACGGCAAAAGATAATCAACAGCGGCGTCCGCTACGCTTTGCTTCAGTTCTTGCTGGGTCAGCATCGATGGGTATCCAGGTTCAGGCGAATAGTTCGTCGTATTTTTTTTCAGAAAAACCTAAGTTGATCTGGCCATCGGCCAAGACCAGCACAGGCCGTTTGATCAGGGTAGGAAATTCAGCAATCAAAGCCAACCAGTGTTCTGGCGTACTGGCTGACTTTTGATCGTCGGATAAACCGCGCCAACTGGTTGAGGCGCGATTCACCAGCTTATCAAAGCCGCCCAACTGGTCGGCCCAGGTTTGCAGGGTTTGCGGTGCAATCGGATGGCTGCGGTAATCCGTCAACTGACAGGTAATATCACGCGCCGTCAGCCACTTCAGGGCTTTCACACAGGTACTGCAATTTTTCAGACCATATAACTGGATTTGGGACATAAGATACCTTTCAGGATGAACGCTTACGCCAGTGGATACGGTTGGCAATAACCACCGCAATACCCACAGCCAGCATGAACAAGGTGGCCAGGGCATTGATTTCAGGCTTTAGCCCCAAGCGCACCCTGGAGAATACTTCGAGTGGCAAGGTCGTATACCCTGGACCGGACAAGAAAGACGCCACCACCACGTCATCCAGCGACAGCGTAAACGCCAGCAGCCAGGCTGCCAGCAAGGCCGGAAAAATCAAGGGTAGTGTAATCACAAAAAACACTTTCAATGGGGTGGCACCCAGATCCAGGGCAGCTTCTTCCAGTGAACGATCCAGATCACGTATACGTGATTGGATAATCACGGCGACATAGGCCATACATAGCGTCACATGCCCTATCCAGATGGTGAATATGCCATTGCCATCAGGCCAGCCCAGCAACTGGCTGATTTCCACAAACATCAGCAACAGCGATATGCCCAACACCACTTCGGGTATCACTAAGGGCGCGCTGACCAGCCCTATGTACAAGGCAAAACCAGGAAAACGCCCCATACGCGCCAGCACATAACCTGCCCAAGTCCCTATGATGACAGCCGCCGTCGCGGTCATGGCGGCAATCAGCAAGGACAAGCGAGCAGCGCTAAGCAAGGCCTGATCCTGGAATAGTTCGCCATACCATCTGAAGGAGAAGCCCGTCCAAGAAGTGATCATGGCGGAATCATTGAATGAAAATACCATCAGACACAGTATGGGCACATATAAAAATGCATAGCCCAGCGTCAGGACTATGGTGCGCAGCATAGGATTCGGCTTAATCATGACGACCTCGCTTATGGCCTTCCAACTGTTTCACCTGGCTGTACTGAAAAATCACCAAAGGCACTAATAACAGCATGACCATGACGCAGGTCACTGCGGCGGCCATGGGCCAGTCGGCATTATTAAAAAACTCTGTCCACATGACGCGCCCCATCATCAGGGTGTTGGCGCCCCCCAGCATTTCGGGAATTACGTATTCACCTACCGACGGAATAAACACCAGCATGCACCCCGCAATCACGCCAGGCATGGTCTGGGGCAAAGTCACACTAATGAAGGCACGCCAGGGCCGTGCTCCCAGGTCATAGGCGGCTTCCAGCAAGCGTATATCCAGCTTGACCAGGTTGGCATACAGCGGCAGGATGAAAAATGGCAGGTAGGCATACACCAAGCCTATGTACACAGCCAGATCGGTGCGATAGATTTCCAGCGGCGCGCTAATCAAGCCCAGCCACTGCAATAACTTATTCAGTAGGCCGTCGTTGCGCAATATGCCCACCCAGGCGTAAACGCGCAACAACAAGGACGTCCAGAACGGCAGTATCACGCCCAGCAACAGCACATTACGTATCGCTGGATTGGAGCGCGCAATGTAATAGGCCATGGGATAGCCTATCAAGGCGCAACACACCGTAGTCACCGCCGCCATCTTGACCGAATTCAAGTACGTGGCAATGTACAGACTATCGGTAAATAGCAAGACATAGCCGCGCAAGTTCAAGGTTAACGCCAAGGCTTGATCTTTCAGTTCAGCCAAGGGCGTATACGGTGGTATGCCAAACTTCAGGTCAGCAAAGCTGATTTTCAATACCAGCAGGAAAGGCAGCAACAAAAACAGCGCCAGCCACACAAAAGGCGGCGCTATCGCCAAGGTCCGGGTCGAGGGCAGCAAGCTGCGCCAGGAGCTATGCTTCATGATGTCAGAACTAGCGCGCTGTCGTTGGACCAGGTCACGAAGACCTCATCATCTATGCCTGGTGCATCGGCTTGCGCCAAGGCCAGGCTAGGCATAGTTGCCTCTATGACCTGACCAGCATCCAGTCGTATCTGGTAGCGGGCATAACTACCCATCCAGGCGAAGTGGCTGACCATGCCATGGCCCCAGTTAGCGTCGGCGTCGGGTTGCTCGCGGGTGACCTGGATATGTTCCGGGCGCACAGACACATGCACTTCCATCCCTAAGGGTTCGCTGACCCCGTGGTTAACGTACAAAGGCCGGGTCAGCGCATCGCTTTCGATCAGCACATGATCAGGCTCATCAACCACGATGGTGCCAGTAAATAGATTGGTCGACCCTATGAACCCGGCCACAAAGCGCGAATTAGGAAACATGTAAACATCATTTGGCGTGCCACACTGCACGATTTGCCCTTCTGACATAACCGCCAGGCGATGAGCCATCGTCATGGCTTCTTCCTGATCGTGGGTCACCATAATGCAAGTGACGCCAACCTGATCCAGTATTTTGACCAATTCTATCTGGGTCTTTTGGCGTATTTGCTTGTCCAGGGCCGACATGGGTTCGTCCAGCAGCAATAGCTTGGGACGCTTAACCAGGCTGCGGGCCAAGGCCACGCGCTGCTGCTGCCCGCCGGAAAGCTGATGGGGCTTGCGCCTGGCATAGCCCGCCATCTGCACCAGATCCAGCGCCTCAAAGACACGCTCGTGGATTTCGTTCTTGGCCACGCCTTCCTGCTTAAGACCGAACGCCACGTTGGCCTCTACCGTCATGTGCGGAAACAAGGCATAGGACTGGAACATCATGTTGACTGGCCGCCGGTAAGGCGGAAGTTGAGTGATGTCTTCGTTATCCAGCCAGATGCGTCCGGAAGTGACTTCCTCGAAGCCAGCCAGCATGCGCAGCAAGGTGGATTTCCCACAACCCGAGCTGCCAAGCAAGGCGAACAGTTCATGACGGCGCACGGACAAACTGACCGACTGCACCGCCACTGTGTCGCCAAAAATTTTGACGACCTCTTCGACACGCACGAATTCGTCGGCGTCACCCGACCAGGACGACGCCACGGAACGACTGTCTTGCATAGCGCTTAACGCCCCGACTTGAGTTCCGCCCACATACGCGTTTGCAGGCGTTGTATGGGCAAGGGCTGAGCCTTAAGCACGTAAAGTGTTTTCGAGACTTCAGGGCCGGGGTAGATCATGGGATTTTCGGCCACTTCCTTGATCACATGCTTACGCGCCTCTTGGTTGGCGTTAGGGTAAAACATGGTGTTGGTAATGGCAGCGTGAACTTCGGGAGTTTCTATGTAATTGATAAAAGCATGGGCCTGATCCACATTGGCCGCATCTTTGGGAATAGCCATAGTGTCAAACCAGGCTGGCGCCCCACCGTGCGGGATGTAGTAATCAATGGCATAGCCTTTTTTGGCTTCCCGGGCGCGCTGGCTGGCGATCATGACGTCGCCTGAATACCCATAAACCATGCACAGATCGCCCACAGCCAGTTCATCGATATAGCCCGAGGAGCTAAACTGACGGATATAAGGTCGTATGGTTTTCAATAGCGCCAGCGCCTGCTTGTAGTCCTCAGGTTCGCTGCTATTGGGATCTTTGCCCTGATAGTGCAGGACGGCAGGAAATACCTGAGCAGCTTCGTCCAGCATGGAAATACCGCACGACTTGAGCTTTTCCGCATTCTCCGGTTTGAACAACATGTCCCAGCTACCTAGGTCCACGTCATCGCCCATGATTTCGCGCACTTTGGTGACGTTGTAACCCAGGCCATTAGTACCATAGCCCCAGGGCACCAGATACTGGTTGCCAGGGTCCACTGAAGCGACCAAGGCCATGATGTTGGCATCCAGATACTGCCAGTTGGGTATTTTTGTTTTATCCAGCTTCTGGAACAGGCCGCCTTCGAGCTGACGCGCCGCATAGTTCGTGGATGGCACAACCACGTCATAACCGGACTTGCCGGTCAATAGCTTGGCTTGCAAGGTGTCGTTGCTGTCATAGACATCGTAACGGGCCTTGATGCCAGTGGCTTTTTCAAAACCGGAAATAGTATCGGGGGCCGTATATTCGGCCCAGTTATAGATATTGACGACCGGAGTTTGGCTCCAAACAGGCGACATTGCCGCCACCGTTGCCGTTCCTACCAACAGTTGTTTCAGCAAGCTGAATTTCATTGCAACCCTCGCTAGACAGTACAAGAAAACCCAAAAGGCGTGATGATAAAGCTTTTTCAGTGTTAGGGGGGAGATAGTACCTTTAACTGGTCTGTATACGACTGATTGAACGGCTGCCACCACTGTTCACCCTGCTCTCCGGCGACTTTAATCAGCGAGCGGCGCAGACGCGCCAAGTTGGCTGTTCGTAGTGTAGCGGTCATAGGCAAACGCCTGCCCTTGTCGAAATCAATCAGCCATACCAGCCCCTGTTCATTGACCAGAATATTGTAGGCATTCAGATCGGCATGCCAGACTCCTGCCTGGTGCATAGCCAGCACCGCGCCAGCCACAGCCTGGTGATGGCCCTGAGACAACACATGTGCCAAGGTTTGCACATGGGCTATGCGCCGCACCAAGATAGATGCCGTATAAAACAAACCCTGGCGGGTATAGCTGGCGGCCAAGGGTTCAGGCACAGGCAGCCCTGCGCCCGCCATGTAATGGAGCAACTGAAATTCCGCATAGGCGCGGGTGGACTCGGCACCCGTCCACCAATAATGATGGCTATTGAGGCGCGCCATCAAACCGCCCCGACGATAATGACGCAAGACAGCCGCGCCAAAATCGCCATCAACAAACCAGGCTGCCTGACGTCCCCCCTGACTAACAGGGACGACATTCATACGCGCTGCAGTCGGATCAAAAAGATAGGGACCCGGGTCGAGTACCTGGCTGGTATCCACGCGTAGCTCCATCGCTCCAAACGATAAATCACGTATTGCCATGCTGCCTGTCATCATCCTGCCCTAAGAGTGACCAAGGGGGGCGAACTAAGCACTCCCCTTAACGCCAGACCGCCGCCCAATATGGCGGCGCTGACGCCCCCGACTACACCCGCCACCACTGGCCACCAGGAGTAAGCCAAGGTGAAATGAAAGACCTGACTGGCCAGCAATGCCGCTATCCCTACGGCGCCACCCGCCGCCATTAACCCGGCCAACACCCCCAACAACAGCAACTCGATATACAAGGCCAGACGCAGTTGGCGCCCACTGGCGCCCAAGACGCGTAGTATTGCGACTTCATGCATGCGTTCATCACGCGTGGCAAACAAGGCCGCGCCCAGTACCAAAATGCCTGCAGCCACCGTGAATAGGAACAATAGCTGTACTGCTTGTATGACCTGGTCCAACACACGTTGGACCTGCCCCAAGATGGCCCCCACATCAAAGACCGTCAGGTTCGGAAACTGGGCCACCAAATCCTTGGTCAAGCCTGGCTGGTCGGCTGGCAAATGAAACGATGTAATGTAGGTTGCTGGCGCCTGCTGCAAGGCGGCGGGACTAAGCAAAGCAAAGAAATTCACCTGGAAAGAATCCCACTGGACCTCGCGTAGTCCACTGACCAATACCTGCACAGACTGGCCAGCCACATCAAAGCTCAAGCTATCGCCCACCTTGACCCCTAGCGTGTCGGCCAACTTATTTTCCAACGACGCTTCAGGCTGATCGGGATGCAGCCAACGCCCCTGGCTGATGCGATTGCTGGCCGGTAAGCGGTCGGCCCAAGACAGGTTGAATTCGCGCTGTATCATGTTGCGAGCACGTTCATCCTCGTAGTCATCGGCGCTAACAGCCCGCTGGTTGATGGCTACCAAGCGTCCACGTACCATGGGCGACAAGGCGGCTGCCGTCAACCCGTCCTGCTGTAGACGATGACGCACCGCATCCACCTGATCAGCCTGTATATTGATCAAAAAAGTATTGGGCGCGTCAGGCGGGACGGTATTTTGCCAGCCATGCAGCAAATCCGTACGGGTTATCGCCAGCAACAACAATATCATCAGCCCCATCGCCAAGGCGCACAGCTGTGTCACCGTCAAGGCGCGGCGTTGCGACATACCAGCCAAGGCAAAACGCAGGGCGGGGAAACCAACAAACCACTGTCGCGCCCGCCCACCGGCGCCCACCAGAACATAGGCCAGCAAGGCAAATACCCCAAAAGCCAGTAAAAATCCCAGACTGACCACAGCGCTAAGCATAATGTTGCCAGCGACCCACGCAATCAGAACTGCAAAAGCGCACAAACCCAACAAGTAAGCAGGCCAGCGCTTAATGGCCTGTACGTCAGATTCGCGTCGCAAAATACGCGCGGGTGCTACCTGCGGCAAACCTGCCAGCGGCGGCAGCGCAAAACCCAACAACAGCAACATACCGGTTGCCAGCCCCTGCCATGCCGGCTGCCAACCAGGTAAAGGCAGATCCGCCCCTATCAAGGTGCTAACCAGTATCACCAGTCCCTGGTGCGCAACATAGCCAGCCAAAGTGCCTGCCACCGAAGCCAACACACCCAGCGACAGGAACTCGGTCCATAGCAGCCCTCCTAGTTGGGACTTGCTGGCGCCCAGGCAGCGCATTATGGCTATGCCATCCCTATGCCTAAGGCTGAAGCGTCGTGCCGCCAGCGCCACGGCCACCGCCGCGATCATGACGGTCAGCAAGGCCACCAGCGTCAAAAACTGATCGGCCCGTTCCAGGGCTTGCTGCAGCTCCGGTCGATTGCCCTCCAGGGTGCTAAGCTTTTGCCCAGGCTGCATGTGACTATCCAGCCACGTTTTATAGCGATCCAAGGCCGCGGGCTGACCTGCGACCAACAACTGATGCCGCACTCGGCTGCCAGGTGCGATCAGGCCAGTGGCTGGCAAATCGGCCAAGGCCACCATAAGACGGGGCGCCACATTGACAAACTGCAGGCCACGATCAGGCTCGTAGGTAATGATGCGCGCTATGGTCAGGTGACTTAGCCCTACCTCTATCTTGTCACCCACTGCCACGCCCAGCATGGTCAAGATCTGTGGGTCGGCCCAGACCGTACCCACTGGCGGCGCCTGATCTGCGGCCTGGTCAACAGCACCCAGGCTATCCGCCACCCGCAGTTGTCCACGTAGTGGGTAATTGGGCGCCACGGCCTTAATAGACACCAATTGGGTGACATCGCCATGGCTAACCATGGACGGAAACTGCACCGTGGTAGCTGTTGCCAGCGATAAGTCCTGCGCTTGTTGATAAAAGGCCGGCGGCAAAGGGTCATTGCCCTGCACCACCAGATCGGCCCCCAACATTTGGGCCGAGTCGCGCGTTAGCGCACCGCTTACGCGATCAGCCAGAAAACCCACGCTGGTGACCGCCGCTACCGCGATGACCAATGCGCTGGCCAGCAAGCGCAGCTCGCCAGAACGCCAGTCGCGACGCAATGCGCGCAAACCTGCGCCTATCTTGGGTAAACGTCCACTGAACATGGTTCAGGCCTTTAGTAGCAATAGCACCATGATGACCAGCAACATGCATGCAAAAATCAATTTAAGTCTAGGCTCGGGCAAGGAGTACGCCAGCCTGACGCCATAAGGCACCAAAAAAACACTGCCTAGCGCCATGGGCAAACCCACCGTCCAGTCCACATAGCCATGTGCTGAATAAGTAATTAACGCCACCAGTATGCCTGGCATGATCATGGTCAGGCCCAATGCTTGGGCACCGGTTTGCGGCAATCGAAAGAAAGTAGTCAGCAGCGGGACGACCAACACCGAGCCACCTACCCCGAACACCCCACCCGCCAAACCCGCCAAAATACCGACCAAGGCAAACCAGCCCTTATGAAATTCGCTGGCACTGCGCCGCGATAACTGACGTTTACGCGGTTTAATTCGGATGCCGCTTTGATGAAAGTAAAATATCGCAATCAGAAAAACAAACAAGGCATACAGGCGTCGCAACAGTACCGGGTCCAGGCCCAACGCCAGTTGCGCGCCTAGCCAAGTAAATACCACAGAGCTGCACGCGGCAGCAGCAGCCGCGCCTAAGTCTATCTTGGCGTTCTTGTTGTATTGCCACACTGAAATCAACACTGCCGGCAGCACCATAATCAGCGCCGTACCCTGAGCTGTTTGCTGATCCATACCCAGTAGTAAACCTAACAGCGGTATAGCCAACAAGCCACCGCCTATACCCAGCACGCCGCCTGTGAATCCTATCAGGGCGCCCGACACCAAACATGCCGGTACCAATAAATACCAATCCAATCTAAACCCCTGTTTACTGACGTAAGCGTGCAATGGCTGTATCGACGCGGTCCACAGCCCATACTTCAAGCCCCTCTATGGGCTGCTTGGGTGCATTCGCCTTGGGTATCAGTGCCACGCTAAAGCCCAGCTTGGCGGCTTCGCGCAAGCGCTCTTGGCCACGTGGAGCTGGCCGAATCTCGCCAGCCAAACCAACTTCACCAAACACCACCAACCCTGGTGGCAGGGGCTTATTCTGCAAGGACGACATGATCGCCAGCAATACGGGCAAGTCAGCGGCCGGTTCGGTGATTTTTACACCGCCCACGGCATTGACAAATACATCCTGGTCGTAGGTGATCACCCCCGCATGTCTGTGCATGACAGCCAGCAACATGGCCAAACGGCTGGCCTCCAGGCCGACCGAAAGACGACGCGGATTAGGCACGTGGGCAGTATCGACCAAGGCTTGAATTTCCACCAACAAGGGCCGCGTGCCTTCTTGGGTGGCCATCACACAAGACCCGGGGACATTTTGCTCGTGCTGAGACAAGAATAAGGCCGACGGATTATTCACCCCGCGCAGGCCCCGGTCCGTCATAGCAAACACACCCAGCTCATTGACTGCGCCAAAACGGTTCTTGAACGCCCGTATCAAGCGAAAAGAGGAATGGGTATCGCCTTCGAAATACAGGACCGTATCCACGATATGTTCAAGGACACGCGGGCCGGCCAAGGTTCCATCTTTGGTAACGTGACCAATAAGCACGATGGAAATACCGGTTTGCTTGGCCAGGCGGGTCAATTGGGCCGCACATTCGCGTACCTGAGACACCGATCCCGGGGCCGCGCTAAGTTCGCTGGAATAAAGAGTTTGTATGGAGTCTATGACCGCAACGGCGGGCTTTTTGTCAGCCAACACACCCATGATGGATTCAAGCCGGATTTCAGCCAATAGATCGACATTACCGGTGGGCAGTTCCAACCTGCGCGCCCGCATGGCTACCTGTTCAGCGGACTCTTCACCAGTAACGTACAGCACATCCACTGCTTGCGATAGCGACACCAAAGCCTGCAGCAACAGAGTCGATTTCCCTATACCTGGGTCGCCGCCAATAAGCACCACCGCCCCAGTGACCAGGCCACCACCCAAGACGCGATCGAATTCAGGCAGACCAGTAGGCTGACGCGGTAATTCGCGTGCTTCGATTTCCGCCAGGCTGCGCACCGGCGTAGCTCCCGCCAAGGGCGCGAACCTATGCGTGGACAAGCCGGATTCACGCTGCTCTTGCAGCGTATTCCAGGAACCACAATGAGGGCATTTACCCTCCCATTTGGGACAAACGCCTGCGCATGCGCTACAGACATAAACTGTTTTTGCTTTAGCCATGGAGTCAGTTTAACCGGCATATCGCAGGTGAGTTCGGCAGCTCGCCCTACCTAGCGTCCAGTCAGGCTGCCTCCACCATCCACACCCAGTACCTGGCCAGTAATAAAGCCTGCTTCATCACCCAACAAAAAGGTGATCGCCGCGGCGACTTCGGCAGGTTGACCCAAACGCCCCAAGGGAATGGCGGCCAAGGCTTTCTTTTCAGCCTCGCTGCCTGCCGGATGGCCGGCTCTGAATAATTCGGTTTCTATAGGCCCAGGTGCTACGGCATTAACGGTAATGCCGTAAGCCGCCAGTTCCAGCGCCCAGGTTTTAGTGCAGCCTATCAGGGCGCTTTTGGCAGCGGCATAGCTGGTCTGGTTGTACGCCCCTTCAGCGGCACGACTGACCACGTTCACAATGCGCCCTTCTTTGCGCGCCTTCATGGACGGAATAAAGGTCTGGGTTACTTGCACTGCTACGCGTACATTCAGGTCCAGCACCTGATACAGGGATGCCAGATCGATTTCACCTAGCGGTTCAGGCAGTACCAAACCTACGTTATTCACCACGGCATCGACCGGATACTTTTCCCGTATGACGCGTAAGATGTCCTCGGTTTCCCCGGCATTGCCCAGATCGCAGGAATATAAATACCCAGGGAAATCCAGTTCCTGGGTATGCCGGGCCAAGCCCACCACATGGGCACCCTGATCAGCCAAGCGCTGACTGACTGCCCAACCTATACCTTTGGTGGCGCCGGTAACCAGCACGCATTTATTTTTCATATCATTTTCCTTAATCAACCTAAGCTGATGTTTTCCTGATCCAGATCCGTTTTGTGTGGGCTATTGCACCACGAGACGCGGTACACGCGGCGCCACCGCACACAGTAATTCGTAACCTATCGTGCCCGAGGCATGCGCGACTTCATCTACCGAAGGGCCGTTCCGCCCCCACAGCACCACCTTGGACCCTACCCTGGCTTGCGGCACAGCAGTCAAGTCGGCAACCAGCATGTCCATGGATACCCTGCCCAAGATACGGGTGCGTACCCCATCAACAGTGATGGGGGTACCTGTGGGCGCGTGGCGCGGATAGCCGTCGGCATAGCCACAGGCAACAACGCCTATGCGCATAGGGCTGTCGGCTGTGTATAAATAGCCATACCCCACCGCATCGCCTACACCTATGGTGCGCACGCTAATCAATTCAGCCGCCAGTGTTTGTGCCGGGCGCAAGCCCAGCGCATCGGCAGAGACGTTGGCAAAGGGAGATGCCCCATACAGACATATCCCGGGACGCACCCATTGGGAGTCAGCGCCAGTCAAGGTGGTCCACAGCCCATCCGTTAAGTTAGCCGCTGAATTACACACACTGACGCTACCAGGCAAACCATCCGTAACCTGATTAAACACCGCTATCTGAGCGGCGGTTAGTTCCTGACTATCGTCTGCACACGCGAAATGGGTCATTTTCCCCAAATGCCGCACCTGCCCAGCCGCTTGAGCCTGCTGCGCCAGGCTATAAGCCCGTCGATAATCCTTGGGGGCAAAACCTAGGCGATTCATGCCACTATTGAGTTTAATAAAAACATCCAATGGCCGTACCGGACGCGCCGCCATCAACATATCCAATTGCTCTTGGGTATGTACAGCGACAGTCAGCTCATATTGAGCCGCCACCAAGATATCGGTAGGGTCGAAAAAACCTTCAAGTAACAACAGAGGTCCGGTCCACCCGGCCTGACGACAACGCACGGCCTCATTCAGATCCAGCATGGCCATGCCCTGAGCCTGCCCGAAGGCACCCAGGGCGTTGAGCAGGCCATGGCCATAGGCATCGGCCTTCATTACCGCCCATACCTGTGGCATGGAGCGACGAGCCGCCACGCTGGTGGTTTGTAGCTGCGCCATGACAGTGCTTAGGTTATGGCGCAAGGCTGGCAAGGAAATTGTGGCCGAAATAGGACGGGGCATAACAAGTCTCCGGTAAGAAGGCAGAGTCTAAACCACTTAGGTACTGTTCGTTAAGTCTCTGCGCGACTTATACTTCCACCTTATGGCTGTTGATCATTATGAAAATTTTCCCGTAGCGTCGCTATTGTTGCCTCGCCGCCTGCGCGACCCCGTCAAAAACATCTACCGATATGCGCGCACCGCCGACGATATCGCCGATGAAGGCACGGCTAGCCCGGACCAGCGTCTGGCGCAGCTGGCCGCCTATCGCACAGCCCTGGAACAAATTGCCGGGGCTGGCCTGGAGCTACCGCCCCAGGACCCCACGCTGCAGGTATTTTCGCCCTTACAGGACAGCATACGTCAGCACGCCCTGCCGCTACAGCCTTTTTTCGATTTACTGTCCGCGTTTGAGCAAGACGTTAGTGTCAGCCGTTACGCCAACGACATCGAACTGATGGATTATTGCCGTCGCTCGGCAAACCCGGTGGGGCAGCTGATGCTGCATCTTTACCAGGCCGCGACCCCAGAAAACCTGATCTACTCCGATGCCATTTGCACCGGGCTGCAATTGACGAATTTCTGGCAGGATGTAGCCATAGACAAGGCCAAAGATCGCATTTACATCCCCCTGGATCAGTTACAGCGTCACGGCATTACCGAACAAGCTATAGACGACAAAATTCGCGTCGCCACCCAATTCAGTGGAAATGCCGAATACGCTGATAGCGCGCCCGACCCGGCCTGGAATGCCTTGATGCAACAACAAGTCGCCCAGGCTAGGAGCCTGCTACGCAGTGGCCTGCCGCTGACCCAGCACCTGCCTGGCCGCATAGGGCTGGAACTTAAGCTGGTGGTGCATGGGGGCTTGCGTATCCTGGAACGCCTAGACCAATTACACTATGACATATTCCTTCATAGACCCAGTCTGCAAAAACGCGACTGGGCCGTGATCTTCTGGCGCGCGCTAACTTAATAACGCTGCGCCCGTACCAATACGCGATTACAAAAACACACCATGAGTCCTGACGAATATTGCCAGACCAAGGCAGCCCAGAGCGGGTCCAGCTTTTATTACGCCTTCCTGTTTTTGCCGCCGGAACGCCGCAAAGCCATCACCGCGCTTTATGCCTTTTGCCGGGAAGTGGATGATGTCGTGGACAACACCACAGAAGCATCAGTAGCACGCATGAAGCTCACCTGGTGGCGCACCCAAGTAGAACAGCTGTCTAAAGGACAGGCTGATCATCCTGTTATGCAAGCGCTGGCTCCGCATATGGCCCCCCTCGGGCTAAGTACCGATCGCCTGCATGCCATCATAGAAGGCATGGAAATGGACTTGGACCAGACCCGCTATGCGACCTGGCCAGATCTGAAAAAATACTGCTGGCATGCTGCTGGCGTGGTGGGCGAACTATCGGCCAGCATTTTTGGCTACAGCCAGCCCGACACCCTGGTCTACGCCGACAAGCTGGGCCTGGCCTTTCAAATGACCAACATCATTCGCGATGTGGGCGACGATGCGCGGCGCGGCCGAATTTACCTGCCCCAGGAAGACCTGCAGCGCTTCAATGTGCAGCCCGCCGAAATTCTGGATGGCCTGCACACTGAACGTTTTGTCGAATTGATGCGTTTTCAGACCGACAGGGCCAGACAGTGCTATCGGGAAGCCATGCAGGCACTGCCCGCGGAGGACAGACGTGCCCAGCGTCCCGGACTGATGATGGCGGCAATCTATTACGCCCTGCTGGATGAAATCGAACGCGATGACTGGCAGGTGCTGGACCAGCGCATTTCCTTAACCCCCATACGCAAATTCTGGCTGGCCTGGAAAACCTGGGTAGGAGGTGGCGCCGGCCTGGTCAGGCGGCTGGGCCGTTGAAGGTCGCCGTCGTCGGGGCGGGCTGGGCTGGCCTAAGCGCCGCCGTCGAGCTACGCAAGGGGCAGCATCAGGTCACGGTCTTCGAGGCCTCACGCACCCTAGGCGGACGCGCACGACGCGTGCAGTCACCAGTTATGGAACCTGTCATAGATAACGGCCAGCACATACTGCTGGGCGCTTATAGCGCCACTCTGTCTCTGATGCAGACCCTGGGCCTGGATACCTCCAGCTTATTTCTGCGCGAGCGCCTACATTTAGAATCCGCCGACGGCAGGTTTTGCCTGCACGCAGCCGCCCTGCCCGCCCCCCTGCATTTATTAAGTGCAGTACTAAGGGCGCATGGTTTGGGCATCAAGCAAAAGTTGAAGTTAATAGCCCTTACCCGTCGCCTGCAAAATAGCCACTGGAAGGTAGAGCCCGGTCTTAGCGTAGCTGATTGGTTGAACCAGGGTGGGCAGTCCCAGCACGTCATACAACAGTTCTGGCAACCGCTATGCTTGGCCGCCATGAACACCCCTATCGCGGCTGCTTGCGCCCAACTGTTTGCCCATGTGCTGAAAGACAGTCTAGGGGGCAGCCGACCCGCGTCTGACACCCTGATACCGCGTGTGGATTTATCGACATTATGGCCAGACCAAGTCGCCAAATGGCATGACGACATACAAATACATACCGGGCTAGCAGTGCGCACCCTAAGCATCCAGGATCAATCTGTACTGGTGAACGGCCAGGTCTTTGACGCTGTCGTCGTCGCCAGCAACATCCCGTCAGCGCAACGGCTGTTGGCGCAATTACCCGATACACCACGGGTCGCCGGCTATCTGCAGCGTTTAGCCAGTTTTAATTACCTGCCTATTGCTACCGTCACGCTGCAATTGGCCACGCCCTGGGGGCTGCCCCGTGCCATGCTAATGCTGAACGAAGATCCCCTGCGCCTACACTTTGGCCAATGGCTGTTTGACCGCAGCCTATTTATACAAACTAGCAACAGCCAGCCCGACACCACGCTAAGCATAGTAATCAGCGATGCCCGGCAATTAATGTCACACTCACATGCGCAGGTGATTAACGGCGTCATTGCACAAATCCGTGAGCAGGCAGCGCGCTTCGGCCCTATGCCTGAGATCCTGGCCAGCGAGTTGATTACCGAAAAAAGGGCCAGCTTTGCGGCCACGCCGGGATTGCAGCGGCCCAACTGCCAGACCCCATGGCAACACGTCTATGTGGCAGGTGACTGGACAGACACAGGCTACCCTGGCGTATTGGAAGGGGCGGTGCGTAGTGGGCGCGATGCCGCGATGCTAGTCAATGCGGCATCCCACAGCTAGTCAAGAACGAATTAACTGTCTTTAGGCTGCAAAGTGACTGCGGCAGTAGCCAGCGGGTACTGCTCCTTGAGCTTGTCAATAATTAATTGCATCAAGGTCAGGCGATTTAACGCCGGGCTTTCACTTAGAAAATCCCAAGCCCAAGCAGCGGCGGATTCCGCTTCGTCAGTCAGGTTGTAAACGCCCACCGAAAACCCATCAGGACCCAAGGCCTGATAGTAGGATTTTTCGTGGGTTTGCAAGCGGACGACCGCGCGGCGACCGTCCGGATGTGTGGCAATGACATCTGTTACTGCGGGATGTTGGTTTTGCATAATGGCCTCCTGGGCTATATAAGCCTAGGCGCAGCAAGACCAATGCCCAAGCCTGGTATCTAACCCTGATTCATTATATGGCGCGCCAGGTAATCACGCACTAAATCCACCTGACAATCCATGACTTCGAAACGCTGCGGCAAGTCTGCCAGGCTTTGCAGATGGGCAGGTACGGGCGCTGGCTGACCTATGGCCTGCTGTATGGTTTCGCCAAACTTAGCAGGCAAGGCGGTTTCCAGTACCAGCATGGGGATACCCGGCTCTACATAAGCAGCAGCCACCTTCACGCCATCTGCTGTATGCGGATCGATCAAGACGCCAGTTTCCTGATAAACAGACTGTATGGTTTGCAGGCGATCGTCGTGGCTGCTGACGCCTGATACAAAACCATAGCGCGACTCAAAGAGCGGCTGCATAGCGCTAAGATCAAACTCGCCTTCCTGAGCCAATTGCGCCCAACATGCACGCACCCGGCTGGGATTCTGATCCAACAGATCATAGATAAACCGCTCGAAGTTGGAGGCGCGCGAAATATCCATGGAGGGGCTGGATGTAGCGTGCGTGTCGGCAGCCGAGCGTGGCCGGTATATACCAGTGCGGAAGAATTCTTCCAACACATTGTTTTCATTGGTGGCCAGCACCAGGCGACGTATGGGCAAACCCATTTGTCGTGCCAGATGACCTGCCAGGATATTGCCAAAGTTGCCTGAAGGCACGGCAAAGGATACCTGCTGATCTGGCCCTGTAGTGGCGCGTAGCCAGCCCCAGAAATAATAAACAATTTGCGCGGCAATACGAGCCCAGTTAATGGAGTTAACCGCGCCCAACTTATAGGTAGCCTTGAATTCCAGGTCGTTTGACAACGCCTTGACAATATCCTGACATTCATCGAACACGCCTTTGATGGCAATGTTATGGATATTGTCATCTTGCAGCGAATACATCTGTGCACGCTGGAAGGCGCTCATGCGGCCATAAGGCGACAACATGAAAACAGATACGCCCTGCTTACCGCGCAAGGCATATTCTGCTGCCGAACCCGTATCGCCGGATGTAGCACCCAGAATATTCAACGTGGCTTTGCGCTGTGTAAGGACGTATTCAAAGACCTGACCCAGAAACTGCATAGCCATGTCTTTGAAAGCCAGCGTAGGCCCTTCGGACAAGCCCAGCAAGGTCAAACCCTGGTTTAACGGTTTCAGCGGGACAATAGCGCTGCTGGAAAATACGCCTTTACGGTAAGCCGCTGCGCTTAGGCGGGCCAAGTCCTGGCGCGGAATATCGCCAATGAACAAGGCCAGGATTTCCGTGGCCAAACCGGCATAGTCCAAGCTACGCCAGGACTCCAAGGTCGCCGCGTCGATAACAGGCAAGGTCACAGGCAGCGTCAAGCCACCATCGGGCGCCAGCCCTTCCAGCAAAATGTCGGAAAAAGACTGCGGCTGCATGCCGCCGCGCGTAGAAAGGTATTTCATAGCAGGTCTTCCACCCTGAGGCGCGTGACGGCCGAACGCACAAATGGCAGACTCTGTATGCGCTCCAATGCCTGATCGACCGCACCTTCGCGGGCCTTGTGCGACAGGAATATGATGCTGGCCTCGGTATCGCTATAGGGCTCTTGGAACATAGACCCTATGGAAATGCCCTGATCAGACAGTATGCGTGCCAGATCAGCCAGCACGCCTGGCCTGTCTTCCACCCGCAAACGCAGGTAATAAGAGGACTCGACATCGGCCATTGCCAACACAGGAATATCAGATATGGCATCGGGCTGGAAGGCCAGATGGGGTACGCGGTGCTCTGGATCAGAGGTCAGCAGACGAGTGACATCCACCAGGTCGGCCACAACTGCCGATGCGGTG
The DNA here is from genome assembly GCA_017983955.1 of Burkholderiaceae bacterium. GTDB lineage: Bacteria > Pseudomonadota > Gammaproteobacteria > Burkholderiales > Burkholderiaceae_B > JAGOAJ01. The sequence goes on from JAGOAJ010000024.1 coordinate 41,158, forward strand.
GGCAGCGCGCCCGCGCCCTGACCGTAGTACAGAGTCGGTCCAACCATGTCGCCATAGACCAGCACAGCATTCATCGCGCCTTCGACGTTGGCTAGCAAGCAGTCGACAGGCACCAGCGTGGGGTGCACACGCAATTCAATACCGTCCTCGCGGCGTCGCGTCAGGCCCAGCAGCTTGATGCGATAACCCAGGCGTTCGGCGTGCGCGATATCTTCCTGGTCTAGCGAAGAAATACCCTCGATATGGGCCTTGTCAAACTGCACTGGTATGCCAAAAGCCAGGGACGCCAACAGTGCCAGCTTGTGGGCGGCATCCACGCCTTCAATATCAAATGTAGGATCGGTTTCGGCATAACCCAAGCGTTGCGCTTCGGCCAGCACCTGCTCGAAAGGCAGGCCACGCGAGCGCATTTCCGACAAAATGAAGTTGGTGGTGCCGTTGATGATGCCTGCCAGCCACTGTATGCGGTTAGCCGTCAAGCCTTCACGTATAGCCTTGATAATGGGAATACCACCCGCCACAGCGGCTTCAAAAGCCACCATCACGCCCTTGGCATGTGCTGCGGCAAAAATTTCATTGCCGTGCTTGGCCAACAAGGCCTTGTTGGCCGTGACCACGTGTTTGCCCTGCGCTATGGCTTCCATGATCAGATCAAAGGCCAAGGTGTCGCCGCCAATAAGCTCGACCACGATATCAATATCGGGATGACGCACTATGTCCATGCCATCCTGGGTTACCAACACCTGATCACCCACCAGGGCACGGGCTTTTTCAGTATCGCGCACGGCAACACCGGTCACCTGAATACTACGACCCGCACGGCGGGCAATTTCTTCTGCGTTGCTGGTCAACACCTTCCAGGTACCGCCACCTACTACACCCAGTCCTAACAAACCTACATTTATGGGACTCATTTTAAAGCGCCATCCTTACGGAACATTTCTTTGATGCCGCGAACCGCTTGACGGGTGCGCTGCTCGTTTTCTATCAGTGCGAACCGCACGTAATCGTCACCATACTCACCAAAGCCTATGCCCGGAGAGATGGCTACTTTAGCCTCGGCCAATACGCGCTTGGAAAATTCCAGCGACCCCATTTTTAGATAAAAATCGGGGATCTTGGCCCAGATATACATAGACGCTTTGGGGATGTCGACCATCCAGCCCGCTTCATGTAAACCTTTGGCCAGCACATCACGACGGCGGCGATACTGCTCAACGACTTCAGCGACGCAATCTTGCGGGCCTTCCAAGGCAGCGATGGACGCCACCTGTATAGGCGTAAAGGTGCCGTAGTCATGGTAGCTTTTGATACGAGCCAGTGCGTTGACCAGATCGCGGTTGCCCACCATAAAGCCCACGCGCCAGCCAGCCATGTTGTAGCTTTTGCTCATGGTGAAAAATTCGACGGCCACGTCGCGCGCGCCTTCAACCTGCATAATGGACGGAGCCACATAGCCATCAAAGGTAATATCGGCATACGCCAAGTCATGCACAACAAAAATATTGTGTTCTTTGGCCAGCGCAACCACGCGTTCAAAAAAGGACAAGTCTACGCACTGGGCCGTAGGGTTGCTGGGAAAACCCAGTATCATCATTTTGGGCTTGGGTATGCTTTCACGCACGCCGCGTTCCAGTTCCTCGAAGAAATCCAGACCGGGCGTCATGGGCACCGAGCGTATATTGGCCCCTGCAATTACCGCACCATAAATATGTATGGGGTAACTAGGGTTGGGCACCAATACCGTATCGCCACGGTCCAGCGTAGCCAGCATCAAGTGGGCCAGACCTTCTTTGGAACCTATGGTGACTATGGCTTCTTCGTCAGGATCGATATCGACGCCATAACGACGTTCGTACCAGCCTGAAATCGCCTTGCGCAAGCGTGGTATACCCTTGGATACCGAATAGCCATGGGTGTCTGGTCGGCTGGTGGCTTCCACCAGCTTATCGACGATATGCTGGGGTGTAGGGCCATCAGGATTGCCCATAGACATGTCGATAATGTCCTCTCCGCGGCGCCGGGCTGCCATTTTCAGCTCGCCAGTAATGTTGAACACATAGGGCGGCAAACGCTCTATTCGCGGAAATCTCGTCATGGTGGTCCTTGGATGGCAAAATGAACGGTGCAAGCAGTTAGTTGCAACGCAACAAAACCGATAATCTATCCTAAGCTGGCGCTTGCAGCAAACAGCTGCTTAGTTTAAACCATACGATACGCGTATACAGCCCGACCGATACACCCCGGCTTTGCGCTATGATCCATAAGATTCAGGGAGTTTCTTGTGCAATTACAAAGCGAAATCAACCCGGCGTTGAATACCGTCACCGCCTATGGGCAGGATTACATCGAAATCAACGAGGTCAGCTACGACCATGCTGTGTACTTTGGTCCAGAAGGTGAAATCCACACGTGGGACGTAACCCGCGTAGATCAGATTACCTCGGCCAGCCTGCGCGCTGTAGCTGGATTAAACGACCTGAAGGCCGATCCCATGGCCTTCCTGGATGACCAGCCAGTCTTGCAAAAGCCTATAGATGCCCCGGAAGTAATACTGGTCGGCACAGGAGAGCGGCAACACTTGTTGCCCCCTGATGTCACCCGTCCTTTGCTGCAACTGCAAATAGGCATAGAAGCCATGAGCACCCAGGCAGCAGCCCGTACCTACAACATACTGATGGCCGAAGGACGACGCGTTATCGTCGCCCTGCTGCCCTTAAAGGAAACCTCATGACTCTAGCCACCATCGGACAAGCCGTGCCGCCGTTTACCGCCATGACCAACCACGGCGAAATCAGCCTGGCATCCCTGCAAGGCAAGCAATTGGTACTGTATTTTTACCCCAAGGACAACACCCCTGGCTGCACCACGCAAGCCCAAGGCTTTCGCGACATGTACCAGGATTTCATTGACGCAGGATGCCAGATCATAGGCGTCTCGCGAGACTCAGTAAAATCACACGAAAACTTTGCTGAAAAACAACAAATCCCCTTTCCCTTGATTGCGGATACCGACGAGGCCGTGTGCCAGCTGTTTGACGTCATAAAGATGAAAAACATGTATGGTAAACAGGTCAGGGGCATAGCCCGCAGCACCTTCCTGATAGACGCTGCAGGCGTACTTAAGCAAGAGTGGCGCGGCATACGTGTTCCCGGCCATGTAGGGGCCGTGCTTCAAGCCGTACGCGGCCAGTAGTAATAATCCACACCATTTGAACGCAGCCTTGCATGCGCTGCACCCATACAGGACTGCCCAGGAGCACAATTCATGCCGTTACCGAAACTGCCTGCCCACATGGGTGCCAAGGTTATCTTAGAGCCGCACCACGATGACGCCTTTACCCCCGTGGTCACGCCTTCGGCGGCCAAACCCAAAGCGACGCAGGTGGCAGCACCTTCCGTTGCTAAAGGCAAGGCCGCAACAGTAGCCGCTCAAGCAAGCGCTAAGCCCAAACCTGCCGCAACCGTTGCAGCAGGCAAAACCAAGTCCGCCCCCGTGGGTGCGCTGCTAAAAGCCAAGACCAAGACTAGCCCACCAGCGGCACCAGCCGCACCAGCCACTGTAGCAGCGTCAAAACCAGTTGCTACTACTGCGACCCCTGCTTCTAGCCCTGCGCCCGCCCCAACCGCTGCTACGCCCCCGGCAAGGGCCAGTGCGCCAGCCAGCCCTACGCCCAACACTCGAGGCAAGAAAAAAACCCGCCTGGTCGTGGCAGAACGCAAATTGTTTGTGCTGGACACCAATGTCCTGCTACATGACTCGAATTCCTTGTTTAACTTCAAGGAACACGACATTTTTCTGCCCATGATCGTTCTGGAAGAACTGGATCATCAGAAAAAAGGCATGTCTGAAGTAGCCCGTAATGCCCGCCAAGTCAGCCGCTTCCTGGACGCCCTGGTAAGTAACGGCACCACCGATCTAAAAAAAGGCCTGGACCTGGATGCCCTGGGCAACCCCGAAGCGCTAGGCCAATTGCACTTCCAAACAACGGCCCTGTACTCTAAGCTACCCATAGAGCTTCCTTTGGGCAAGGCCGACAACATTATCCTTAACGTAGTACACGCGCTGCAGGCCGTCCACCCCAAGCGTCAGGTCATACTGGTGTCCAAAGACATCAACATCCGGCTCAAGGCCCGCTCACTGGGTCTACCCGCCGAAGACTACCTGAATGACCATGTGCTTGATGATTCCGATCTGCTGTACGACGGCGTCATGCAATTGCCAGAAAATTTCTGGCTGAAGCACGGCAAAGACATAGAATCCTGGCAACAGGCGGGCATCACCTATTACCGCATCAAGGGTCCGCTGTGCGCAGACTTCATGGTGAATCAATTCGTCTATTTCGAAGGCGAGCTGCCGTTGTACGCTCAGGTCAAAGAAGTCAGTGGCAAAAGCGCGGTATTGGCCACAGTGCGCGACTATAGCCACGGGAAAAACAATGTCTGGGGAATTACAGCGCGCAACCGCGAACAGAACTTCGCCCTTAACCTGTTAATGAACCCGGATTGTGATTTTGTATCGCTGCTGGGTCAGGCCGGTACTGGTAAAACCCTATTGGCTCTGGCCAGTGCCCTGACCCAAACGCTGGAAACCAAACGCTATAACGAAATTATCATTACCCGAGCCACCGTGCCTGTGGGCGATGATATTGGCTTTCTGCCCGGCACCGAAGAAGAAAAGATGATGCCGTGGATGGGCGCACTGGAAGACAACCTGGAAGTCCTACAATTAGGCAGCGCTAAACACACCCCTGAACTAGGTGCAGGGCCTGATAGCGGCCGCAATGCCACCATGGAACTTATACGTTCACGCATCAAGGTCAAGTCATTGAACTTCATGCGCGGCCGCACTTTCCTGAATAAGCTGCTAATAATCGACGAAGCACAGAACCTGACCCCCAAGCAAATGAAAACCCTGGTCACCCGCGCTGGCCCTGGTACCAAAATTGTGTGCCTGGGTAATATTGCGCAAATCGACACGCCTTACCTGACAGAAGGCAGTTCCGGGCTGACCTATGTCGTGGACCGCTTCAAGGGTTGGCCACATGCTGGGCACGTCACCTTGCAGCGCGGCGAACGCTCGCGTCTGGCGGACTACGCCAGTCAGGCGCTATAAGCCATGCAACGTCAGTTACTACCGGCTGCTTTCACCATGGGCGATGCCGCTGGCATAGGCCCTGAAATCATCGTCAAACTGTTTCATCAGGGGCTGGCCGGCCCCGCTGTGGTATACGGTGATGCCGGAATCCTGCAACACACCATAGCGCAGCTGGGTTGGTCAGACAGCTGGCGGGCACAGTCAATTGACAGCCCTGCTGATGCCATTGTTGACCAGCATGGGGTAATACCTGTGTTGAACCGCTGGCAAGCCTTGCCCGACGGTCTGATAGCAGGCCAGATCAACGCCCTGGCTGGACGCGGCGCCTATGAATACCTATGCCATGCCATAGACGATGCCCAAGCTGGCCTACTACGCGCCGTAGTGACTGCGCCGCTACATAAAAAAGCCATGCAGGCAGGCGGCATAGACCAACCCGGGCACACCGAAATCCTGGCAGAAAGAACCTGCACCGAACACTATGCCATGATGCTGGCCAACCCCGAACTACGCGTCATACTGGTCACCATCCATGTGCCGTTGGCCAGCGTCAGTGGCCTGATAACCTTAGATAGCCAGCTGCACACACTACGCCTGGCACACATGGCCTGTCTACAAGCCGGCATCGCCCACCCTAGGGTTGCCGTTGCCGGACTCAACCCGCATGCTGGCGAAGATGGCCGCTTCGGCCAGGAAGAAATTCAGGTAATCAGACCCGCCATAGTGCAGGCGCGCGCCGAAGGCATAGACGCCAGCGGCCCCTGGCCGGGCGACACCATTTTCATGCGTGCCCGCCGGGGCGAGTTTGATATTGTGGTGGCCCAGTATCACGACCAAGGCTTAATACCCGTCAAATATCTAGGCGTAGAGCTAGGCGTGAATGTGACGGTAGGTCTGCCCTTTGTACGCACCAGCGTGGATCACGGCACCGCCTTTGATATTGCTGGCCAAGGCATTGCCGACCCAGCGTCCCTGCGCGCTGCCTACGACATGGCTCTGGCCATGACAGCTGCGTCTTAACCCATACCCGAGGTGTAGTTAAGAAAGCGCGTGCTGGAGCCCTGGAAGGTCAGACGCACGGTTCCTATGGGGCCGTTACGCTGCTTACCGATGATGATTTCGGCTGTGCCCTTGTCGGGGGAGTCCGGGTTATACACTTCATCCCGATAAATAAACAAGATCAAGTCAGCGTCTTGCTCGATAGCGCCTGATTCGCGCAAGTCACTCATGACCGGACGCTTATTGGGACGCTGCTCCAGACTGCGGTTCAACTGCGACAAAGCCACTAAGGGGCAGTTCAGTTCTTTCGCCAGACCTTTCAGCGAACGACTGATTTCTGAAATTTCAGTGGCCCGGTTTTCACCCGAAGAGTTGGCAGACATCAACTGCATATAGTCAATAATAATCATGCCCAACTGGCCGCACTGACGCGCCAGACGACGCGCTCGAGCGCGAACTTCCATGGATGACAAGGCTGGCGTCTCATCGATGTAGATCTGAGCCTCTTGGACCTGCTGCACGGCGTGCGTCAAGCGTGGCCAGTCATCGGCAGTGAGTTTACCGGTACGCATGCGGTGTTGATCCAGCATACCTACTGAACCCACCATACGCATGGCAAGCTGCACCGCACCCATTTCCATGGAAAACACTGCCACAGGCAAGCCTTGTTCGATCGCAACGTGCTCGCCTATATTCATGGCCAGCGAGGTTTTACCCATGGAAGGTCGACCTGCTACGATCACCAGATCGCCCGCTTGCAGACCTGAGGTCATGCTGTCCAGATCACTAAACCCGGTAGGCACGCCAGTAATATCAGAATCACCTTCGCGGTGGTAGAGCTCGTCTATGCGCTCTACCACTTGGGTCAGCAAGGGTTGAATTTCCTGAAAGCCTGTAGTGCCTCGAGCGCCCTCTTGGGATATCTGAAAAACTCGGGATTCGGCTTCATCAAGTAACTGGCGGGCTTCCTTGCCCTGAGGGTTAAAGGCCGCGGCAGCGATTTCGTCAGCCACCGAAACCAGTTTGCGCAACATGGAGCGTTCACGGACAATTTCCGCATAACGCCGTATATTGGCCGCCGATGGCGTGTTATGAGCCAGCGCATTCAAGTAGGCCAGCCCACCAACCTCGTCAGCCTTGGCCGCACTAGACAGGGACTCGTTGACCGTCACCACGTCGGCAGGCCTAGCCAAGGCAATCAAGCGTGTGATGTGCTGCCAGATGATTTTATGATCGAAACGATAAAAATCGTCCTCGTTCAACACATCGGTAATACGATCCCAAGCAGCGTTATCTAGCAATAAGCCACCCAGTACGGATTGCTCGGCTTCCACCGAATGAGGTGGGACACGCAAATAATCAAGTTGCGGTTCAGTGCTGAATTTCTTCTTGCTATCCAAAACAATGCCTTACGATAAGCGAAATGCAAAATAGCCAGCTTACGCTGGCTATTTCAGAACCAGGCGTGGCACATTCCCTATGCAGGAAATGTAGCACACGTTCTGGTGGTAATCAGGCTATCTGGCCTTGCACCAAAACAGTGATATCAGTCACTACGTCAGCATGCAGTACCACTTGCACAGGGAACTCGCCCACGGCTTTCAAGGTACCGTCAGGCAGGCGAACCTGGACTTTTTCAATGCCGGCGAAACCAGCTTCTGCCAAGGCAGCAGCCACATCCATGGTGGTGACGGAACCGAACAAACGGCCATCAACACCAGCTTTCTGAGAAATCACCAGTTTCAAACCGGTCAATTTTTCGCCTACAGCCTGAGCTGCAGCCAATTTTTCAGCCTGGATTTTTTCCAGTTCGGCACGACGCGCTTCGAATTCTTGCAAAGCGGCGTCAGTAGCACGACGGGCAATTTTCTTAGGGATCAGGTAGTTGCGAGCATAGCCATCGCGTACGCGAACGACTTCACCCAGATTACCCAAATTAACGACTTTTTCGAGCAGAATAATTTGCATGACGATAATCCCCGGATTAGTTGTGGTTATCGGTGTAAGGCAACAAGGCCAGGAAGCGCGAGCGCTTGATGGCTGTGTCCAGCTGACGCTGGTAAATTGCCTTGGTACCGGTCAAACGGGCAGGAATGATCTTGCCGTTTTCCTGGATGAAGTCACGCAGTGTGTCCAGGTCTTTGTAATCGATTTCATCAACATTGGCAGCTGTGAAACGGCAAAACTTGCGGCGTTTGAACAGCGGATTTTGTTGAGTGAACTTGCGTTTTTCTCTGCCTTTTTTGAAGAAAGCCATGATGTGCCTCTTTAAATGCTGGGCCTAGCCCAAGCTGTATGTTGTATGTCCAAACCGATCACGGTTTGTACGAATAATGGGTTGTGCGCAACTGCTAAACCACTACAGACGCACCACCAGCATATGTCCTGTCTGCCTGCTGTATATGCAATACCAACTTTTTGGAACCTTTACGCAACGGAGCTAAAAAGCCCTGTATTGATAAAGACGCACCCAAGGGGGTATCGGCCAGCAACAAAGCAATATCGCCCAATGCTACAGCGGAAATTTCCATGGAAATCTGACGCATATGGCCAGCTTCCTGAACCTCCGATTCGTGACTCAACAACATTTCAACAGCGGGTAAACCTGCGGGGGTATACCGTAATGGATCTACCTGCAAGGTGGTCGCCGTTAAAGCTATTTGATTCACGCTGTGGCCAGGACCATAATTACTCGCTGTCGCTGTCGCTCTCGTCGCTAGTAGCGGCGGCTACAGGCGCGGGTGCAGATGCAGTAGATTCGGTGCTGGCTTTGCGGGCTTCTTCGCGCTCTACCGATTTCATCATGATGGATGGTTCGGTATGAGGTTTCTTGGTCTTAATGACCAGGTTGCGCAAGATAGCATCGTTGTAGCGGAAAGCGTGCTCGAGTTCGTCAAGAGCAGTTTGGCCACATTCGATGTTAAAACACACGTAGTGAGCCTTAACCAATTTCTGGATAGGGTAAGCCAATTGGCGACGACCCCAGTCTTCCAGACGATGAACCTGACCGCCATTGGATGTAACAACAGCCTGGTAGCGCTCGATCATGGCGGGCACTTGCTCGCTTTGATCGGGATGCACAATAAACACTACTTCGTAGTGACGCATAAGGTGAACTCCTTGTGGAT
>JAGOAJ010000045.1 GCA_017983955.1 Burkholderiaceae bacterium
TTGCGGCCTTGTGCTCTTTATTGTTAGCGCAAACCTATATAAAAAACTGGCTTTGGCGCCCTCTGACCAGGAAAACGCAGGATTCGATCATGAATAATACTGAAAACAACGTCCCAGAGACCTCCGGCGAACACGAAGGCCTGATAAAAACACCGAAACAATTGATAGTTACGGTTCTTCTGGCGTTTATTGTTCCTATTGCCGTTATCGTCTTACTGGTCAATTTGGTATCCAACACCTCGCGCATGGGCGCAGGCGCCGATGCCTATAACCCCGAAGCCGTGGCAGCTCGCATCAAACCTGTTGCCAACTTTAAACTGGTGGATGCAAACGCACCCAAGGTCATTAAAACTGGCCAACAGGTCTATGAGTCCACCTGTGTAGCCTGTCACACCTCTGGCGTAGCGAATGCCCCCAAAATCGGTGACAACGCTGCCTGGGCCCCTTACATACAGACCGGCTACGAAAGCCTGGTCAAAAACGCGCTGCACGGCGTGGGTGCCATGCCTGCCAAAGGCGGCAACCCTACACTTAGCGACTTTGAAGTCGAACGCGCTGTCGTTTATATAGTGAACCAGTCGGGCGCTAGCTTCCCCGAACCCACTGAAGCTGCCGAAGGCGCTGCTGCACCAGCTACTGCCACACCGGCGACCGCTGCGGCACCAGCTGCTCCTGCTCCTGCTCCTGCAGAAACAGCCGCTGCGGCTCCTGCTGCCACTGACACAGCCGCTGCCGCTCCCGCAGCAGTTGCTCCTGCTGCTGCGCCTGTGGCTGCAGCAGATACGGCAACCATAGATCCCGCTGGTGAAAAGCTGTACAAATCAGTGTGTTTTGTTTGTCACGCCACTGGTGTAGCCGGTGCCCCCAAGCAGGGCGACAAAGACGCATGGGCTCCTTTTATTGCCACCGGCATGGAAACCATGTTGCAAAACGCGATACATGGCGTAGGGGCAATGCCTCCACGTGGTGGCTCACAAGCCACCGATGCTGAAATGAGCGCTGCCATCCACTACATGGTGGACTCGGTCAAGTAATAGCTCTTGCATCATCAAAAAAACCGCCTATCCAGGCGGTTTTTTATTTCTTGCTCTTACAACGATCAGTTAGCTACACACTCAGACTCAGCACCCAAGCTCAAATCCAATTGCACGCGACGTTGCAACCAGGGACTGGGCCGGTAACGCATGTCGCCGGTAATCCGCTGCATGGTCAACAACACTTCCAGCACATGGTGTGCGCCTAAGGCATCGCCCATGGACAGCGACCCGCCCAGGGGATAGCCCAATCCCAGGGACACGGCCAGATCTATATCTGCCGGGCTTGCTATGGTCTGCTGGGCAATATCGCTGGCAATGTTAATAATAGAAGCCACTATGCGTTGCCCAATAAAACCAGCCGAATCGTTAATGACCGACACTGGCGTGTTGTCGCTAGCCAACAAGGCATGAGCGGCGTCACGCCACTGTGGCTGAGTGGCGACTGAACACATCAACACCCGGCGCTTACCCTGCTCTAGCCCAAAAAAGGTATCCAGGGCCAAGGTACGCTTGCCATCCAGCTGATGGCCCGCAACGACGCTGGCGACATCTTCTCCATAAGGAGTCACCAGGATCAGCGCATCGTCGGGTGGTGTGGCTGATGTCACTAACTGAGCCCCTAGCGATTTAAGCAGCTTGGCGGCACGTTGATGGCCTACGGCATGATAAGGCGCCAACCATACGGTCAAGCCATCAGGCAACAAGGGCGTAACGGGTTCAGCAGGCAATTGCTTCTTGCCATCAGGATAGCTATAAAAGCCTTCACCGGTTTTTCGACCCAGCATTTGCCCAGCGTAGCGGACTGCGGTAATCGGTGATGGTCGGAAGCGCGGCTCGTCATAGAACTGCTGATAAATGGACTCCATCACGGGATGGGAAACATCCAAAGCTGTTAAATCCAGTAGTTCAAAGGGTCCCATGCGAAATCCGGCTTGCTCGCGCATAATGGCATCGACCTGATAAAAAGGCGCGACGCTTTCTTGTGCGGTTTTCAGGCCTTCGATATTCATGCCACGTCCGGCATGGTTGACGATAAATCCCGGCATATCCTTGGCCCTGACTGGCGTATGACCTAGCTGACGGGATAGCGCCATAAGCGCATCACCAACAGCCGGGTCGGTGCGTAAGCCATCAATCACCTCTACCACCTTCATCAGGGGGACGGGATTAAAAAAGTGATAGCCCAGTACACGCCCGGGGTGCTGGCAGCCCTGAGCAATGGCCGTAATCGACAGGGACGAAGTATTGGATGCCAATATGCAATCGCTGGACACGATGGCCTCTAGCTGAGCAAACAAGCTGCGTTTAACGTCCAAACGCTCGACCACGGCTTCAATCACCAGGTCGGCCGTCGCCATAGCGGACAAATCCGTGCTGTGCTGTATGCGCGCCAAGGATGCACGGGCAGCATCTGCGGTGATTTTGTTTTTCTCGACCAGCCTGTCCCAAACTGTTTTCAGCGTGTCACGCGCCGCCGTCACTGCGTCAGCGTTCAAGTCAAATAGCAGGACATCCAGGCCCGCCTGGGCGGCAATCTGTGCGATCCCTCGTCCCATGGCACCTGCGCCCACGACACCTATAGTAGTTATGCTTTTCATAGTGTTATTCCTTGTGCTCCAGATAGTTCTTGATTTGTTCATCCGACCAACCCAGGCGCTCACGCAGGACTTGCTGAGTATGTTCACCCAACAAGGGCGCAGCATGCAAAGACACCACAGGGCTGTCAGAAAATTTAAGCGGGCTAGCGGCGACTGGCGCCTGTCCGGCCAGGCTATGGGGCAAGTTTTGCCACATGCCACGCGCCTGGACCTGCGGATTCTGATAAACCTGCTCTAGATTGTTAATTGGTCCAGCCGGTACTCCGGCGCGCTCCAGGACTTCCAGCCAGTGATCACGGGCCTGAGTTTTCATGGCGTCTACCAGCATGGGCACCAGCGCATCCCTGTGAATAACCCGATTGGAATTGGTGCCAAACCGAACGTCATCGGCCAAGCCAGGGCGCTCTATTGCGTTGCAATAAGCACGAAACTGCGTATCGTTACCCACAGCCACAATCAAGTGACCATCGGCAGCCGCAAACACCTGATAAGGCACCAGATTCTGGTGGGCATTGCCGGCACGTTTGGGCGCTGCCCCCGATGTCATGTAGTTCAGGTTCTGGTTAGCCAGCATAGCCACCTGGCAGTCCAGTAGCGCCATATCTATATGCTGACCCAGACCACTGCGTGCACGCTCGTGTAGCGCCGCTAGTATGCCTACAGTGGCATACATACCGGTCATCAAGTCAGCTACCGCCACTCCTGCTTTCTGGGGACCGCCGCCAGGCAGGTCATCGCGTTCGCCGGTGATGCTCATCAGCCCGCCCATACCCTGGATCATGAAATCGTAGCCTGGCCGCTTGGCATAAGGACCATCCTGTCCAAAGCCTGTGATCGAACAGTAGATCAGGGCCGGATTCAGCGCCTTCATGCTCTGGTAATCCAGACCATACTTACTTAGGCCGCCAACTTTGAAGTTCTCAACCAAAATATCGCTTTGCAGCGCCAGCTCACGCACCATATCGGCACCGCCTGGCAAGGCAATATCAATGGCCACTGATTGCTTATTGCGATTCGCCGACGCATAGTAGGCCGCTTCGCTGGTGTCTTCACCCTGCAGGTCTTTGATGTAAGGAGGCCCCCAGCCACGCGTATCGTCGCCATTGCCGGGACGTTCTATTTTTATGACCTCGGCACCCAGGTCTGCCAAATTCTGGGTGCACCAAGGGCCAGCCAGAACACGGGTAAGGTCCAGAACACGAACCCCAGTCAACGGGGCAGGACGTAACGACATAGCAGCCTCTTCAACAGATGGATAAACCCCTATTTTGCCTTATCCCGTGCGGCTGTGCGCCATGGGCGCCAACTTCGCTACATAGGAACCCGTTTTATTGCCAGTACCCTTTAAACGTTGCAGTGCAGCAACTGTTACGATCACTCTAGATGGACCCTAGGGTAAACCCTTGATATTACCTAGGGTTTACCCTATACTAGTTATATCAGTCTTATAACAATTAACGGGGTGATCATCATGACAGAAGTTTCTTTGCACCAATACGGCCGCTTTAATGACGCACTTGAGCGTGATTTGATGCAACGTGCTTTGGGCAACGGGGAAACCGTTTCTATGACTGCCGTGTTCAAATCCATAGCATCAGGCTTGAAGAAAGCAATATTGGCCACAGCAGCTTATGTAATGGCAGTAACCCGTGCTTTGAACGAAGCTCGTGCGCGTGACGCTGAAATGTGCGGCTCGCAGTGGTAAGACCACTACCCTGCGCATAAGTAGCAGGTATCGCCAGTACAAATAGAACCCGCCAACCAGGCGGGTTTTTCTATTTCTGACCACTTGCCGGACTGTTTCTGACTACTTCTTGACCAACAAGCCTTTAAGCATATCCAAGCGCTGTTTAGGACTAAGCGCCTTGGTAGCGGGATCTTCCTGAACGCCAGGTTGGGCCAAACCCATCTCCAAAATAAAGCGCGACTGCTCACGCACCACATCCTCGCGGGCTCGACGACGCTTCTTGCACCACGTTAGATGCAAGCTGCGCTGGGCGCGAGTAATGCCCACATACATCAAACGCCTTTCTTCTTGAACCCTCTGGCTTAAGGCCTCGGCAGCCGCATCGGCATCCAGGTCCTCTTCGTCGCGCCCCATGTGAGGCAATAAGCCTTCTTCGACACCAATTAAATAAACATGCGGATACTCCAGCCCCTTGGACGCATGCAGAGTAGACAGCTTGACGGCATCAGGCTCCTCGTCGTCACCCCGCTCTAGCATGGTGATCAGGGCCACGTGCTGCACCAGTTGCATCACGTTCATGCCGTCTTCTTCGGCTTTACGCTTAAGCCATGAGATCAGCTCAAGCACATTCTGCCAACGACTTTGAGCGGGCCGCTCTTCCAGCGTATCGTACAGATAACGTTCGTATTGGATCACACCCACCAAGTCATCCAGAATAGCGCCTGCGCTGTCGGTGACCGCGCCATCGGCGCCTATCGCTGCATCCCCCAACAAGGCAATGCCAGGCAAGCCCATAGACCCTCTGGCACGGTCCTTACCATCGGCCCGGGTTTGTATGCGCTGAATGAACTCGCCAAAGGTCTGCAAAGCCTCAAGTTGACGTGGCGCTAGAAGATCGGTGGCGCCGATCTCGAAAATAGCGGCAAACAGCGATGTCTGCTGCTGGGCAGCAAACTGCCCCAAGGCTTGCAAAGTAGACTGCCCTATGCCACGGCGCGGCGTAGTAATAGCCCGTATGAAGGCTGGGTCATCGTCGTCATTCGCGATTAGCCGCAAATAGGCCAAGATATCGCGCACCTCCGCCTTGTCGAAAAAGCTTTGGCCCCCTGAAATGGTGTAGGGTATGCGCAAATTACGCAGTGCTTGCTCTAGCACCCTGGCCTGTTGATTGCTGCGATATAGGACCGCGAAATCCCGCCATTGGGCCTGGCGCTCGAAACGAGCTGCCGACAAACGCACTGCAATGGATTCTGCTTCGGCTAGATCGGTGTCCATGGGCGTTACCTGTATGGCTTCGCCCACGCCCAGATCCGACCACAGTTTTTTACCAAACAAGTTGGGGTTATGGCCAATGACGTGATTGGCTGCCGCCAGTATGCGTTGCACCGACCGGTAGTTTTGCTCGAGCTTAATAACCTTTAAGGTCGGGTAATCCGTGGTCAATTTGGCTAAATTTTCAACCGTAGCCCCACGCCAGGCGTAAATAGCCTGGTCATCATCACCCACTGCCGTAAACATTGCCCTGTCGCCAGCCAGCCACTGCACCAGCCGATACTGACAGAGATTTGTATCCTGATATTCATCGACCAACAAATACTGCACCCGCGCCTGCCAGCGTTGTCTGACCTCCAAATTATTTTCCATCAACAAGGCAGGCAAACGAATCAAGTCATCAAAATCCACCGCTTGGTAAGCAATCAAGGTAGCGCTATAGCTGCGGTATACCCGCGCAGCCTCGATATCGCTGGCTGAACTGGCGCTGCGTTCAGCGGCATCAGCGTCCATCAGGTTGTTTTTCCACAAGGAGATGGTTTGCTGCACACTGCGCAGGCGCGCCTTGTCCGTGGTTGCCAGTAACTCTTGGATAATCGCCAAGGCATCGTTGGAGTCCAGAATGGAGAACTGCGGCTTCAAGCCCACATGAGCCGCTTCTTCACGCAAAAAACGCAAGCCCAACGAGTGAAATGTACTAATGGTCAACCCTTTGGCAAGCTTGGCATCCACTAGTTTCTTCAGGCGTTCGTTCATTTCACGTGCGGCTTTATTGGTAAAGGTCAGGGCCACCACTTGACGCCCTGAATAGCCGCACTCTCGCAATAAATACGCAATTTTCTGGGTGATCACGCTGGTCTTGCCGCTGCCGGCGCCCGCCAGTACCAGACAGGGACCATCCAGGTACAGGACGGCCTGCCTTTGCATGGCATTCAAATGGCTAGCCACAGTGTGGCCGTGAGACGCGTTCAAGATCAGCTTCCTAAATTTCCAGAGGGTCTACTTCCAGGCTATAGCGCACCCTGGCCTTTCGGGCCAATGCCGGTAGCGCAGCCGACCAGACGGTCAGGAAAGCATGCAGCGCCGGACGGCTGGCACTTTCCAGCAAGAGCTGGGCACGTTCTACATTAGCCACCCTAACCACACGCAGGGGTACCGGATCATACAGAGTAACAGCCGCTGACGTAGGATAGGCTGCTGGATCTTGATCTGACAAAGCTCGAGCCTGTTGAAGAAAATCGATAGTAACTGCTAGCTCCCGAGCTTCGGCTACCAACAGGGCCTGATAGGCATAGGGTGGCAGGCCCACCGCTTTACGTTCGGCCAGGCCGTATTCAGCAAAACCATGGTAATCGTGCTTAATCAGGGCCTGGTAAACAGGCTGCTCGGGGTAGTCGGTCTGGATGATGACCTCGCCACCTTGGGCATGCCTGCCCGCCCTGCCCGCCACCTGCATTAGCTGGGCAAACAAGCGCTCAGGCGCCCGGAAATCTTGAGCGAATAGCATGGCATCTGCATTGAGGACACCCACCAGCCCAAGGTTCGCAAAGTCGTGCCCTTTGGCCACCATTTGCGTACCTACTAGGAAATCGATCTCGCCATTATGCACCTGTGCAAATAGCTTGGCCGCGCTGCCTTTAAGGCGTGTGCTGTCGGCGTCAATGCGCGCAATGCGTGCAGTGGGAAACAGTTCTGCCAGATGCTCTTCTATCCGCTGAGTGCCCCGCCCCATGGGCTTCAAATCCTGATCGCCACAATCCGGGCAGGCCCGTGGCGGACGTGCCTGATAGCCGCAATGATGACATTGCAGATAATTACGCCATCCCCCCGCACGATGCAGCACGGTATAAGCCGTGCAACGAGTGCACTGACTGACCCAGCCGCAGGACGCGCAATTGAGCACCGGCGCGTAACCCCGTCGATTCAGAAAAATCAATGACTGTTCGCCACGCTCAAGGCGCTCACCTAACGCTTTCAGCAGTTGGGGTGAAAAGCCATCTTGCAGTTTAAGACGTCGGGTATCCACCAGCCGCACCGCAGGAAGCTCTACGCTACTAGCACGCTGTGTCAGTGAATAACATAGATAATGACCACGCTGTGCGTGATTCCAACTTTCCAGCGATGGCGTGGCCGACCCCAGCACTACCGGGACATCCCTGTCCCGCCCACGCCATACTGCCAAATCACGTGCCGAGTAACGTAGGCCTTCTTGTTGCTTGTACGAGGTGTCGTGCTCTTCGTCGATAATTATTAAACCGAGTTCAGGGATAGGCGCAAAAATCGCCAAGCGAGTTCCCAGCAGCACCCGCGCTTGTCCCCGACTTATGCTTAACCAGGCACGCAAGCGTTCGCCCTCGGACAGACCGCTATGCATTACGGCCAGCGAACCCGGTCCAGCTAGACCAGCCAACCGAGAACGTAAAGACAGCTCCAGTTGTGGCGTCAGGTTAATTTCCGGCACCAGAAACAAAACCTGCTTACCCCGTTCCAGGACTTGCCTGGCCGCCTGTATATACACCTCGGTTTTACCGCTACCTGTTACCCCATGCAGCAGCACCGTCTTATGATGCGCCAAAGCGGCTATGCCTGCCGCCGCTGTGGCCTGCTCGGGGTTAAGTTCATGTGGCGTTGCGACATTAACCACATCCTTGACTGGCTTGGCTCGCTTGTCCAGCCGCTCTACAGGCCCACCCGCTGAACGCTTGCCGTTATACGCTGACAGCTTACGTAAACTGGATGGCAAGGCAGGCAACATGACCTCGCCCAAAGGACGCTGATAATACTGCGCTGCAAACGAAGCCAGCCTTAGCCAATCGGCTGGCATGGGTGGGGTGTCGTCCAGTACCTGCTCGATGGGTTTAACCAAATTTGGCGCCACCCCTGGTGTATCGACCACCTGCAAAACTATGCCAATCAACTTGCGCGGTCCAAACGGCACGACTACCCGCGTACCCGGCTCAAGAGGCTGATGCCAGCTGTAATCAAAGCTGCCACGCAAAGGAACATCCAAGGCGACCCGTACCCAAATACCAGTCACAATTGTTTGCGAAGTATCGGAGTCAACATCGGGGTTGGATGAGCTGAAATCAGGCATTAACACTTCAAGTGAAATCTGGCTGTTAGCTGGCAGGCCCCACCATTACGCACTTTGGGGAAAATCTGTCGCAGCCTGTGGATAACTTTGGGGAGAACTAGAATAATAACTTTGATAAAGTCAACACCATTAATTGTATTAATTTGTTTAATTAATTTACATAAGCCATTAATTCTATATTAATCAATAACATAGGAAAACTAACTATCAAACATGCTGTGTGTATAAACAGCCGAGAGGGATGGCGACATATTGTGCACAACCTTGTGATACCGTCACAAAATCACGACTAAATTCGTGTCGAAATCATCGATTTCAGTGTAAAAGGAAATAGCGACACTAGTACTATTCCTAGGCAAAAACACACAGGGGCGTTATTCAAGCAACGCCCCTGTTAACAAGCTATACCAAGCGTTAAGCGTGTTTCGCGCGGCTGTAGCTATGCACCTCGTCCACTAGGACGGTAACCGCCTCTGGGGGGGTGAACTGCGAAATACCATGCCCCAAGTTAAAGACGTGGCCACCACCGTTAACCTGACCGAAGTCATCAATAACCCGGCGCGCTTCTTTGCGTATGGCTGCTTCACCACCGAACAACGCCATAGGATCAAGGTTACCCTGCAAACCTACGCTATCGCCCAGGCGTTGACGCACCTGTGCCAGATTAACCGTCCAATCCAGGCCCACCGCATCGCAGCCACAAGCAGCAATGTCTTCTATCCACTGACCACCGCCCTTGGTGAAGACAACCACAGGTACCTTACGGCCTTCGTGCTCGCGTATCAGGCCCTGCACGACCTTGCGTGTGTAAGCCAGTGAGAACTCCTGGAACATACCATCGGCCAGCACACCGCCCCAGCTATCAAAAATCATGAGTGCCTGAGCACCAGCCTGCACCTGAGCATTCAAGTACTGCGTCGTGGCTTGGGCGTTGACTTCCAGGATATGGTGTAAAAGATCAGGGCGGCTATACAGCATGCCTTTGATATAGCGGTAGTCTTTGGAGCCCTGGCCTTCGACCATATAACAGCCTATGGTCCACGGACTACCGGCGAACCCAATCAGGGGTACTTTACCGTCCAATTCCTGACGTATCAAACTGACTGCATCAAAAACGTATTGCAGCTTAGCCATATCGGGGACGACCAGTTTGCGTACATCATCTTCGTGACGTAGCGGATGGGCAAATTTAGGCCCTTCACCGTGCACAAAATCCAATCCCAGCCCCATAGCATCGGGTATTGTCAGAATATCCGAGAATAGTATGGCGGCATCCAGATCGAAACGACGCAACGGTTGCAGCGTAACTTCACAGGCATACTCCCGGTTGGTAGCTAACCCCATGAAAGAACCTGCCTGTGCACGAGTTTCCTTGTATTCAGGCAGATAACGCCCTGCCTGGCGCATAAGCCAAAGCGGGGTGTAGGGAACAGGCTCTCGCATCAGCGAACGCAGGAAAATATCATTTTTCAAAGTAGGTACAGACACGGCATTCCTTATTCTAAGACCGATGATTTTAACCGTCTTGGGGATGTTTTGGGTAATACCCCTGTCTATAGAAGTTCGGATCAATTTGGTGCTTTTTGATAAGAGCCCAAAAAGCGCGTCTATGCTTCTGTGCGGATCGGGCAGCCATCGCAATATTACCCTCGTGTCGGCCTAGCGATGCCTTAAGGTAAGCCCTTTCAAAGCGCTCTATTAGTTTTCCCTTTGCCGAGTGGAATGATTCTTTGCCGGTGGAGCAACGGGTAGCTGATGCCACGGCAAAGGCCTCAATCTCGGCACCGCTACGTTCTAATATCGTTTCACAAAAAGCCTCTGTGCTTACCAAGCCAGGCTGATCCAATAAGGAGGTATTAGCCTTCTTAACAGTACTGTAATTGGACGCGCCCTCGGTCACCTGTAACGACCTACCCAACGGCGTGACAGAATACCGATTCAAACTTACTATCCTTTCCAGGCGGACCCGCAATTCCTCTAGGCACATAGGTGCACGAACAAAGTCACAGACGCCAGATTCATATAAATCATCAACTGCAGCGGCTTTAAGGTCTCGTGCCAACACCAACACCGGCGTACGTAGCACACCTGCTGCCGCAGCCAGCGCTGTGCGGGCCCAGGCAAGGTTCTGAGGACTTACTGGCAGTACACAGGCATCGAAAGACCTTAGCACTGCGGCAGAGCCCGCAAGCAGCTGGACAGAGTCATCTGGTAGGTCAATGGTCTGGCCTGTGAACTCGTGCAAGTACAAACGACCATTGGCATGCACACCTAACCAAGGATTAACCCATTCCTGATGTTGAGCGCCGGTGAAAATAGCGCAATCAAGACGTTCCCTCATAACAACTCCTTTTATATTTAGCTGTTGTTGTGTTTAGTTGTTACGAGAATATTCTAAATGTTTTTATTGGGCTATCGGCAAAATCCACTACTCGGAAACTACGTATATAAAAGCTGCAAATTATACGATTGAAAGTATTTGTAAATTTAATAACATTTAATAATTATAGGGATAATAAACAATATAAACAACGGGTTATAGAGTTTCGTTTGTCAGGCCATTTAGGTCAAAACTTTCAATTTTGAACGTGACATCCTGAACATTATGAAATTTGACAACAGATTCACTTTGAGATAGCAGCTGTGACTTTTAGTTGGTAAATATCGATATTAACCAGTAGATGGCAATTTTAAGCAGCAAGTATCGTTTTTAACAGATAACAGCAGTCGATCTGTCTCATGGTCTTCTCCGTATCATCGGCCGACCAGCTAGTACAACCGGCACCTACAAGCCCTATTCTGAGCCGACGACGAGCCTGCCGTGGTGGGACCTTACGGCAGCGGCTTTCGCGCAGCGGGGCCGCAGAGTAAGGAGCCCACCACGGAAAGGCGAAGGTGCTTAATGTACCGACCATGCTACGTTGAAGAACTGAAGCTTCTTAAGTAACCACCGCCCGCCAACCACCCATAAAAAAAGGCACCCCTAAGGGTGCCTTCATGCTGCCTACCATCCATACAGACAAGCAACAAATGCCTGTCTGCTTGAATTAATGGCGGCGGCCGCTTAAATCGCGGAACTTGCGTGCTGCCATTGCTTGTGCTGCCAACATGGCCAGCTCGGCTTCGACAACAGCAATGTCTGTCTTGTCTTTGGTATTGGCCAAGGCAAATTCTGCCTTTTTGTGTGCTTCCAATGCCTTAGCTTCATCCAGATCTTCGGCGCGAATGGCGGTATCGGACAAGACCGTTACCGTACCCGGCTGAACTTCTAGAATACCGCCTGCGACAAAAATGCTGACTTCCTCGCCATCGGCCATAACAATCTTGACCGTACCGGGACGTATCCGGGAAATCAAAGGGGTGTGACCGGGCAAAATGCCCAGTTCACCCGATTCACCCGGCAAGGCAACGAACTTCGCCTCGCCAGTGAAAATTGATTTCTCGGCACTGACCACGTCAATATGCAGATTGGCCATAATGTGTCCTTATTACAGTGTCTTGGCTTTTTCGATGGCTTCGTCGATAGAACCAACCATGTAGAAAGCCTGCTCTGGAAGAGCGTCGCACTCGCCATCAACAATCATCTTGAAGCCGCGCAGTGTTTCAGCCAACGGCACGTACTTACCGGGGGAACCGGTAAAGACTTCTGCCACGTGGAAAGGCTGCGACAGGAAGCGCTGGATTTTACGGGCACGTGCTACAGCCTGCTTGTCCTCTGGGGATAGTTCATCCATACCCAGAATAGCGATAATGTCACGCAGTTCTTTGTAGCGCTGCAGAATTTGCTGCACGCCACGGGCGATCATGTAGTGCTCTTCGCCAACGACTTGTGGGTCCAACTGACGGCTGGAGGAGTCCAACGGATCGACGGCGGGGTAAATACCCAGAGCGGCGATATCGCGGGACAACACAACGGTGGAGTCCAAGTGTTGGAAAGTAGTTGCTGGCGACGGGTCGGTCAAGTCATCCGCAGGAACGTAAACGGCCTGTATGGATGTAATCGAACCAGTTTTGGTCGAGGTAATGCGTTCCTGCAACTTACCCATTTCTTCGGCCAGTGTAGGCTGATAACCCACGGCGGACGGCATACGACCCAGCAGAGCCGATACTTCGGTTCCGGCCAGTGTGTAGCGGTAGATGTTATCTACGAAGAACAGGATGTCACGACCTTCGTCACGGAACTTTTCTGCCATGGTCAGACCCGACAGCGCAACGCGCAGACGGTTACCAGGAGGTTCGTTCATCTGACCGAAAACCATGGCCACTTTGGATTCAGCCAAGTTATCCAGTTGGATAACGCCAGCTTCGGCCATTTCGTGATAGAAGTCATTACCTTCGCGAGTACGCTCACCTACACCAGCAAACACAGACAAGCCGCTGTGTGCTTTGGCGATGTTGTTGATCAGTTCCAGCATGTTGACGGTTTTACCAACACCGGCGCCACCGAACAGACCGACTTTACCGCCTTTGGCAAATGGGCAAACCAGGTCAATAACCTTGATGCCTGTTTCCAGCAGTTCAACTGAAGGAGACAATTCGTCGAACTTAGGGGCGTCTTGGTGAATTTCACGCACTTCGTCGCTAAGTATGGGGCCGCGTTCGTCGATAGGACGACCCAGCACGTCCATAATACGACCCAGGGTGCCAACACCCACTGGCACGGAAATGCCAGCGCCGGTGTTGCCAACTTCCATGCCACGGCGCAAGCCGTCGCTGGAGCCCATGGCAATCGTACGAACGACGCCATCACCAAGCTGTTGCTGAACCTCGAAGGTCAGACCCTGTTCGGCAAATGCCGAGCTGGTGTCGATGAGCTTCAAGGCGTCATAGATTTTTGGGATGCTGTCGCGGGGGAACTGAATATCCACCACGGCGCCGATGCACTGAACGATGGTACCGTTGCTCATGTTTAGTCCTTGCTAAATAACTTTGACGGGATGCCTTGCTGTAACTGCTTAAACAGCGGCAGCTCCCCCCACGATTTCTGAAATTTCTTTGGTAATAGCGGCTTGACGAGTTTTGTTGTAAACCAGTTCAAGCTCGCCGATGACTTTAAGGGCGTTGTCCGAAGCGGCTTTCATGGCCACCATGCGGGCTGACTGTTCGGACGCCATATTTTCGGCCACTGCCTGGTAAACCAGACCTTCTACGTAGCGCAGCAGCAAATCGTCAATTACGGATTTTGCATCGGGCTCGTAGATGTAGTCCCAGCCGTAGTCGCCCTTGGCAACTAAAGGCTCGCCTTCATCAACTGTTTCAGCAGCTGTTTGGAAGGGGTCTGACAGGCCGCTGGGCAAAGGCAACAACCTGACAAATGTCGGCTCTTGTCTCATGGTGTTAACGAAACGGTTCGTGGCCAGATAAATGGCATCGATCTTACCGTTAACAAAATCATCCAGCTGTACCTTGATGGCGCCAATAAGACGGTCAAGTTCTGGCTGATCGCCCAGTTGCACTTCTTGTGAAACCAGATTGGCGCCAATACGGGTCAAGGTTCCGGCGCCTTTGTTACCAAATGCCGTTGCCTGGACCTTAATACCTTGC
Organism: Burkholderiaceae bacterium; assembly: GCA_017983955.1. GTDB lineage: Bacteria > Pseudomonadota > Gammaproteobacteria > Burkholderiales > Burkholderiaceae_B > JAGOAJ01. The sequence continues at coordinate 14,233 of JAGOAJ010000045.1, forward strand.
TGCTCGAATTCTTTGAGCTTGGAAAGCACCAAACGCAAAATGTTGGTGTTAAGACCACCGCACAGACCCTTGTCTGTAGTGACAACCACTACGCCAACAGCTGTTACCTTGTCCCGTTCCAACATATAGGGGTGCGAATAGTCAGGATGCGCCTGCATCAAGTGAGCAGCGATCTGACGCACCTTAGTCGCATAGGGACGGCCAGCACGCATCCTTTCCTGCGCTTTACGCATTTTGGATGCTGCAACCATCTCCATGGCTTTTGTGATCTTGCTCGTGTTTTGCACGCTCTTGATCTTGGTTCGAATTTCCTTAATTCCGGCCATTGCTCATTCCTGAAAGGGCGTTATAGCGGGGCTGTACAAGCCAGCCCCACCGTACGTATGGATACTGAAGACTTGCTTCATCACCCTAAACAGTTAATTTAAAAAGCACCGTGCTTTTTGAATTCTTGTATGGCTGTTACCAGTTCTGCTTCGCCATCCTTGGATAGTTCTTTAGTGGCTTCAATGCCTTGAACCAACGCCTCGTGTTTTGACTTGAGGTAATCCTTGAATGCTTTTTCGAAGGGAAGTATCTGTTCGACTTCAAGGTCATCCATGTAGCCGTTATTCACAGCAAACAAAGTGACGGCTTGTTCCCAAACCTGCAAAGGCTGATACTGGGGCTGCTTAAGCAGCTCGACCACGCGCTTACCACGCTCCAGCTGGCGACGTGTTGCCTCGTCCAGATCGGAAGCGAATTGGGCGAATGCCGCCAGTTCACGGTACTGAGCCAAGTCGGTACGAATACCGCCGGACATTTTCTTGATAACTTTGGTTTGTGCCGCACCACCAACTCGGGATACCGAAATACCCGCGTTAATAGCAGGACGAACACCCGCGTTAAACAAGTCGGTTTCCAGGAAGATTTGCCCGTCAGTAATCGAAATTACGTTAGTTGGAACAAATGCGGAAACGTCGCCAGCCTGGGTTTCAATGATGGGCAACGCCGTCAATGAACCAGTTTTGCCTTTGACTTCACCCTTGGTGAATTTCTCGACGTAGTCTTCATTAACGCGCGCAGCACGTTCCAGCAAGCGCGAGTGCAGGTAAAACACGTCGCCGGGGTAAGCTTCGCGGCCTGGTGGGCGACGCAGCAGCAAGGACACCTGACGGTAGGCCCAGGCTTGTTTGGTCAAATCGTCATAGACGATCAGAGCGTCTTCGCCACGATCGCGGAAGTATTCACCCATGGTGCAACCCGAGTACGCCGACAGGTACTGCATAGCAGCCGAGTCAGACGCGGCGGCAGCCACAACGATGGTGTATTCCAGCGCGCCGTGCTCTTCGAGCTTGCGTACAACGTTGGCAATGGTTGATGCCTTCTGACCGATAGCTACGTAAACGCAGGTAACGCCATTGCCCTTCTGGGCGATGATGGTGTCAACAGCAACCGCAGTTTTACCGGTTTGACGGTCACCAATAATCAGTTCGCGCTGACCGCGACCGATAGGTACCATGGCGTCAATCGCCTTGGTACCGGTTTGCAGAGGCTGCGAAACCGATTTACGATCAATCACGCCAGGGGCTACTTTTTCGATGATATCGAAAAGCTTGGCATTGATAGGACCTTTACCATCGATAGGCACGCCCAGCGCGTCAACAACGCGACCGCGCAGTTCGGGGCCCACGGGCACTTCAAGAATACGACCTGTCGTTTTAACGGGGTCGCCTTCTGATACGCCGGTGTAATCACCCAAAATAACAGCACCTACGGAATCACGCTCAAGGTTGAGCGCCAGACCGAAGACGTTATTTGGGAATTCAAGCATTTCGCCTTGCATCACATCGGATAAACCGTGGATGCGGGTAATACCGTCGGTCACGGAAACAACCGTGCCTTGCGTGCGAACGTCGGTGGACGCGCCTAAGCCTGCAATGCGGCTTTTTAGCAGTTCGCTGATCTCTGACGGGTTAAGTTGCATGTTCAGACTCCTGGAATCCTGTTATCTGGCCTGCCCTTAGGCAGCCAGCGTGTCGCGCATGCGGGCCAACTGGGCCTG
>JAGOAJ010000002.1 GCA_017983955.1 Burkholderiaceae bacterium
TCCTGGGAAACCTATCAGCCGCATCGCCTCGAGGAAATGAAATGATGCCTTTTCCCCACGCGGCGGTCAGCCGCGTTAACGTTCTGGTCATAGGCGACATCATGCTGGACCGTTATTGGTTTGGCGAGGTCGAACGCATATCCCCCGAAGCTCCGGTGCCTGTGGTGCGCGTGGCACGTTGCGAAGATAGGCTGGGTGGTGCGGCCAACGTGGCGCGTAATATACGCGCCCTGGGCGCTCAGGCCACCTTGTTGGGCATTGTCGGAGCCGACGAGGCCGGCGCGGAAATTCGCGAGCTGGCGGCCAGTTTCGGCATAAAAACCCGATTAATTGCCGATGCTAACTTGCCCACTACGCTCAAGCTGCGTGTATTGGGACGTCAGCAGCAACTGCTAAGGGTCGACTTTGAGGCAGCCCCAGACCCTGCGTCTTTGACTCAATTGCAAGAAAAGGCTGCCCAACTGGTGGCAGAACACGATATGCTGGTTTTGTCGGATTACGCGAAAGGCGGCTTGCTGCATGTGGACGCACTCATAGACGCGGCCAGGCAGGCTGGTGTGCCTGTGTTGGTTGATCCCAAGGGGCAGGAATACCAGCGCTATCGTGGCGCCACCATGATCACTCCGAACCGAGCAGAAATGCAGGAAGCCACTGGGCGTTGGAAGACTGAACAAGAACTCGAGCAGCAGGCTCAGGCTTTGCGTCATGAACTCGGTCTAGAGGCGTTGCTGGTTACGCGCTCTGAACAGGGCATGACCTTGTTTTCCGACAAGGGCAGGCAGCACACGGACGCCTATGCCCACGAAGTATTTGATGTATCAGGCGCGGGTGACACCGTGCTGGCGACCTTGGCCGTTACGCGTGCCGCAGGTCTGGACTGGTTTGATGCCGTGTTGTGGGCCAATCGCGCTGGTGGCGTGGTGGTGGGCAAACTGGGAACATCGGTGGTAACTGCAGAGGAATTATCATGATAGTGGTGACAGGTGGTGCTGGCTTTATAGGCAGCAATCTGGTGCGTGGGCTGAATCGACAAGGACATAACGACATCCTGGTGGTGGATGATCTGACCGAAGGCGACAAATTTCTTAATCTGGTCGATGGCGACATTGCCGACTACATGCACAAGGACGACTTCCGCCAGCGGCTGGCCAGCGGTCAGCTAGGCCGTATAGAAGCTGTGCTGCACCAAGGGGCGTGTTCTGACACTACCGAGCGCAACGGCCAGTACATGATGGATAATAACTATCGGGTAACCCTGGAGCTGTTCCAGTATTGCCAGACTCATAAAATACCCATGCTGTATGCGTCTTCGGCGGCAGTCTATGGGGCAGGTCCTGTGTATGCGGAACATTTACAACACGAAGCCCCCTTGAATGTGTACGGCTATTCAAAATACCTGTTTGATCAGGTGTTGCGCCGCCATATGTTCGACCTTAGCGCGCCAGTTGTTGGCCTGCGTTATTTCAATGTGTATGGACCGAACGAGCAACACAAAGGCCGCATGGCATCGGTTGCCTTTCACAATATGAACCAGTTCCTGGAGCAGGGCAATGTGCGTCTGTTTGGTGGCTGGGATGGCTATGGTGATGGTGAACAGCAGCGCGACTTTATCTACATCAACGATGTGGTGGACGTGAACCTGTTCTTTCTGGGGCGTCCTGATATCTCGGGTATTTTTAATTGCGGTACCGGCAAGGCCCAGCCTTTTAATGATGTGGCCAGCACGGTGGTAAATACCTTGCGCAAGCACAAGGGCCAGACGACGCTGTCGCTACGGGATATGGTCAGTCAGGAACTAATACGCTATATACCTTTTCCAAATGATCTAAAAGGGCGCTATCAAAGCCATACCCAGGCTGATCTATCTCAATTGCGGGCTGCCGGTTACACCCAGCCATTCCATGACGTGCAATCTGGTGTGGCTGATTATGTAAACACTTTACTGGCTCAAGATCGTCTTTCATCGTAGTTTTACGCATGGACATTTGCGGGTAATACGGACGTAAAAAATAGCTCAAGGCGGCATCATTACCGAAGGAAGTATCTCTTTACTTTTTTCGGAGCCCGCCATGAATCCATTTACTGAATCCACCGTTGCGTGTCCTTTGCAGGATGACTCTTTAACTCAGAAACGTCGGCGCTTGCCTTTGCCTGCCGCATGGTTGCTGGCCGGTAGTCTAGTTGCTACTACGCTTATGTTGCCGACCCAGGGGCACGCTACAGATGTCAATCAGGCCAATCTGGAGCAGCTAAAGGTTGTGCGCGGCATAGGGCCAAAAACGGCTAGCTTGATTATCGAAGAACGTACTCGTGGCGGCCCTTACGAGTCCTTTTCCGACCTTTCTGATCGGGTCAAAGGCATAGGGCCCAAGAAAGCCAGTGCATTGCAACAGGCTGGCCTGACAGTAGGTGCGTCCTCCACCAGCACCACAGGCGCTGCGGTTGCCACGCCAGCCCACTCAAAACGAGGCGGATAGGTGTATGATTTCTACCATGAAAAATTATCCAACAATCGAAGATACGATAGGCGCCACCCCCCTGGTCAGGCTGCAACGCATACCGGGCGAACTGGGTAAAGCCCGTGGCAATGTTATTTTGGCCAAGCTGGAAGGCAATAATCCCGCGGGTTCGGTCAAAGACAGGGCTGCGGCGTCCATGATTAGTCATGCCCAGGCGCGTGGTCAGATCAAACCCGGTGATACCTTGATCGAAGCAACCAGTGGCAATACCGGCATCGCGCTGGCCATGACGGCGGCCATACGCGGCTATAAGATGATACTTATCATGCCGGACAACCTGTCCATAGAGCGCCGCGCTGCCATGACGGCTTATGGTGCGGAATTAATATTAACCCCGGCCAGTGGCGGTGGCATGGAGTATGCCCGTGACTTGGCGCTAAGCATGCAGGCCGAAGGCAAGGGCAAGGTGCTGGATCAGTTTGCCAATTGGGACAACCTTGCTGCCCACTTTGACGGTACAGGGCCGGAAATCTGGCAGCAGACCGACGGTCAAATCACCCATTTTGTCAGTGCCATGGGCACTACCGGAACCATTATGGGGGTGGGCGCTTATCTGCACCAGCAAGATAGTGCTATCCAGATTATCGGCGCCCAGCCTGCCGAAGGGGCGCAAATACCTGGCATACGTAAATGGCCCGAAGCTTATCAACCTAAAATTTACCAACCCAGTCGTGTCGATGTCTTCGAGGCGATCACTCAGCCCCAAGCCGAAGACATGGCGCGCCGCTTGGCCGCCGAAGAGGGCATATTCGGCGGCATTTCCTCGGCGGGGGCTTTGGTGGCCGCCATGCGTGTTGCCGCACGCGTGGAAAATGCCACCATAGTGTTCATCGTCTGTGATCGCGGCGATCGCTATCTGTCCACTGGCGTTTTTAACTAGTTGGGTCCGCCATAGCCCATCTGGCTGGCCAGGGCGTCAGCTAGGTCAGCCACCGATGCGGCATAGAAGTAGCTGCGGTTGTAATGGGTGATGGCGAAAAAGTTGGGTGTGCCCGTACGGTATTCAGCCAGCTTTCTGGGCTCGTCCAGCAAGTCGACTACGCCTAGCCCATGGCGCTGCCATTGCAAGTTGCTGGCAGTGCCTTTGACACTAGCCCCTTGCTTTGCCAGGGTGTCCCAGTTCAGGCTGGGGTCCAGGCCGCCCTTGACCAGCGTAGCGGGCTGGGCGGGCAAAGTTACCGGAGCAAACACGGGTAGGCCAGCAATCCAGCCGTGCAGGCGCAGGAAGCTGGCTACGGACATGATGGCGTCATCGACGTTATTGATCAGATCGATTTTGCCATCGTGGTCTCCATCAACGGCATAGCGCAACAAGCTACCTGGCATGAACTGAGGCAAGCCCATGGCACCTGCGAAGGATCCCTGCACTTGCAATGCATCCAATTCTTTTTTATGGTCTAGTAGTAGCAGGTCGGCCAACTGGTCACGAAACAGCTGGCTGCGCTCGGGGCGTTTGGTGTCGGGATGACTAAAGCCCAGGGTGGCCAGCGCATCCAGTACTCGGAAATTGCCCATCTGTTGCCCATAGATGGTTTCCACACCAATAATTGCCGTGATCACCGAGGGTGGTACGCCATAGGTCTGAAACGCCTTATCCAGCATTTTTTGATGCTGTTGCCAGAAGGCCAGACCTTTTTTTATGCGTATAGGTTCGACGAAGCGATTGCGGTAAGTCACCCAGCTGCGACGTATGCGCGTAGTGGATGGTGTCATTAAACGAGCCACCGTGGCATCGTAGCGGGCCTGTTCCAAAATAGCCTCTACCCGTTGTTGTGGTATGTTTCTTGTTTGAGCCACTTCGTGGGCATATGCCTGGATGCTTGCAATCAGCTGTCCGTTAGCTGATGTGTAGCGGGTAATGTCAGGTGCTGACACCCCTGCGTTGATAGGTGGGGCCGTAGGCGCTGCCTGGCTGGCTGGATTTTTTGGCGATTTCAGGGGGGTAGCTGGTGCTGCCTCCTGGGCATTCGCCGATGGTAATACCGTGGTTTGGCTAGAAGCGCATCCCGCCAATAGCATTACCAGGGTAATGGTCGATAGTGTATGTACTAGTTTGGACATGATCTTCCCTATGGAGACACTCTATATTACTCATCCCGCATGTCGCTTGCATGACATGGGCGCTTGGCATCCTGAAGGACCAGAGCGCCTGGATGCAATCAATGACCAGATGGTGGCCAGTGGATTGATGGATTTTGTAGGGCATCGTAACGCGGTTCCAGCGACCCAAGCCGATGTGTTACGTGTGCATCGTTCTGAGTATCTGGATTATTTGCTCAGCCATGCCCCCCTGGAAGGTCATTTTTCGTTAGACCCGGACACCCTGATGGACTCCCATACCATGGCTGCTGCTTGGGCAGCGGCGGGTGCGGGTATGACAGCGGTCGATGCTGTTATGCAGCAGCAATGTCGCAACGCATTTTGTGCGGTGCGCCCGCCCGGACACCATGCGCGCCCCGATCAGGCTTTGGGTTTTTGCTTTTTTAATAATGTTGCGGTGGCTGCGGCCTATGCACTTGAAAAGTACGCTCTGGACAGGGTCGCGATTATTGATTTCGATGTGCATCACGGTAATGGTACCGAAGAAATGTTCGGATTCGAACCCAAAATATTGATGTGCAGTTTTTACCAATACCCCTTGTTTCCTGATCAGCGTCAGTATCCGCCTCCCGATAACATGGTGAATGTACCGGTTGAGGCAGGTACTACTGGCGCCGCCTTGCGTGCCATTGTCAGCGATACCTGGTTGCCTAGGCTGCGCGAATTTGCGCCGCAATTAATCTTCATTTCAGCCGGCTTTGATGCTCATCGCGAAGACTCTATGGGCCAGTTGAATATGGTAGAGGCCGATTACGCCTGGATTACCGAGCAACTGGTCGCCCTGGCTGATGAAACGGCCCAGGGCAGAATAGTTAGCATGCTGGAAGGTGGCTATAGCCTATCAGCGCTGGGTCGCAGCGTAGTGGCGCATATCAAGGCACTGTCAAAGTTGTAGAATAGTTAGGTTTTTTTATTACGTTTTTCTGGAGAATGCTCGATGAAGGTCCTGGTACCTGTCAAGCGCGTGGTTGACTATAACGTCAAGGTACGCGTCAAGTCCGATCAAACCGGTGTTGACGTAGCTAACGTCAAAATGTCCATGAACCCCTTCGACGAGATCGCCGTCGAAGAGGCCGTCCGCCTGAAAGAAAAAGGCGTAGTCACTGAAATTGTGGCTGTGTCCTGCGGCGTTGCTCAGTGCCAGGAAACCTTGCGTACCGCAATGGCCATAGGCGCTGACCGGGGCGTGCTGATGCAAACCGACACCCCATTGCAGCCGCTGGCAGTGGCCAAGCTGCTTAAAGGTCTGGTCGACAAAGAGCAACCCCAGCTGGTTATCTTGGGTAAACAGGCGATTGACGACGACGCCAATCAGACGGGCCAGATGCTGGCTGCACTGTTGAACTGGCCTCAGGCCACCTTCGCCAGCAAGGTCGAAGTTGCCGATGGAAAGGTTACGGTAACGCGTGAAGTGGATGGCGGACTGGAAACCCTGTCGCTGACGCTGCCCGCCATTATTACCACTGACCTGCGCTTGAACGAACCACGCTATGTGACCTTGCCCAACATCATGAAGGCCAAGAAAAAAACACTGGACGTGGTTACCCCCGAAGAGTTGGGTGTAGACGTTACTCCACGTTTGAAGACGCTGAAAGTCTCCGAGCCGCCAGCGCGTTCGGCAGGTATTACCGTGCCTGATGTTGCAACTCTGGTCGATAAGCTCAAGAACGAAGCGAAGGTGATTTAAATGACGATACTTGTAATTGCTGAACACGATAACTCTCATCTGAAAGTCGCTACGTTGAATGCTGTGGCTGCCGCTGACAAACTGGGCGCTGATGTCCACGTGCTGGTGGCGGGCCATAACGCCCAGGCTGTTGCCGACCAGGCTGCGCAGGCAGTTGGCGTAACCAAGGTGCTGTTGGCCGATGGTCCAGCGTTGGCCGATGGTTTGGCAGAAAATATTGCCGCACAGGTGCTGGAACTGGCAGCTAACTACAGCCATATTTTGTTCCCTGCTACCGCCTCTGGAAAAAACGTTGCGCCACGCGTTGCGGCCAAACTGGATGTGGCCCAGATTTCCGACATTATTACGGTTGAATCTGCCGACACCTTTTCTCACCCCATCTATGCTGGCAATGCCATTGCCACAGTGCAGTCGGTTGACGCCATCAAGGTCATTACCGTGCGTACCACGGCATTTGACGGTGTGGCAGCGCAGGGCGGCAGTGCCACCATAGAAGCCATAACGGCGGTAGCGGACTCTGGGTTGTCGTCGTTCGTCAGCCGCGAAGTCGCCAAAAGCGATAGGCCGGAACTCGCAGGTGCCTCTGTGGTGGTTTCGGGCGGTCGTGGGCTGGGTAGCGCTGAAAACTTCAAAATGCTGGATGCCTTGGCGGATAAGCTGGGTGCGGCATTGGGTGCATCGCGCGCCGCCGTTGACGCAGGCTACGCGCCTAACGACTGGCAAGTTGGTCAAACCGGAAAAATCGTGGCCCCTCAGCTGTACGTGGCCATCGGTATTTCGGGTGCGATTCAGCACTTGGCCGGTATGAAAGACTCCAAGGTCATCGTCGCCATCAACAAGGACGCCGAAGCGCCTATTTTCGGCGTTGCCGACTATGGGCTGGTGGCTGACTTGTTCCAGGCCGTGCCTGAATTGGTCGACGCACTGTAGGAAGGCGCTACGCCAAACTTGTCATTGACTTGACAGTCCTGGCACGGATCACGCCATAAAATGGCCCGCAAACTGAACAGCTTGCGGGCCATTTTTCCAAGAGTACACTGGTATCAAGCACCACGCTTTTAGAAACATTAGTCATATTGCTGCAACCTAATAATTACGGGGACATTTATGAGTTTTCGCGCACCTATTCAAGATATTCGCTTTGTGGTTCAGCATTTAGCTGACCTTGACGGCGTATTGGCTTTACCAGGATTTGAAGACGTATCCAGCGATCTTGTTGATGCGGTGTTCGAAGAAAATGCCCGTTTTGTCGAGCAGGCCATTGCGCCGCTAAACCAGGTTGGCGATACTCAGCACCCCGTCTGGTCGGAAACTGGTGTGCAGACCTCGCCTGGCTTCAAAGAGGCCTTCAAGGATTTTGCCGAAGGCGGCTGGCAGGGCTTGCAGCATTCCCCCCAGTGGGGTGGGCAGGGTTTGCCTAAATTGGTGGGTGCGCCCGCCACTGAAAACATGAATGCCGCCAATCTGGCATTTTCCTTATGCCCCTTACTGACCGATGGCGTCATCGAGGCGCTAACAGCCGTAGGGTCGTCCGAACAGCAATCACGCTTTATTCCACCTATGCTGGAAGGTCGCTGGACGGGCACCATGAATTTGACCGAACCACAGGCAGGTTCTGATCTTGCCCAGGTCAATTCCAAGGCTGTTTTGCAAGGTGATGGCAGCTATCGCGTGTCGGGCCAGAAAATATTTATCACCTATGGCGACCACGACATGGCTGAGAATATCGTCCATCTGGTGCTTGCGCGTACGCCAGACGCCCCTAAAGGTGTGAAAGGCATTTCGCTGTTCATCGTTCCCAAGGTTCTGGTCAATGACGATGGCTCTTTGGGAGCCCGCAATGACGTATGGTGCGCGTCTCTGGAACATAAGCTGGGCATACATGGCAGCCCGACAGCTGTATTGCTTTACGGCGCCGACAAGGGAGATGTCGGGCCGGGCGCTGTTGGCTACCTGGTGGGTCAGGAGAACCGCGGCTTGGAGTACATGTTCATCATGATGAACGCGGCTCGCTATGCCGTGGGGCTACAGGGCGTGGCGGTGGCAGAACGCGCCTTGCAGCAGGCCCAGGCCTATGCTGCAGAACGGGTGCAGGGCAATGCGTTGGAAGGCTCGGCCGGGCCTGTGGCGATTATCAACCACCCCGATGTGCAGCGTATGGTGTTGACCATGCGTGCGATAACCGAGGGGGCACGCGCCTTGGCCTATGTGGGCGCGGCTGCTTACGATAAATCCCACCATCATGCAGATACCGAAGCTCGCGCTGAAAATAAAGCGCTGTACGAGTATCTGGTGCCTATTATTAAGGGGTTTTCTACGGAAATGTCCATAGAGGTCGCTTCCCTGGGGGTGCAAGTGCATGGCGGTATGGGCTTTATCGAAGAAACCGGCGCGGCACAGTATTATCGCGATGCCCGCATACTGACGATATACGAAGGCACCACAGCCATACAGGCGAATGATTTTGTAGGGCGCAAGGTACTGCGTGATGGCGGGGCGGTTGCTCAGGCAGTGGTTGCGCAAATGCGGGCAACGGTTGCCGAACTGGAAGCTCAAGCACAGTTGGGAGGACCCGATGCAGATGGTCTGGCGCTGATTGCTCGCCGATTAGCAGCGGGTATCGATGCGTTTCACCAGGCCACTTTATTTACGCTGGAAACGGCTCGCGACAATCTGCGTGCCGTGTTCCTGGGCAGCGTGCCTTATTTGATGCTGGCAGGGATTACCCATGCGGGCTGGCAAATGGCCAGGGCTGCCTTGGTGTGTGTTGAAAAGTCCAAGGCCGATCCCGATAACGACTTTTACGCCCAGAAAATGGCGACGTGTGTATTTTATGCGGCTCAGGTTTTGCCGCGTGCTGACGCATTGCGTACTTCTGTGCTTGAGGGGCAGGTGGCGTCTGCTTATGCTGGTCGTCTGGGTTAGGTCGCTTAACTTGGTGCAATAAGTTTATACAGAAAAAGTCTTTTCTTTTGCTTGCTTATGCTGTCAGAATATAAGGGTTAGCTGTCCGTCTTACCATTTACCTACAAGAGAGCTGCTATGACTACTTTGCGTCTGGGCGATACTGCGCCCAACTTTGATCAGGGTTCATCGCTTGGACCCATTAACTTTTATGATTTTTTGGGTGATAGCTGGGGGGTATTGTTTTCCCACCCGGCAGATTTCACGCCTGTATGCACTACCGAGCTGGGCTATACCGCTATTGTTTCCGGTGAATTCGCTAAGCGAAATGCAAAAGTGATTGCGGTCTCTGTTGATGATGCCGAGTCCCATAAAAAGTGGATAGAGGACATTAACGATACCCAGAAGACCACAGTCAACTACCCTATATTGGCCGACGAGGATCGCAAGGTGGCGACCCTGTACGACATGATCCATCCCAATGCCAGCACGACTGCGACGGTAAGGTCGGTGTTCATCATAGATCCTGCCAAAAAGGTGCGACTGACCTTGACCTATCCCGCCAGCACAGGCAGAAATTTCGACGAAATTATCCGTGTACTCGATTCCCTGCAGTTGACTGATAATTATAGTGTTGCTACGCCGGTTAACTGGAAAGATGGCGATGACGTGATTATCGTTCCGTCGATTAAGGATGAAGCCGTCCTTAAAGAAAAATTCCCTAAAGGCTATACCGCAGTTCGTCCTTATTTGCGTATTACGCCCCAGCCAAATAAGTAATCTGCTGCATTTTTAATTACACCCCAAGGTTGGACACTAATCCAACCTTGGGGTGTTTTTTATGGCTGGACAACGTCGCTCTATCCACTACTATTGCGATCACCGCATCAAACTTACATTAGAATTTTCAGTGATAAATGGACGGATGTTATGAGTAACGAAACCTACATACCGCCCCGGGTCTGGACCTGGGACAAAGACAATGGCGGCAAGTTTGCCAACATTAATCGGCCGACCGCTGGGCAGACCCATAATAGAGAGTTGCCCAGGGGCAAGCACCCGCTGCAGCTGTATTCGCTGGCTACACCCAATGGTGTGAAGGTCACGATCATGCTCGAAGAGCTGCTGGCGCTGGGGATAGTCGAGGCCGAATACGACGCCTGGCTGATTCGCATCAACGAGGGCGACCAGTTTGGCAGCGGTTTTGTCGAGCTCAACCCCAACTCGAAGATTCCGGCCATGCTCGATACCAGCGTCAGTCCGCCGCTGCGGCTGTTCGAGTCCGGTTCCATTCTGCTGTACCTGGCTGAGAAGTTCGATGCCTTTATCCCGAAAGATATTCGTAGCAGAACGGAATGCCTCAACTGGCTGTTCTGGCAGGTCGGTAGCGCACCTATGCTTGGCGGCGGCTTTGGACATTTTTACACCTACGCACCGCAGAAGTTCGAATATCCGATCAACCGTTACACCATGGAGGTTAAGCGCCAACTGGATGTGCTTGATCATCAGTTGGCGGAACACCGCTATGTGGCGGGGGACGAGTACAGCATCGCCGATATGGCCATCTGGCCCTGGTACGGTGAGGTAGCGAATAACCAGGTATATGAGGCTGCGGAGTTCCTCGAGGCCCACACTTATACCCACGTATTACGCTGGGCTGACGAGATCGGGCAACGTGGGGCAGTTCAGCGTGGCCGCAAGGTCAACCGTACTTGGGGCGAGCTGGATGGGCAGGTGCCGGAACGACATTCAGCAAGTGATTTTGACTGATATCTGAACCTGGCCTTTGTTGCTTTTCCCCCATAGCCAGGAAAACATGACTTGCTATTAGAACTGATGTTTTATACAGTAGCTGTGTATTAACACAGTGTTTGTTCGTTGCTTGCAATACAGCAGCATGACACTGCATCCAATCAATAATTATTTTGGGGATAGCACATGAATACAGTACATCGCATAGGTCGTTCGGAACGTCGGTCATCTTCACGATCAGGTTCTTATCGTGGCAGTGTAAGTTCTCCTGGCCTGGTAACTATGGTGACTGATGTGGTTCTGGCCGCTGCATGGGCCGCTATGATTCCTGGCTTGTTGTGGTTGGGGGTAGCGGGGGGCTTTTGAAAAAGCCGAATTCGTTATATACTAGTGGGCTTATTTAACTCATCCTCTGGCTGGTTCGTGCGGTATCAACAAAAATCGCCAGCACCATGATGAAATCTGGAGTCTTTACCGTGAATCTGATTGAACTTCTTGAACAAGAAGAAATCGCCCGCCTGACCGGCGACAAGATAATGCCTGTTTTTGGCCCTGGCGATACTGTTGTTGTTAACGTTAACGTGGTCGAAGGCGCGCGCAAGCGTATTCAGGCCTACGAAGGTGTGGTTATTGCTAAACGCACTCGTGGTTTGAACTCCTCGTTTATCGTTCGCAAAATTTCTTCGGGCGAAGCCGTAGAGCGTACTTTCCAACTGTACTCCACACAAATCGCCAGTATTGAAGTAAAACGCCGTGGCGATGTACGCCGTGCTAAACTTTACTACTTGCGCAGTCGTTCGGGTAAAGCCGCTCGCATTAAAGAAAAATTGGTCCGCAACCCCAAAAAGGCAGCGGAAAAAGCAGCAGCCGCGGCTGCAGCAGCTAACGCTAGCTAAGCAGCGCGTCAGCACCAAAAAGGCACCCGTTTGGGTGCCTTTTTTTTATAAGTACCTTATGTCGTCAAGCACACCAACTCGCCGGGCAGGCCGCATAGTCGTACCAAGTTTCGACCCTAGCCAACAGCCCATAGTCCCAAGCCCAGTGCTGCAGCCTTTGGCGCCGGCATCCATGCAGCTGGATTTTATTTGCTCGGCGTTTTTGCGGCCGGTGCAGTGGCAGGTGGAACCTCTGTTCGCCAGTTCTTTTTTGGTGGATAACTGCCACTATGACAATGTCGTGCACGCGGCGGTCTTTATGCCCTTGGTACAAAGGCCTTCGGGCCTGCATGTGCTGTTTACACGGCGGGCCTTGCACTTGTATGACCATGCCGGGCAAATCTGCTTTCCGGGCGGTCGTATCGAAGCTGCAGATGCTGACGAGGTAGCGGCTGCGGTGCGTGAGACCCACGAGGAAATTGGCGTGGCTACCGAGTTCATACACCCCATAGGGGTTCAGCCTGGCCTTTTGACCACGACGGGGTTCACCATGACGCCAGTGATAGGCGAACTGCGTCCAGGTTTTACCTTGACCCCTGACAAAAGCGAAGTCGCTGAAATCTTTGAGGTGCCTTTATCTGTGCTTATGGACACTTCTCAGCACCATCTGCATAAGGCGCATTTGCCTGACGGTAATGACAGATATTATTTTTCCATTACCTGGCAGTCACATTTTATTTGGGGCGCAACGGCGGCCTTGATACGCAACTTTTATCATTATTTGGCAGCTGCTCAGTCAGCTGGGCAGGGATCTGCGCTTGCGGCCCAGCCGCCAGTGACACAGATCCCATCGCTCTAGGGCCAAGTAAACACTGCTCAAGGTGAGCAAGCCCTAGCTCAATAGCGGCTGCGAGATTCGTTTTCAGCCAATATGCGCTGATACAGATCGTGGCGCTCGGCGCTGATCTGGCCGCTTTCCAGGGCAGCCAAAACTCCACAGCCAGGCTCGTGCCTATGGCTGCAATTATAAAAACGGCAGTGTTTCACCGGCTCGGCAAACTCGGGGAAGCCATGTTCTATATCCGTAGGGCCCAGGTGTGATAAACCAAAGGCTTGGAAGCCTGGTGAATCGATAATGTCGCCGCCCTGATCGGGCAGATGGTATAGCTTGGTGCTGGTGGTGGTGTGCTTGCCTGCGCCTAACGCTTGCGAGTGTTCCTGAGTATGGGCGCGGGCATCTGGAACCAGGGCATTGAGCACGGTAGATTTACCCATGCCGCTTTGACCCAGCAGTAAACTGCATTTATCGCGTAGCACGGGTGCCAGGGTGACGCGGGTTTGGGCGGCGTCCAGGGCACTAAGCTCTATGATCTTGACACCTAAGGCCTGTAGGTCGGCCAGGCGCTCACGTGCACGGTCCAGGTGGGTCTGCAGGTCGGCCTTGTTCAGGATGATCATGGGGGCTATGCCCACGCTCCAGGCGGCCACCAAGGCGCGGCCTGTCAGATCGGCTGAAAACAAGGGTTCGGGTGCAACCACGATCAGCAATTGATCGACATTGGCAGCAAATTGTTTGGTGCGCATATCGTCCGAACGGTACAGCAGGTTGCGTCGCTCCAGCACACGATCTATAGAGCCTTCATTGACCCCTTCCAAAGTGATTTCAACGCGGTCACCTACGGTAGGTCCTGCTTTTTTTCCGCGTGGAAAGCATTTTCTAAGGCTACCGTCGGCCATCTCGACGGTGTAGTGACGGCCGTGAGCGGCCACGATAAGCCCTTGTGGGGCGGTTTGGGCTTTAGTCATTATTAAGACGTTGTATCCTAAGGATGGCGGGAGGGTGGCTGTCGTAGAAGGCAGAGTGCAATGGGTCAGGTGTCAGGGTGGCAGCGTTGTCGTCATACAGCTTGATAAGCGCCGACACCAGGGCGGTGGCCGAGCTTTGAGTGGCGGCATAGTGGTCAGCCTGGTATTCGTCGCGGCGTGACAGCCAGCTGAATAATGGCGCGACCCAAAAGGTGAACACCGGGATCACCATGAAAAACAGCACCAACGCCAGCGCGTCGTTAGGTCGTCCTAGCTGTGGCAGCACACCCAGCTCGGCATAAAACCAAACCTGGGTAGATAGCCAGCCTAGCAGCATAAAAAAGACCAGCGCCAGCACGAAGTTAATGACCATGCGTTTCAGAATATGCTTGAATTTAAAGTGCCCCAGTTCATGGGCTAGCACGGCTTCGATTTCGTCGATATTCAGCCGCGCCAGTAAGGTGTCAAAAAACACGATGCGGCGAGACTTTCCGAATCCAGTGAAATAGGCGTTGCCGTGAGCCGAGCGCTTGGAGCCGTCCATCACCATAAGTGATTCCAGCGCAAAGCCGCAACGCTTAGCCAGGCTGTGTATGCGCTGCGCCATTTCTGGGTTGTCCAGTGGCGTGAACTTATTGAACAAGGGCGCGATCAAGGTGGGGAATAGCCATAAAATCAGTATGTTGAATACCACCCAGGTCGCCCAGGCCCACAGCACCCAGTTGGTGCCCGTGTTGCCCATAATCCATAACACGCCTGCTACCAAGGGGGTGCCAAACAGCAGCACCAGAAGTAAGGTCTTGATGCTGTCTTGCATGAACAAACGGGGCGTGATCCGGTTAAAGCCAAAGCGCGCTTCTAGCTTGAATTTACGCCAAGCAGAAAAAGGCAAACCTATCAAGCCCATCAAGGCCAACACCACGCCGACCAATGCCAGTTGGCGCCACATTTCGTTGGCGATCAGCTTGCCTAGGTGCAGGTCAATAAACTGCAGGCCACCCAACAAAGTAAGCCCTATCAACACCACGACTTCGGTGGCGTGCTCGACCATAGAGAACTGCATCTTGGCGACTGTATAGTCGGCAGCGCGCTGGTGACTGTATAGTCCAATGCGTTCAGAGAATTCGGGCGGCACCTGATTGCGATGCTTAAGAACATGACGCAATTGTCGGGATGCCAGCCAGAAACGCAGCAGCACATCCGTCAGCAAAAAGGCGATAAACAGCAAGGTGAACATATAAAAGTGGACCGTGTGCGAAAATCTATGTTTTAAGGAAGGATTATATGGCGGTAAATGATCAGCGTTTGATTTGGCTAGACATGGAAATGACCGGGCTAGATCCAGAAAAGGAACGCATTATCGAGGTTGCGGTGGTTATCACCGAAGCCGACCTTACCCTGGTGGCTGAAGGGCCTGTATTGGTTATACACCAAAGCGACGAGCTGTTAGACGCGATGGATAAGTGGAATCAATCTACCCATGCAAAAAGTGGCCTGATTCCCAAGATTAAGGCTTCAACGTTGACCGAGGCCCAGGCCGAGGAGCAATTGCTGGCGTTTATGGCACTGCATGTACCCGAAGGGAAATCACCCATGTGTGGTAACACCATAGGGCAGGACAGGCGCTTTATGGTCAAGTACATGCCGCGCCTGGAAGCGTATTTCCATTATCGTAATTTGGATGTCAGCACGCTTAAAGAGCTGTCCTTGCGTTGGAAGCCTGAAGTCTACAAAAGCTTCGTCAAGCACAGCAAGCACGAAGCGTTAGCCGATATTTACGAGTCCATCGAAGAGCTCAAGCATTATCGCGAGCACTTCATCAAGTTGTAAGTCAGGATAAAGCCGCCGTTGGCGGCCATTTCCTCTTGTTTTGCACTGATGTGATACGAAATATTGATTGACATCGATATTTTTGTATTAAATAATGAAGCCTTCAAGCATTCATTATTTCAGGAGACAAGCCATGTATGCTCAGCTAGTGGAAACCGGGGTCACCAGCGTTCGCACCGCCAATGATCTGACGGGCCAGGAACTGGCATTCCAGCAGCGTATAGACGAAGGGGTGCGCATAGAGTCCAAGGACTGGATGCCGGATGCTTACCGGAAAACTCTGGTGCGGCAAATCTCGCAGCACGCCCATTCAGAAATCGTTGGCATGCTGCCCGAAGGCAACTGGATAACCCGCGCACCTAGTTTGAAACGCAAGGCTATCTTGTTGGCCAAGGTGCAGGACGAAGCGGGTCACGGCTTGTATTTGTACAGCGCAGCTGAAACCCTGGGCGTGTCGCGTGACGCGCTAGTTGATGACTTGCTGTCGGGCAAGGCTAAATACTCCAGCATTTTCAATTATCCAACCTTGACTTGGGCAGATATCGGCATGGTGGGCTGGCTGGTCGATGGCTCGGCCATCATCAATCAGATACCGTTGTGCCGCTGCTCCTATGGGCCTTATGCGCGCGCCATGGTCAGGGTTTGCAAAGAGGAATCCTTTCACCAGCGTCAAGGCTATGACCTGCTGATCCAGATGTGCCTGCACGGTACTCAGGCTCAAAAAGACATGGCCCAGGAAGCGTTCAATCGCTGGTGGTGGCCTGCGCTGATGATGTTTGGCCCTTCGGATGCGGAATCCACCAATAGCGCCCAGTCCATGCAATGGCGCATCAAACTGTTTTCCAACGATGAACTGCGTCAAAAAATGGTGGATCAGACCGTACCCCAGGCAGAGTACCTAGGGCTCAAGGTGCCAGACCCCGATCTGAAATGGAACGCAGAACGTGGCCACTACGATTTTGGCGCCATCGACTGGGAAGAATTCTGGGCCGTTATCAAGGGCGATGGTCCTTGCAACCGCGAGCGTCTGGCCGCCCGCGTCAAGGCGCATGATGATGGCGCTTGGGTACGCGAGGCTTTTTCGGCCTACGCCGATAAGCAGGATCAAAAAAAGGCGGTGGCCTGATAGGCCGTGCTACTTAGGAAAATGAAATGACTCAAAAAGAATGGCCCCTTTGGGAAGTGTTTATTCGTAGCCAGCATGGGCTGGCTCATAAGCATGTGGGCAGTTTGCGTGCTTCTGACGCGGAAATGGCCATCAATAACGCCCGTGATGTGTATACCCGCCGTAACGAAGGTTTAAGCATCTGGGTCGTCAAGGCGGCTGACATTGTTGCCAGTAGTCCAGGCGACAAAGAACCCTTGTTCGAACCTGCCAATAGCAAGGTCTACCGTCATCCCACATTCTTCCCGATGCCGGAAGAAGTCAAGCACATGTAGGACGTCTTATGGATCACTCTTTATTTCAGTATCTACTGCGTCAGGGCGATAGCGCCTTGATACTTTCCCACCGCGTGTCTGAACTGACAGGCCATGGCCCGGCGCTGGAAGAAGACTTGGCGATGACAAATATTGCGCTGGACCTGCTGGGTCAGGCGCGTATGTGGCTGACTCTGGCGGGCGAGGTTG
The DNA here is from genome assembly GCA_017983955.1 of Burkholderiaceae bacterium. GTDB lineage: Bacteria > Pseudomonadota > Gammaproteobacteria > Burkholderiales > Burkholderiaceae_B > JAGOAJ01. The sequence goes on from JAGOAJ010000002.1 coordinate 17,103, forward strand.
AGGGCCAGCAACGCGACGAAGATCAATTGGCGTATTTACGTGACGCACCGGAATACCGTAATTATTTATTGGTCGAGCAAGTCAACGGTGATTACGGGCACGTGATAGCGCGGCAGTTTTTCTTTGACGTCTGGCACTACTACTTACTAGAAAAGCTGGTCGAGTCGGTTGACGAGCGGGTAGCGGCGATTGCCGAAAAATCCCTTAAAGAAGTGACCTATCACGTGCGCCGTTCTGGCGATGTGCTGGTCAGGTTGGGGGATGGAACGGAACAAAGCCATCAATATATGCAAGATGCCGTTAACCAGGCGTGGCGCTTTGTGGGCGAACTCTTTATCGATGACGCCGTCACACAGGACTTGGCCGAACGCAGGATAGCGCCCGCGCATGCGGACTTGTGGCAGCCTTGGCTGGCGTATGTCGGCCAGGCTTTGGCCGAGGCCACCCTGACCATGCCAGCCCCTGAGCAGGCTAATCATCCTGCATATCGTGGCGGTATTACAGGGCGTCATACCGAGGCACTAGGCTATGTCCTGGCCGAAATGCAGCACTTACAACGTACTTATCCGGGGGCGACGTGGTAGACGAACACTGCACACTGCATTCGGTTCAGACCATTATGCAATGGCTGGAGCAGGTGCCTGATCCAGAAATTCCTGTGATATCAGTGGTGGATCTGGGTTTGATACGCGAGGTAAGCTTTGATGGCGATACCTGTGTCGTCACTATTACGCCTACTTATTCAGGCTGTCCCGCCATGCAGGAGATTGCTGACGACATACGCAGCACGCTGCAGGCTCAGGGCGTAGCCCAGTTGCGTATAGAAACCCGTTTGTCGCCTGCATGGACTACCGACTGGTTAAGCGAAAAAGGCCGTGTCGCTCTGCAGGGCTACGGCATTGCGCCACCCGGCGAAAAAGCCATCAATATCTCGGGTATTACGCGTCGGGCCAGCGATGTGGTGGTGGCTTGCCCTTTGTGTCATTCGACGCGTACCCGGATGATCAGTCATTTTGGCTCAACGCCTTGCAAGGCCTTGTACCGTTGCGTTCAGTGCGGCGAGCCATTCGATTACTTCAAGGCACACTAGCATCATGAGTCAGTTCTATCCATTGAAAGTGGCCTCGGTGGCCAAGAATACCCGCGACGCGGTAGTGGTGACCTTTGACGTGCCCGATGAATTGCATGATAAGTTTGCCTTTCGGCCTGGCCAGTATCTAACCTTGCGCACCCTGGTCAATGGCGAAGACCTGCGTCGTTCATATTCCATTTGCGCCGCCCCCGACGATAAGCAGTTGCGGGTTGCCATCAAACGGTTAAATGATGGCGCGTTTTCATCCTGGGCCAATCAGGAACTGGTGGATGGCCATACCCTGGATGTTATGCCGCCTGATGGCAACTTCACCATGGAGTTTTCACCTTCAGAAGCGCGCAACTATGTGGCGTTTGCAGTGGGCAGCGGCATTACGCCGATATTGTCCCTGGTGAAAACAGCACTGGGTACAGAACCTCACAGCAGCTTCACCTTGTTTTTCGGTAATCGTGCCTCGTCCGCGGTCTTGTTTCGCGAGGAAATTGAAGACCTTAAGAATATTTATATGGAACGGTTTTCACTGGTCTATGTCATGAGCCGCGAGCATCAGGATATTGCCTTGTTCAACGGCCGCCTGGACGGTCCCAAGGTCAACGATCTGTTGGGCAGTTGGTTGGACCCGGCCAGCATAGACTATGCGTTTGTGTGCGGCCCCCAGGACATGACAGAGTCGGTAACCCAGGCGCTGCAGGACAATGGGATAGATAAGTCCCGGATAAAGTTTGAACTGTTTGGTTCGCCCAAAGGGCCGCGTGCCTTGCGCACCGGCAAAGAAGCCTCGCAAGCTCCAGGTAATAACGATTGCGAAGTGACTATCATCCAGGACGGCGTGACGCGCACCATAGTCATAGAAAAGAATAAGGACAGCGTCCTGGACTCGGCCCTGGCTCAGGGCCTGGAATTGCCTTATTCCTGCAAAGGGGGCGTATGCTCTACCTGTCGCTGCAAGGTCACCGAAGGCGAGGTCGATATGGATGCTAACTTCGCGCTTGAAGACTATGAAGTGGCGCGTGGTTTTGTTTTAAGCTGTCAAAGCTTCCCCGTTACTGATCGCTTGGTGATAGATTTCGATCAGGAAACCTAGTCCCAATTTGATTCACATACGTGCCGCTGGTTTGGCGCATCTATAAAAATATTGGCCCGGCCGCCATGTACGGCTGGGCATTTCTCAGGAGTGCATCAGTGTCTACCGATTTTTTCAACGCCCATCAAGATGTCTTAGAGCAGGCCGTGGCCGCCATAGAAATACGCGACTACTGGAGTCCGTTTTCGGAGTCGCCCAGCCCGCGTGCTTATGGCGAAACCGCCAATGACGATGGCCGTGCCGCTTTTGACGCCTACAAAAATCAGGATTTTCCCCTGCAGCAAGACGGTGCTGTCGGCAGCACCAGCGCAGCGGAAACGTCGCCATTTGGCATGGAGCTGAATATTCGTTATTCGCAGGTGCCTGCTTCGGTGTTGCTGGAAAAATCCCAGGACGCCCTGGAGTCCTGGCGTGAGGCGGGCCCACGAGCCTGGACAGGCGTGGCGCTGGAAATCCTAAGCCGCCTGAACAAGCGCAGTTTTGAAATTGCCTATGCGGTGCAGCACACGACCGGTCAGGGTTTCATGATGGCGTTTCAGGCAGGCGGCCCCCATGCACAGGATCGCGGTCTGGAAGCCGTCACCTATGCCTGGCAGGAAATGGCCAGTATCCCTGGACTGGTTACCTGGGAAAAGCCCCAAGGCAAGCACGATCCTATCGTGATGCAGAAACGCTTTACCGTGGTGCCGCGTGGCGTGGCGCTGGTTATAGGCTGTTCTACCTTCCCCACCTGGAATAGTTATCCTGGCCTGTTCGCCAGTCTGGCTACCGGGAATACGGTGATCGTTAAACCGCATCCATCGGCCATATTGCCATTGGCCATTACGGTGCAAATTGCCCGCGATGTATTGACTGAAGCAGGCTTTAACCCTGACGTCGTCTTATTGGCCGTGCACGATGCCGCTGACAACACCGCTCAGGAATTAGCGCTTAGTCCTGCCGTCAAAATCATCGACTTCACTGGCAGTAGCGCCAACGGTAACTGGCTAGAGCAAAATGCCCGCCAGGCCCAGGTCTACACTGAAAAGGCCGGCGTTAATCAGGTCATTATTGATTCGGTGGATGATTTCAAAGCGGTCGCACGTAACTTAGCTTTTTCGTTCGCACTGTATTCCAGTCAGATGTGTACTGCACCACAGAACGTCTATGTGCCACGCGATGGTATCAAGACTACCGATGGTCATATGAGCTTTGACGATGTCGCGGCAGGCTTGGCCCAGGCGGTAGAAAAGCTGACCTCTGATCCGGCACGGGCAGTGGAAATTACCGGCGCTATCCAGAATGACGGTGTTGTGCAGCGCATACAGCAGGCTCGCGATCTGGGCTTGCCCATATTGTGTGACAGCCGTACCTTGGTGCACCCTCAGTTCGATGGTGCTCGCGTACATACCCCCTTGTTGCTTAAGGCGCAGGCGGACAATGGCGACATCATGCGTGAATGGTTTGGCCCCATCGTTTTTGTGGTTGCTACCGATTCGACTGAGCACAGCATACAGTTGGCGCAGCACACCGTGCAGGAGCAGGGCGCTTTGTCCTTGTCGGCCTACAGCACAGATGACGCCGTAATCGCTCAGGTACAAAAAGCGGCTGAACGTGCAGGCGTGTCGCTGTCGCTGAACTTGACCGGTGCTGTCTTTGTGAACCAGACGGCGGCCTTTAGCGATTTTCATGGCACAGGGGCGAACCCAGCGGCCAATGCAGCCTTGTCTGACGCGGCTTATGTGGCGAATCGTTTCCGCGTGGTGCAAACCCGCTGGCACGCTTGAACCAACTATCTACGTGAGACTTGCATGAGTAATCAAAGCATACAGTTCCAGCTGGACCAGGGCATAGCCCGCATTACCTTGAATAGGCCCGATAAGCTCAATAGCTTTACCGCCACCATGCACCAGGAATTGGCGGCTGCCCTGACACGGGTTGAAACCGAAGGCGCCAGAGTGTTGGTGATAACGGGTAATGGGCGTGGCTTTTGCGCTGGCCAGGATTTGTCTGAACGCGATGTCAGCGCGGGTGGCGCTCCGGTAGATCTGGGCGACACGGTGGATAAGTATTACGCGCCTTTGGTGCGGCGTTTGCGTGCCTTGACTATGCCAGTGGTGGTGGGCGTCAACGGTGTGGCTGCCGGGGCCGGAGCCAATCTGGCCTTGGCAGGCGACATTGTGATCGCCTGCAAATCAGCCAGCTTCATCCAGCCCTTTTGTCGACTGGGCCTAATACCCGATACCGGCGGCACTTACGTGCTGCCGCGTCTGGTGGGACCGGCACGTGCGGCTGGCCTGGCCATGCTGGGCAACAAACTTAGCGCCCAACAGGCCCAGGATTGGGGCTTGATCTGGGAATGTACGGAAGACGATGCCTTCAGCGCCCGTCTAGACGAACTGGCTCAGCATTTTGCAACCGCGCCCACCAAGGGCTTGGCCTATACCAAGCAAGCGCTGAATGTCAGTCTGTCCAATACCCTGGATCAGCAACTGGACCTGGAACGCGACATGATGCGCGTACTAGGCGCCAGCGAAGATTATGCCGAAGGGGTGTCGGCTTTTATGAATAAACGTCAGCCGGCCTTCAAGGGGAAATAATGAGCGTCAGCAACCTTAGTCCTGCATTACCCCAGGACCCTCAGGAATTGGCGGAATTAGCTGCTCGTAGCATGTATGACAAGGATGCTGCGTCACAGGCACTGGGCGCACGGGTGGCGTCCGTGGCGCCAGGGCAGGCGGCCATGACCATGACAGTACGCTCTGACATGCTGAACGGCCACAAAACCTGCCACGGCGGTTTTATTTTCGCCTTGGCTGACAGCACCTTTGCGTTTGCCTGCAATTCCCGCAATCTGGTGACGGTGGCATCTGGCTGCACCATAGACTTTCTGGCCCCGGCCTTCGAAGGGGATGTACTAACGGCTACGGCCGACGAGTACTCCCTTGCCGGTCGCACGGGCATCTACGATGTGCAAGTCAGTAATCAGGATGGCAAGCAGATCGCGATATTTCGCGGCCGCTCTTACCGCATTAAAGGCCTGGTAACGGGCGATTAAACAGTACTGCGTCTGGTTTACCGACATTGCCAAGCCAGGCGCCTATTTACGACGAATTCCACGACATAGGGCAGGAGACAGACATGTCTGTATCGAATACGACAAACAATGGCCGCGAAGCCATAGAGCACGCCAGCCAGGACGAGCTGCGGGCGCTGCAGCTGGAGCGCTTGCAGTGGTCGCTAAACCACGCCTACAACAACGTGCCGCATTACAAAAAGGCCTTTGATGATGCCGGGGTGCATCCCGATGATCTGAAGCAGCTGTCTGACCTGACGCGCTTTCCTATGACGACCAAGCAGGATTTACGCGACAACTATCCTTTCAAGATGTTTGCCGTACCGCGAGAGCAGGTAGCGCGTATCCATGCGTCCAGTGGCACCACGGGTAAACCTACTGTCGTGGGTTACACCCTGAAGGACATAGATAACTGGGCCAATCTGGTGGCGCGGTCCATGTGGGCGGGTGGCGCACGGCCTGGCGATATCGCCCATATTGCGTATGGCTATGGCTTGTTTACTGGCGGCCTGGGAGCCCATTATGGCGCGGAACGCCTGGGCTGTTCGGTAGTGCCTATGTCTGGCGGCCAGACAGAAAAACAAGTGCAATTGATACAGGACTTCCAGCCGCGCGTCATCATGGTGACGCCGTCGTATTTCTGCAATATTCTCGAGGAAATGGAACGCGAGGGTATAGATCCACGTGACAGCTCCCTGAAAATCGGTATTTTTGGCGCCGAGCCTTGGTCAGCCCAAATGCGCCAGGACATTGAACATCGAGCAGGTCTTGATGCCGTTGATATCTATGGTCTTTCCGAAGTTATGGGGCCAGGGGTAGCTATGGAGTGTGTGGAATCCAAGGACGGCCCGGTAGTTTGGGAAGACCACTTTTACCCGGAAATTATTAACCCGGATACGGGCGAGCCGGTGGCCGATGGCGAGTCTGGCGAGCTGGTATTTACCTCGCTCACCAAAGAGGCTATGCCGGTCATACGTTATCGCACCCGCGACCTGACGCGCCTGCTGCCACCTACATCGCGTAGCATGCGTCGTATAGGCAAGATTACCGGCCGTAGCGACGATATGCTGATCGTGCGGGGCGTGAATTTATTTCCGACCCAGGTCGAAGAAATTGTGCTGAAAATCCCCGAGCTGGCTGCCCAATACCAATTGGTCCTGACACGTAGCGGCAATCTGGATGAGCTGGAAATACTGACGGAAGTACGTCCTGAATTCGACCACCTTACTATTGCCGATCGTGATCAACTCGCCAATAAGCTGGGTAGCGCGGTTAAAACCTATATTGGTATTTCTGCACGTATTTCTGTGCAGACGGCCGGGCAAGTTGAGCGCAGTCTGACCGGCAAGGCGCGCCGCGTGGTGGATAAGCGCTCACGTTAATTACGGTGCTAGCCACGTGGCCAGCTTTGCCTTCCCCGTCAAGGTATGATTCAGTCTTGAATACACCGTGTGTCCGCGCTGCTGCGCGGCACGCTTGAACTGGGGTGGCAAGCATGATGGCAGTGCCAGTATCGCCTGGCGTGGCAGGCATAGGGGTGGATCTGTTGCGGGTAGACCGCGTAGCGCAGGTCTATGCCCGGCATGGGCAGAAATTTGTTAATCGCATACTGGGACCTCAGGAAATTGAGGTGTTTCAGCGCAGACTGGCGCGTGACCCACAGCGTGGCATACGATTTCTGGCCACGCGCTTTGCTGCCAAAGAAGCCTTTTCCAAAGCCATAGGCCTAGGCATGCGTAGCCCCATGGCCTGGTCGCGCATGCAAACTTTAAATCAACCTAGCGGCAAGCCTGGCGTACAGCTTAGCGAGCCCTTAGCGTCTTGGTACGCCCAACGCTTTGGCGTCGCCCATGTGTCCATTACCGACGAAAGCGACATGGTAGCGGCATTCGTTGTCGTCAATGCCTTGTCCAGTCCCAACCTTAGTAACGCACCTTCTACTTCATGACCACACACACGACACCGACTGTATTGCCCCCTGGCCCCGTCATGGTTGACGTTCAGGGCACCACCTTGACTGATCACGAACGTAATCGGCTGCGTCATCCTTTAGTAGGCGGGGTGATACTGTTTTCGCGCAACTATGAAAATCGTCAGCAATTGACCGAGCTGTGTCAGGCCATACACGCACTGCGCCAAGAGCCTTTGTTGATTGCCGTTGATCACGAGGGTGGGCGGGTGCAGCGGTTTCGCACTGATGGCTTTACCCAGATTCCTTCTATGGGCACTTTGGGTCGCTTGTGGCAAGGCGATCCTAACAGGGCGCTGCGCCTGGCCACTGAAGCGGGCTATGTACTGGCCGCGGAACTACGGGCATGCGGTGTGGACCTTAGCTTTACGCCAGTGCTGGATCTGGATTACGGCGTCAGTCAGGTGATAGGCGATAGGTCTTTTGGTCGTGACCCTGCTGTGGTGGCGCAATTGGCCCGTGCTTTGATACAAGGCCTGATGCTGGCTGGCATGGCCGCCTGCGGCAAGCATTTTCCAGGCCATGGGGCGGTGCAGGCCGACTCGCATCACGCCATACCCATAGACCCGCGCAGCCTCAACGAAATCCTGGATCAGGATGCCGCGCCCTATGACTGGCTGGGCGACATGGTGCTGCCTTCGGTCATGCCTGCGCACGTTATTTATCCTGCGGTTGACCCAGCACCAGCGGGATTTTCTCGTTACTGGATACAAACCATATTGCGTGAACAACTGGCTTACGATGGTGTAGTATTTTCAGATGACCTGACCATGGAGGGTGCCACGGTAGCTGGCGATATTCTGGCCCGTGCCCTAGCCGCTTTACAAGCCGGTTGCGATATGGTGTTGGTGTGTAACCGACCCGACCTGGCCGATGACTTGTTAAACCGTCTGCATGCGCCGCACAACTCGGTGGCTGCAGCGCGTTTACGTCGCTTAATGCCCGCTCAGCCTGGCCCCAACTGGAATACCTTGCAAGCTAATCCTCGTTATAACTATGCCCGAAGCCTTCAATCTGAAATCATTTCTGGCTGATTTGCCGAATTTGCCGGGTGTCTACCGGCATATCGACGCACAGGATGAAGTTCTGTACGTCGGGAAGGCGCGCGACCTGAAAAAACGCGTCAGTTCGTATTTTCAGAAAACTCAGAGCAGTCCCCGCATAGGCCTGATGGTAGCCAGGGTGGCGCGCATAGAAGTCACGGTGACCCGTTCGGAAGCTGAAGCCTTATTGCTTGAAAATAATCTGATCAAGAGCCTTAAGCCCCGCTACAACATACTGTTTCGTGACGACAAGTCGTATCCCTATTTGATGCTTAGCGGACATGCCACGCCGCGTATTGCCTATTACCGTGGCAGCACCAGTGGGAAAGGGCGTTATTTTGGGCCTTACCCTAATGCCTGGGCGGTCAGGGAGACCATACAGATTCTGCAAAAAGTCTTCCGCTTGCGCACTTGCGAAGACAGCGTGTTTGCCAATCGCTCGCGGCCTTGCCTGCTGCATCAGATAGGGCGTTGCTCCGCACCTTGCGTGAGCTTGGTCTCGCCACAGGACTATCAGGCGGATGTAGATCGCGCCGTGCGTTTTCTGGACGGTCAAGCTAAGAAGGTCATGCATGATATCGAGCAGCGCATGTTGGCGGCCTCGCAGGAGCTGGCCTTCGAACAGGCGGCGGTCTTGCGCGACCAGATGGGCGCCTTGGCCAAGGTCTTGCAGCAGCAATCCATGGAAAAAATAGGCAATGATGATGTAGATATTATTGCCCTGGCTTCGGCTGGTGGACGGGTGTGCGTGAACCTGGCCATGGTGCGCGGTGGCCGCCATCTGGGTGACAAGCCATTTTTTCCCACGCATACCAACAATGACGAGGCAGGCGATGTACTGGCCGCTTTTGTGGCCCAGCATTACCTGGACAGCGCTCTGCCCAGCGTGCTGGTGTGTTCCCACCCCTTGTCCGACCCGGGGCTGATGGCCTTGCTGGCCGAGCAAACGGGGGTCAAGGCCAGGGTATTGGTCAAGCCACAAGGCATGCGACGCACCTGGCTGGAACAGGCTATCAAGAACGCTGAACTCGCCTTGGCGCGCTTGCTGAGCGAGTCCACAGCACGTACCGCTCGCACCCTGGCGTTGGCGACTGCTCTAGAGCTAGACACGGATGCGGCGGCTTTGGACGCCATGCACATAGAATGTTTTGACATCAGCCACACGGCTGGCGAGGCTACCCAGGCATCCTGCGTGGTGTATAAACATCACGACATGCAGGCGTCCTTGTACCGGCGCTATAACATTGCCGGTATTACTCCGGGGGATGACTACGCCGCCATGCGCCAAGTGTTGACCCGTCGATTTACCCGCGTGGCCGATGGTCATGCTGAAATGCCCGATATTGTGCTGATCGACGGTGGTAAAGGCCAGGTTGAAATTGCCCGGCAGGTTTTTGTCGAATTGGGCCTGGATACCCGCTGTATTGTGGGCGTGTCCAAGGGGGAAGGGCGCAAGGTCGGTCTGGAAACTTTGGTGTTCGCTGATGATAGGCCGTCAGTGGCCTTGGGGATAGAGTCCGCGGCGTTGATGCTGGTGGCCCAAGTGCGCGACGAGGCCCATCGTTTTGCCATTACTGGTATGCGTGCCAAACGCGCTAAAGCGCGCAATGTGTCGCGCCTGGAAGAAATCGAGGGCGTAGGCGCACGGCGTCGTCAGAAGCTGTTGGCACGCTTCGGCGGGTTTTCTGGCGTGGTCGACGCCAGTGTTGATGATTTGCATTCGGTGGACGGAATTTCTGCAGAACTTGCAGAACGTATCTACCATGCCCTGCGATAAGGTAGTATTCCACTTATGCCCATGAATTTTCCTATCGCCCTGACTTGGCTGCGTATCGCCATGATTCCCCTGATCGTGGGGTTGTTCTATGTTCCGCACGATTGGTTGTCTGCGCCCTTGCGCGATACGATTGCCGCTTTTGCTTTTGTGATCGCTGCTGTTACTGACTGGCTGGATGGCTGGTTGGCACGGCGCTGGAATCAGACCTCGTCCTTTGGTGCGTTCCTGGACCCGGTTGCTGATAAATTGATGGTGTGTGCGGCACTGCTGATTTTGCTGGATCTGAATCGTGTTGATGCCTTTATTGCTTTTGTGATCATAGGGCGTGAAATCACTATTTCCGCGTTGCGGGAATGGATGGCAAAAATCGGGGCCAGTGGTAGTGTCGCGGTGAACTGGTTGGGCAAATTCAAGACGGCAGCCCAAATGATTGCGATTCCTTGTTTGTTATATGACCGGCCGTTGTATGGCGTGTCTACAGAACTTGCCGGACAAATCCTGATAGGTATTGCAGCCATACTGACGGTGTGGTCCATGTTTTATTACTTGCGCCGCGCCTGGCCAGAAATTCGCAAAAAATCTGACAGCGAAGCCTAAGTCCAAAAAGAACACTATGACATTAGCCAGCACCTTTACTCCCTCTGACAGCGCCATCAAGCGTCGCGATTGGCAAATCATTAGCTTAATCGGCACGGTCCATGCGTCCTCGCACTTTTTCCAGTTGGTGCTGCCGACCTTGTATTTGTCATTGATGCACGAATATGGCTACGACTTTGCCCGCTTAGGTTTCCTGGCCTCGGTGTTCTTCCTGGTTTCCTGCCTGGGGCAGGCCTCGTCAGGGTTTGTGGTGGACCGCATAGGACCAGCACCCGTGTTGCGCTTTGGGCTGTCTTGCTTCGTGGTATCCGGCCTGCTGATCGCCTGGTCAACGGGCTATGGCATGTTGATGCTGGCTGCTGTCATTGGTGGGCTGGGCAATTCCGTGTTTCATCCTGTGGATTATTCCATCATTAATCACAGGGTCAGTCCCAGCCGTCTGGGTCATGCTTTTAGCACCCACGGTTTGACGGGTAACTTGGGCTGGGCTTTAACGCCCATCTTCATGGCGGCCATCATCCACGTCGCCAATTGGCGTACTGCGGCTTTCTCGGCCGCCGCTCTGGTCGCATTTGTGTTGCTGCTGACGTGGTTGGGGCGTCATTTACTGGCTGGGAAAAATCAGGAAACCGTGCTTGCAGGCAGCAAGGTTGCGGCGACTCAGACCGCCACGCCCAAAGCAGGCCCTGAGCTGGGCAAGCAAACCGTGTTGCAAACCTTAGCGACGTTGGTATCCAAGCCCGCTTTGTGGGGCGCTTTTCTGTTCTTTGCCTGCACTGCTATCGCCTTGTCGTCAGTGCAAAACTTCACCATACCTATGCTGGGCAATGTCTACGGCATTGATAAAGTCATGGCGGGCACCACGCTGTCAGCGTATATGGTGGCCGCTGCGGCTGGCATGCTGGCAGGCGGCTTTCTAGTAGGGGCAACGCCCAATACTGAACGAACGGTAGCAGTCTCATTGATACTGGCTGGCTTGTTGCTGGTGGTACTGGCAAGCGGCGCAGTGCCTTCGTCCTTTGCTATGGCCCTGGTCGGGTTGGCTGGGTTTTGTTCAGGCGTATCGGCCCCATCGCGCGATATGTTAATACGCAAGGTAACGCCCAAGGGCGCGACGGGCACCGTCTATGGACTGGTGTATTCCGGCATGGATGTGGGGTCGTCATTGGCACCAGCAGGGTTTGGCATATTGCTGGACGCCGGTTATAGCAACGCACCCTGGTTTGGTGGAGCCGCTGGCTTTATTGTCGCAGCCGCCTTGGCGGTGTGGGTGGCCAAAGCGGCTACGGCTGGTGCGTTACGTGGCGTCACCGCCAGGGCCTGAACAATAGCTAGTGGGTATCAAGCCTATTGTCGCAAGCCACGGTCCTGGCTGACGAAGGTGGCAGCACTGCTGCGCCAGGGATTAATGTCCAGACCGCCACGGCGTGTATAACGCGCATACACCAGCAAGGAAGTGGGTTGGCAGGCCTGCCAAATATCGCAATACATTTTCTCGACGCAGTGCTCGTGGAATTCGGTATGGCGGCGCAGAGACACTATATATTCAAGCAAACCAGCCGGGTCAATTTGCGGACCGGTATAGCTGATCTGCACGCTACCCCAGTCGGGTTGCCCTGTAACTGGACAGTTGGACTTTAGCAATTCTGATCTAAGGGTTTCGCTAATGACCGCCGCTTCAGGCAGGCAGCGCAGGCGATCAGGGGCGGGGCTCCATGTGGTGATGGTGACATCCAAATCGTCAATCAGTGTGCCCGGTAAAGGCTGGCACAGCACGGCTTCGTGATCACGCACCAACGTTAATTCAGCTATCACCTTGGCACCTGCCGCCAGGCTTAGATCGCGTTCCAACAGCACACGCACATAGTCGGTATCGGCATAGCGTTCTTCGCTTAGGGAGTTCAAGTACAGCTTTAGCGACTTGGATTCAATTAAGTGTGGGCTGTCGTGCGGCACGGTAAAACGTGCCAAGGCAACCTGTGGCTTGCCCTTGGGGTTAAGCCAGGACACTTCATAGGCGTTCCAGATATCGGCGCCAGCGTGCCAGAGAGGACCAGCAAGTTGTTCCCGGTTAAGGCTGCGCGCCAAGGGGAATAACAGTGCGGGGTCGTAAGCCTCAGGGTAGGCAGTTTCACGACCCAAAGGGTTAGTGGATGACGACATAATATTCATAAAGGATAGGCGTGGATAAGGAGTTTTCGGCATTGCTGCTAGCCAAGATGCTCTATTGTACCTGCGACCCACTGATATTTCACATTATGAGAAGTTGATTTCGCTATGTGAAATTTGGATTGCTGCGTTGCAAGATTTTGTATTTCATAAGCAGAAATATAATTTCACATCGTAAAAGTTTAATCGTAAGTGATTGATTTGTAATGCCAACATTTTTTGTCTTATATAAGACATAAGTGTTCTTCGTGGTGCAGCAAACCTGTACAATTTTTCTATCGATTTCAGCATTAAACCCTTAGCATTTTACAGAGAGCATAGATATGACCACACGAGAAAACGAAATTCGCGCCTTGCAGAAATCCTGGGCTGAAGACCCCCGCTGGCAGGGCATTAAGCGCGGCTATGGTGCTGAGCAGGTGGTGAACCTGCGCGGCTCGTTGGTCGTAGAGCACACCTTGGCACGTCGTGGAGCAGAGAAGCTCTGGGATCTGTTGCACACTGAACCTTTCGTCAATACGCTAGGCGCCTTGACTGGCAACCAGGCCATGCAACAGGTGAAAGCTGGGCTTAAGGCCATCTACCTGTCGGGCTGGCAAGTGGCGGGCGATGCGAACATTGCGGGCGAAATGTATCCTGATCAGTCGCTTTATCCCGTCAACTCGGTACCACTGGTCGTGCGTCGTATCAATAACTCCTTGACTCGTTGCGACCAGATCCAGTGGATGGAAGGCACCAACCCTGGCGATGCAGACTATACGGATTACTTCGCGCCCATAGTGGCTGATGCAGAAGCAGGGTTTGGCGGCGTATTGAACGCCTTTGAATTGATGAAAGCCATGATAGAGGCAGGTGCAGCTGGCGTGCACTTTGAAGATCAGCTGGCTTCGGTGAAGAAGTGCGGTCACTTGGGCGGCAAGGTGTTGGTGCCTACCCGTGATGCCATTGCCAAGCTGGTATCTGCTCGTTTGGCGGCTGACGTTCTGGGCGTGCCAACCTTGTTGCTGGCGCGTACCGATGCTGAAGCAGCCGATCTGGTGACTGCGGACGTGGACGAAAACGACCGTCCCTTTATTACCGGCGAACGCACCATGGAAGGTTTCTACCGCACTCGTCCCGGTATAGATCAAGCGATTTCGCGCGGTTTGGCCTATGCTCCCTATGCAGATCTGTTGTGGTGCGAAACCGGTACGCCTGATCTGGCAGAAGCTCGCAAGTTTGCTGAAGCCATACATCGTCAGTTCCCTGGCAAAATGCTGGCCTATAACTGTTCGCCTTCCTTTAACTGGAAGAAAAATCTGGATGATGCCACGATTGCAAAATTCCAGCGCGAATTAGGCGCCATGGGCTACAAGTTCCAGTTCATCACGCTGGCAGGTTTCCATTCATTGAACTACGGTATGTTCGACCTGGCCCATGGCTATGCACGCAACAACATGAGCGCGTTTGTCGAGCTGCAGGAAAAAGAGTTCGCTGCCGCTGATCGTGGCTTTACCGCAGTGCGTCACCAGCGCGAAGTGGGTACAGGCTATTTCGACGCCGTCACGCAAACCATAGAGGGCGGCCAGTCGTCCACGACGGCACTGACGGGCTCCACCGAAGATGCACAATTTGGTCAGGATAGAAAAGTGGCATAATGTATCACTGATTTTCTGTTGTTTTAAGTACTATGGGCGCTCTACATGGGCGCCCATTTGATTTATATCAAATGGGTTATGCCCGGCAATTGTTATAGTCTTAATCTATGCGCACTTTTTCAATATTTTCTACACCTCAGGGTTTGTCGGATGACAGTCGCCTGAGGCGTCGTCGTATGCTGGCACGTATGGGCCTGGCTTGGTTGGCGATGATGCAGGTCATGATGTTTGCTTTTCCAGGCTATTTACGTTCCGATAGCGCATCGGCCGACAGCCTGCGCACGCTGGATCAGGCCATTATCCTGATGAACTGGCTTAGTTTGGCCCTGACCGTGCCGGTCATGCTGTATTGCGCCGGCCCTGTGTGGTCCGGAGCCTATTCCAGCCTGCGTCGTGGTCTGGTTGGCATGGATGTACCAGTAGCCTTGGGAATAATCGTCGCATTTATTCCTAGTGCCCACGCCACCCTGATGGGCTCTGGCGAGGTCTACTTCGAGTCCGTGACCATGTTTGTGGCTTTTTTGTTGACAGCCCGCTACCTGGAGCTGTGTGCTCGCCAATCGGTAGGTGCCAGTGCGTCGCATGCCATTATTGAACAGTTGCGCCACGGTTTGTCGGTGCGCGCTGATAACGTGGCATTTTGGTTCGTTGTTGTCCAGTTGGCGCTGGCCTTTATTGTGGGCGGGTTGTGGTACGTCTATCAGCCTGAACATGCGCTTGCCGTCATGGTGGCCTTGTTGGTCATGAGCTGTCCTTGCGCCATGGCCATGGCCGTTCCCACGGCGGTGGCGGCGGCACATGCCAGTTTGTCGGTGCGCCCCAACGCGACAGAATCCGATGTTGTGCACTTGTTGCAGGCCGCGGGCAATGTATCGCGTCAAAATTTATATGGCTCAGTTGCCTGGCATCTGCTGATGACACCGTTGGCAGCCATAGGTCTGGTGGCCCCATGGGTTGCTGCCATCACTATGTTGTTATCGTCGCTGGCGGTGGCTGTTAACTCTTGGCGCTTGTTCAGGGCGCATGCGCAAGGTTCTACCCTTGTATGGCCCAGTTCGGCAGTGCAGGGTTAAGCCATGGAATCACTGTTATTGTTGTTGCCTATTTCCATACTGTTTGTGATTGTTATTGGCGTGGCCTTTTGGTGGGCTACCTTCACTGGTCAGTTCGAGAACGCTCAGGCGGCAGCCGTATCCATCCTGCTGGATGATGACAACACCGAAAATATTGATGCACAGGACTGAGTCGTGTTTTGTGTAGCATAAAAACATCAATGATTTAGTGTCTCGGGCGGGCTTGATGAAAATCAAGACTGCCTTTGATGACTTGCGGGATCATTCATTCAAATTTACGTATTTTTTATTAATTGAGGGAAAGCTCATGAGCACTTCCGGTACTGTCGGGAAGCACGCCGAAATTTTCAACTATGGGGTGATAAGGCAGTTTGCAATCATGACCATAGTCTGGGGAGTTGTCGGCATGTTTGTAGGTGTGTGGATAGCCGCACAGCTAATCTGGCCAGAACTTAACTTTGAAACACCGTGGCTAAGTTATGGTCGTTTGCGACCTTTGCATACCAATGCCGTGATCTTTGCCTTTGGGGGCAGCGCTTTGTTCGCTACCTCTTACTATGTGGTGCAGCGCACCTGTCAGGTGCGTCTGTTTAGCGACAAGCTTGCAGCCTTTACGTTCTGGGGCTGGCAGGCTGTGATTGTGGGTGCGGTAATTACGCTACCCATGGGGTTTACCACCACCAAGGAATACGCTGAGCTTGAGTGGCCGCTGGATATTCTGATCGCCTTGGTATGGGTGACCTACGCCATCGTGTTCTTCGGCACCATCGTCAAGCGTCGTGTGCGCCATATTTATGTGGCCAACTGGTTTTTTGGCTCTTTTATCCTGACTATTGCTGTCCTGCATATTTTCAATAACCTGGAAATGCCGGTCAGCATGTGGAAATCCTATTCAGCCTATGCTGGGGTACAGGATGCTATGGTGCAGTGGTGGTATGGCCATAATGCAGTTGGTTTTTTCTTGACCACCAGCTTCCTGGGCATGATGTATTACTTCATCCCTAAGCAGGCCGAACGTCCCGTATATTCTTATCGTTTGTCCATCGTTCACTTTTGGTCGCTGGCCTTTACCTACATGTGGGCGGGCCCTCATCATCTGCTATACACATCGTTGCCTGACTGGACCCAGAATCTGGGCATGGCCTTGTCGATTATTTTGCTGGCGCCATCGTGGGGCGGCATGATTAACGGCATCATGACCTTGTCGGGTGCCTGGTACAAACTACGCACTGACCCCATCTTGAAATTCCTGGTGGTTGCTCTGTCTTTCTACGGTATGTCTACCTTCGAAGGATCGATGATGTCCATACGCACGGTGAATGCATTGTCGCACTACACCGACTGGACCATAGGTCACGTGCACTCTGGTGCTTTAGGTTGGGTGGCCATGATTACTTTTGGTTCGTTCTACTACATGCTGCCGCGTTTGTACGGCCGTACCACCATGGCCAGCATGCGCCAGGTTGAACTGCACTTCTGGATTGCTACGCTGGGCGTTGTGCTGTACATCAGCGCTATGTGGATTGCCGGTGTGATGCAGGGTCTGATGTGGCGTGATACCGGTATTGACGGTACCTTGACTTACAGCTTTGTGGAGTCGGTGAAGGCTACTTATCCCTTCTATCTGATACGTTTGTTAGGCGGCATCATGTTCCTGGCAGGCATGTGTTTGATGGCCTGGAATACCTGGATGACGATACGTGCCGGCAAACCTAATATCAACCCTGTCGTGCCTTTGTTTAACCCGGATGCTCGTGATCCGGCGTTGATTGGCCCAGCGTCAACTACGGCTTAAGGAGTATTCGTTATGTCAGAAAAAAGCCGCTTTTTTTCACACAAGACCTTAGAGACCAATATAGGTTTGCTGATCATACTCAGCGTCCTGGTGATTTCTTTCTCGGGTCTAGTGCAAATTGTTCCTTTGTTCTTTCAGCACTCGACGACGGTACCCACCGAGGGCGTAGAGCCCTACGAGCCCTTGCATCTGATAGGGCGTGATGTCTACATACGCGAGGGCTGCGTTAGCTGCCACTCGCAGCAGGTACGCATGCTTAGCTCTGAAGTGCAGCGGTATGGCCCTTACTCGCTGGCAGGTGAGTCGGCCTATGATCGGCCTTTCCTGTGGGGTTCCAAGCGTACAGGCCCGGATCTGGCGCGTTTGGGGAAGCGCTACACCGATGATTGGCACCGTATCCATTTGCGCAACCCGCGCGATGTGGTTCCAGAATCGAACATGCCTGCCTACCCTTGGTTGCAGCGCAACTCCGTGGCCCAGGAAAACGTCCAGGATCGCATGAATGCATTGCGTCGCCTGGGTGTTCCCTACACGGACGAGCAGATCGCTAAGGCGCCTGAGCAATTGCAAGGTAAAACCGAAGAAGATGCTTTGGTGGCCTATTTGCAGGGCTTGGGTGTGGCAGGTCGTGCGGCAGCGGCCAAGGCGGTTGCCGAGGGGGCTCTGTAATGTTGGGTCTTATTAACGGAGTAGGGACTGCTCTGGCCTTAATCACCTTTGTGGGCATAGTGTGGTGGGCATTTTCGCGTGGACGGGCTGATGCCAATTACGAAGCTTCCATGCTGCCTTTCGCGCTGCCCGACGAGAATTTGATGGAAAATAACGAAGGGAGGTCACATGAGTGATTTCATCAACAGCTTCTGGGGCCAGTTTATTACGGTCATCACGCTGCTAGGCATAGGTTTTTGTCTATGGTTGCTGTACACGCAACGTGCTTGGCTGGGTAATGTCATCTATAAAACGGAAAATACCGGTCACGTCTGGGATGGTGATCTGACCGAACTGGATACGCTGGTTCCCCGCTGGTGGACCGTTATGTATATTCTGTTCTGTGTGTTTGCCTTGGCTTACTTGTTTTTGTATCCAGGTTTAGGCACCTACGCGGGCAAGTTAAGCTATACCTCGGCGGGCGAAGTCAAAGCTGATCAAGACCGATTGAACGAGCAAATCAAACCGATATACGCGCGTTTCAATGAAATGCCCATTACTCAGGTCGCACATGACGCCGACGCGCGTGAAATTGGACAGCGTCTATTTCTGAACAACTGTGCCCAGTGCCACGGTTCAGATGCCAAGGGGGCGGGTAGCTTCCCCAATCTGGCGGATAAGGACTGGTTGTATGGCGGTGACCCGGAGCAAATTCTGCAAACCATTGCCAAGGGCAGGCATGGTTCCATGCCGCCTTGGAGCGCTGTGATAAAACCAGCCGAGGCGTCGAATATTGCTCAGTATGTGCGTTCATTGTCGGGCTTGGCCAGTGATCAGTTACGTGTAGTACCTGGTAAACGTGGCTTCGATACCTACTGTATTGCCTGTCACGGCGCAGAAGGCAAGGGCAACACGGCTTTAGGGGCGCCTAACTTGACGGATGGTGTGTGGTTGTTTGGTAGCTCGGAAGCGTCGATAGTCTCCACCATACTGAATGGCCGCGAGAACATCATGCCGGCTCAGGAAGGAATACTGAACGAAGATCAGATACGCATGCTGACCGCCTGGGTCTGGGGTTTATCCAACCCGGCACCAGCTAAGTAGTGTTCAGGACGTTGTAAAAATCAGTAGAGTAAAAGGAAGGTCATGAGTAACGAATCACCCAGAAGTTCTGGACCAAAGCAACCCGACGCTATGCCACCAGCGTGGCAACCGCCCAAGGTGTCCATGGTCAAGGGTGGTTCGTCGCCTCATGTGGAAAAAGTACTGGTTGAAGTACGCACCAAAATCTACCCTAGGTCGGTATCAGGGCTGTATGCGCGCTGGCGTATCGTCTTGGTCATACTGACCCAGGCGATTTTTTATGGCTTGCCGTGGTTGCAGTGGAATGACCGCCAGGCTGTGCTTTTTGATTTGGGCGCCAGGAAATTCTATATTTTCGGCATGGTGCTATGGCCTCAGGACGTCATTTATTTGACCGTACTGCTGGTACTATCGGCATTTTCGCTATTCTTGTTTACCGCTATGGCGGGTCGCTTGTTTTGTGGTTATGCCTGTCCTCAGACGGTATACACCCAGATTTTTATGTGGGTGGAACGTAAGGTCGAAGGTGACCGCGTAGCCCGTATACGGCTGGACGAACAGCCGTGGTCGCTGCGTAAGTTCCGTCTTAAAGCCACCAAACATCTGCTGTGGATCATCATTGCCTGGTGGACAGGCTCCACCTTCATCGGATATTTCGCGCCCATACGAGAATTGGGCATGGGCTTGTTACATTTTGATCTGGGCCCATGGCAATGGTTCTGGATGGTGTTTTATGCCTTTGCTACTTGGGGCAATGCTGGCTTTTTGCGTGAAGCCGTCTGTCAATATATGTGTCCCTATGCGCGTTTTCAAAGCGTCATGGTCGATGATGATACC
This sequence comes from Burkholderiaceae bacterium, assembly GCA_017983955.1. GTDB lineage: Bacteria > Pseudomonadota > Gammaproteobacteria > Burkholderiales > Burkholderiaceae_B > JAGOAJ01. The sequence goes on from JAGOAJ010000002.1 coordinate 36,963, forward strand.
TTTGTCGTTACCTATGACCATGTGCGGGGCGACCCCCGAGGCGGCCGCTCGCGCAAGGTAGACCATAAAGACGCTGGCATGGGGGACTGCGTGGATTGCACGCTATGCGTGCAGGTCTGTCCCACCGGCATCGATATACGTGATGGCCTGCAATATATGTGCATAGGCTGTGGCGCCTGTGTCGATGCTTGCGACCAGGTGATGGATAAAATGAATTACGATCGAGGATTAATACGTTACACCTCGGGCAGGGCAATTACCGACGGCCTGACGCAGCAGCAGGTGCGCAAACGTGTCTTGCGGCCACGCATACTAATTTATATAACTATTTTGGTGCTGATTACAGCAGCTTTTGCGGTATCGCTTGCGACTCGGACTACCTTGCGCATGGACGTGATACGCGACCGCGGTATGTTGGGCCGTGAGGTACCTGGTGGCTATATAGAAAACGTTTATCAGTTGCAGCTGATCAATGCCTCAGAAACACCGCTTACCTTACAGTTAAGTGCTACAGGTGAGCCTGGTCTGACGGTGAAAACAGCAGAGCGCGACGAGGCGACGGTCAGCGTAGCGGCGGCATCCAATCGGATGGTGCCAATTATTGTGCGCTTGCCTGCGGGGCAGCTGGAGTACGGCCGGTATGATATTAAGATTCAGGCCGAAGGATGGACAACAGCTGGTAAGCAGGCTCTTGCAATAGAGCCTTCCAGCTTCTTTGTGCCACGATAAGCGACATCATTAAGATGACAAATAGCTATAGAAAGGATATACGCATGGACACAGACACCCAAGACAGTAAGCCGTGGTGGCGTGAGCCCTGGCCTTGGATCTTGATGGCGGGTCCAGCCCTTGCATTTATTGGCTGCATTATTACTATAGTGCTGGCTGTACAGAATTTTTCAAACGAACCGATAGTTGATGGCGGCGTTAAAAAAGGACTGGTGGTTACCAAGCAGCTTTCATCAACACCAGCAGTAAATCAACAACCGTAGTTAATTAATAATTAAAGCACCAGGAGAGACATACCCATGAAATATCGCGCATTGATGTGGATATTATGGCCTTCGTTTTTAATTGCCGGGGCCACTAGTGCTACGGTGTTCGCTCTAATAGACCCGCTGGATATTTTACTGTTTGGTTATCTAGAGGTAAGCCGCGCTCAGGCGTACGCTGGTGGTTTCTTCTTGTTTTGGTTGATGGCGGCCTTGTCTAGCGCTCTGAGTCTGCACATGGCGCCGCATACCGCTGTCTATGACGAGTTTGGCGAGCTGCAGAACTAATGCTTGGGGCCGTGCCTGTATGGGTGCGGCTTAGCCGCAATCGGTACCTGCCAGCGCGCGCAGCGCGGCCATATCGATTAGGCTGACTTCACGTTGCTGTATATGCAGCAAGCCTTCGCGGGCAAATCGTGAAAACAGGCGGCTAATGGTTTCTAGGGTCAGCCCCAGATAATTGCCAATTTCTTCGCGGCTCATGCGTAATATGAATTCGGTAGATGAATAGCCCAGCAATGATAAGCGCTGCGATATATTGATTAGGAAAGCGGCTAGCCGTTGTTCAGAACGCAAGGTACCCAGGGACATCACCATCTGATGCGAGCGGGTAATTTCCTTGCTCATTAAGCGACGAAACTGGAGTTGCAAAACGGGCAGATGCTGGGACAGGTTGTCTAGGTCGTCCAATGGGATTACGCAGACTTCGCTGTCTTCCAGTGCCACGGCATTCGACACATGGATGTTTTCCAGCAGGCCGTCCATGCCTATGATTTCTCCGGGAAGCAAAAAACCAGTGATTTGTACCTGGCCGGCGGCATCTTGGATTTGGGTTTTCATGGTGCCCGAGCGTATGCCGTATAAGCTGGTGGTCGGGTCGCCCAGACGAAATAGGCTAGAGCCTTTTGGGATGCGTATCCGTTCTTTGATCAGTTCGTCTAGTATTACTACGTCTTTTTTAGACATACCCAAGGGAATGCAGATGTCGCTAAGCATGCAAGTGGAGCAGCGGGTGGCTTCAGGCGTTAGGGAAATTGTTTTCTGCATAGAGTATGTTTTATGGTACCTAAACTCGAAGGACGTGAACGAGCGCGCCCCTTGAGAAAGATCAAGTATAAGCGAGATGCAGGGTATACCATAATGGCCGCGTTGTTTTCAGGCACGTAAGCACATGACGCGAAGTGATAGGCTAGGGCCGGTGTGCGGCCAACCATAGGACTAAGTATGGGTCGTTTTGGACCCGTTGCGGCTAGTGTTATGGCTTAGCCATGGCGTAATAACAGCGCCCGCAGCTTGGCTCGTATTTGCGCTAGTTCTCCGGGGTTAATTTTCCCCTGGTAGCTGATTTTGGTATTGGCCCAGTCCAAACTTTTGACCTGATCGGCTAGCGCCGCACTGGTTTTCTCTGGACCTATGGGGACTTCGAAAGGATAACCTTTCAAGGTAGAGGTCACGGCACATGCCACCACAAGACTGGACTTTTTATTGTAGGCTGCTGGGCTAAGAACTACAGCTGGCTTGTAGTCTTGGGCCTGGCTGCCGGACGGCAAGTCGTAGTGCAGCCAGATAAGGTCGCCTGCGTCAGGAATATATCGTTTGCTCATGGTCATGGGCCCTGCTAGATGTCGGTCGCGCCGAAATCGATCTCGGCATGAATATTGCTGGCCTTGATACCCGCCAATAGCTGGTTCAGGTCGTACTCTTCGGCGTGTATAGGCTCTATTACCAAGCAGCCAGCCTCTATGCGTATGTCGACCAGACTTTCTGTATCTAACTTAAGCGATTTCATCATGCTGGATGGCAAACGAATCGCGGCACTATTTCCCCATTTTTTGATCACACCTCGCATGGCGAGCCTCCTTAATGAGTGGCGTGTTACAGATTAAGACTTTTGTGAGTATTCTTTAGGCACCGCTAGCTTACCAGTTTAATCACTACTATTAAAACAACGTAACAGGCTCTGACCAGAAAAATACGACTTAGCTTTACTGATTATGTCTCCAGGATGCTTGAAATTGGTGGTTTTGGCCGCATGTGTTAGATATTCAATTTGATGCTTTATTTTTGTGGTGACACGCTATGCGATACGACAAACTAACAACTAAATTTCAGCAGGCGCTGGCCGATGCGCAAAGCCTTGCTGTCAGAAATGATCATCCCTATGTAGAACCAGCACACGTTTTAAGCGCTTTGCTGGCCGATACCGATAGTGGCGCAGGTAGCCTATTGGCGCGTGCGGGCGTTGCAGTGAATCGCCTGAATCCGGCGTTAAATACCTTGATTGAGGGCTATCCCCAGGTCAAGGGTGGTGATGCGGGCAACGTACAGGTCAGCCGCGAATTACAGGCGGTCTTTGCGCGTACTGATAAAGAAGCCGCCAGCCGCGGTGACAGCTATATAGCCAGCGAGCTCTTTTTGCTGGCCTTGTCCGAAGATAAGGGCGATACCGGCCGTCTGCTGCGCGAAGCCGGCTTGCAGCGCAAGGCTCTGGAAGCCGCTGTAGACGCGGTACGCGGCGGGGCATCTGTATCCGACGCGGAAGGCGAATCAAATCGCGAGGCCTTGTCTAAATACACTACTGACATGACCGAATTGGCACGTCAGGGCAAGCTGGATCCTGTCATAGGGCGGGATGACGAAATCCGCCGTTCCATACAGATTTTGCAGCGCCGCACCAAGAACAATCCAGTGTTGATCGGCGAACCCGGCGTGGGTAAAACGGCCATCGTCGAAGGCCTGGCGCAGCGCATCATTAATAACGAAGTTCCCGAAACTCTGAAAGGAAAACGGGTTTTGTCGTTGGATATGGCCGCGTTGTTGGCGGGCGCCAAATACCGGGGCGAGTTCGAAGAACGGTTGAAAGCCGTTTTAAAGGAATTGTCCCATGACGATGGCAAAACCATAGTCTTCATCGACGAACTGCATACTATGGTCGGGGCGGGTAAGGCCGAAGGTGCCATGGACGCTGGCAATATGCTGAAGCCCGCCTTGGCGCGTGGTGAACTGCATTGCATAGGCGCCACCACCTTGGACGAATACCGTAAATACATAGAAAAGGACGCCGCTCTTGAACGTCGTTTTCAGAAGGTGCTTATTAACGAGCCTGATGTTGAATCGACCATCGCTATATTGCGTGGCTTGCAAGAACGCTACGAATTACACCATGGAGTGGCGATTACTGACCCGGCTATAGTGGCGGCTGCGGAACTTTCTAACCGCTACATCACCGATCGCTTTTTACCCGACAAGGCCATAGACTTGATCGACGAGGCCGGTGCGCGCATCCGCATGGAAATCGACTCCAAACCCGAGGTCATGGACAAGCTGGATCGCCGTATCATTCAGCTGAAAATTGAGCGAGAAGCCGTCAACAAGGATTCCGACGAAGCCTCGCAGCGCCGCCTTAAGGTCATTGAAGACGAACTGGTGAAGCTGCAGCGCGAATATAACGACTTCGAGGAAATCTGGAAGGCTGAAAAGGCTGCCGTTCAGGGCTCTCAGGCAATCAAAGAAGAAATTGAACGTACCCGTGCCGAGATGGCCGAACTGCAGCGTAAAGGCCAATTCGACAAACTGGCCGAGCTGCAATACGGTAAGCTGCCTGAACTTGAGGGCAGGCTGAAAACCGCCGAAGCCAGTCAGCATGCCGACGTTGACCCAGCGCATCCGCGCTTGTTACGTACCCAAGTGGGTGCCGAGGAAATCGCCGAGGTCGTGTCGCGTGCCACAGGGATACCCGTGGCCAAGATGATGCAGGGCGAACGCGCCAAGCTGCTGGGGATGGAAGACTTTCTGCACAGACGTGTGGTTGGTCAAAGCGAAGCCGTAGGGCTGGTGGCTGATGCCATACGTCGTTCACGGGCAGGCCTGTCTGATCCCTCGCGTCCTTATGGTTCGTTTCTATTCCTGGGCCCCACCGGGGTTGGGAAAACCGAGCTTACCAAGGCCTTGGCCAACTTCCTGTTCGATTCAGATGACCACCTGATTCGTATCGACATGAGCGAGTTCATGGAGAAACACTCGGTGGCGCGTTTAATTGGTGCGCCTCCTGGTTATGTGGGTTACGAAGAGGGCGGTTACCTGACCGAAGCCGTACGTCGCAAGCCTTATAGCGTCATTCTGCTGGACGAGGTAGAAAAAGCCCATCCCGATGTGTTTAATGTGCTGTTGCAAGTTCTGGACGATGGGCGCCTGACCGATGGTCAGGGGCGTACTGTGGATTTCCGCAATACGGTCATTATCATGACGTCCAACCTGGGGTCTCAGCACATCCAAAGCATGACAGGCCAGCCCTACGAAGTGATTAAGGAAGTGGTCTGGGGCGAGCTGAAAACAGCTTTCCGTCCAGAGTTCCTGAATCGTATCGACGAGGTGGTAGTGTTTCACGGTCTGGAAAGCAAGCACATCGAGGCCATTGCCGCCATACAGATACAGCGTTTGGCTCAGCGCATGGCTGAAAAAGACATGCGCCTGGAAGTGTCCGATGAAGCGCTTGCGCAACTGGCCCGCGCAGGGTTTGACCCCGTGTTTGGCGCCAGGCCCTTAAAGCGCGCCATCCAGCAGTATATTGAAAACCCGGTGGCGCGCCTGATACTGGAAGGCAAGTTCGGCCCTAAGGACGTAGTGCCTGTAGACTGGAAAAACGATAAATTCGTCTTTTCAAGAACTCTCCAGTAAGACCCTGGCAGTCCGCTGCTGACCCATTTGTAGGGTCGGTGGCGGGCTGCTGTTTCTTTGGGCAGCGATACCACGTGTGGCGCGGGCTTGCTGGGTTTGCAAGATGCTGGTCTGCTTGCCTGTGTCCAGCACACTGATCGCCAGTTGCAGGGTGGCTGTTTCTTCTGCCAACGTATCAATGGTGCCGCCCAGGTCCTGTACCATCTGGGCGTTATTGTGGGTGGCAGTGTCTATCTGGGCAATAGCCTGATTAATTTGCTCCAGCCCCGTGGTTTGTTCGGCGGTCGCGGTAGATATCTCGTCCATAATGTCGGTTACCCGTCGTACAGATTCAACTATTTCTTGCATAGTCTGACCAGCACGAGTCGCTTGTTCAGAGCCTATCGTCATGCGTTGCACAGAGTCATTTATCAGTGATTTGATATCCGTTGCAGCAGCGGCGCTACGCTGCGCTAAGCTGCGTACCTCGCCAGCAACTACCGCAAAGCCGCGACCGGCTTCGCCAGCACGGGCTGACTCCACGGCAGCATTAAGCGCCAGGATATTGGTCTGAAATGCAATACCCTCAATCATAGAGACGATATCGCCGATTTTGCGTGAGCTGTCATGCATATCTTGCATGGTAGTGACCACTTCGTTGACCACCTCGCCGCCACGTTGTGCGATTTGCATACTGGCAGCGGTTAATTGGGTCGCTTGATGGGCATTATCGGCAGTTTGCCTGACCGTTACTGTCAGCTGCTCCATGCTGGTGGCAGTCTGAGCCAGTGACGAGGCCTGTTGATGGGTGCGTTCCGACAGCCTATCGTTATTACCTTGCAGAGTCTGGACTGCTTGCGTAGTCGCATTTATGCCCAGATCCACATCGTCGGCTATGCTGACCAGGCTTTTACGCATCAAATCCAGATAGAAATATAAATTACCCACCTCACCGCGCTGCGTGCCGTCAATTGGGATTTGCAGATTGCCGGCCGCTACCTGACGGGCAATATCAGCCACGCCTTCTAGAGGGCGTACCACCCGCTGAGTAACCACCCAGCCATACCCTAGCGCCGCTAGCGCCAGTGCAGCTATCCCGGAAATCCACCAAGCTTGCTGCCCAGCAGGAAAACCCCCGTGAGCTGCAAACCACATGGCAAGGCCTAGGCCGCTGCCTGCCATGACACCCACCCGAAACATACCGGCCTTCAGTGTATTGGCAAAGGGCAGGGCCAACACATCCAGCGCACGCCGCCATCCAGCACGCACGCGCTGTCCGTGTTTGACCGTATACGCACCAGAGCGACCGGCGTTTATGTTTTCATAGAGTTCTTGAGCCTGGGCGATTTGTTCATCGGTGGGCCTGACACGCACGGATGAATAACCCATCAAGGTATCGTTGTCCCAGATAGGCGTGGCATTCGCCAGTAACCAGTAGTATCCGCCGTCCTTGCTGCGATTTTTCACCACACCCAACCACGGCTTGCCCTTGCTTACCGTATCCCAGAAGTCCTTATAAACGGCGGGGGGCATATCAGGGTGGCGCACCATGTTGTGTGCTTTGCCAAGCAGCTCTTCCTGGGTAAAGCCGCTGATCTCAAGAAACGTCGGGTTGGCATAGGTAATCCGCCCTTTCAGGTCGGTTTTGGAAATCAGGTATTGGTCTTCTCGCACCCGAGTTTCGGTGTTATACACCGGAAAATTTTGCCGCATGGGACTAGCCTTACTGAGGTTGGGCACATACTAAGATGGTAGTTAGCCACTAATATGAACGATCTGGCCGCATAAACACTGCGAGGAGATAAGTTTGCTGTAATGCAACATAAGGTAGCAGATTATTGCTTATCTGTTCAAGTGGCTTCCCTGGTTTGTTTGATAGATCGCAATTTGTGTGTTGTTTCAGGGTGAATCGTGTAGGCTTTTAGGGGCCATTTGACACGGAAATAAAAAATGCTGTATAGTTGCTGACTTTGGCGCATTAGCTCAGTCGGTTAGAGCGACGGAATCATAATCCGCAGGTCCCCTGTTCGAATCAGGGATGCGCCACCAAAGATACCTAGCATCTACGCCAATCCTTCGGGGTTGGCGTTTTTGCTTTTAGGACTTTCTGTCAGTAAAGTATTACGCAGAATCTTTAAAGTCAGGTAATTCCATCTCCAAATCACCAGCATCTGCCAAGACGACGGCCTTGCTCCACCCACGTAACCGCCATCAAGGCCGTTACGACTTTGGTCGTCTCATCGAGGACACGCCTGAACTGGCCGCTTTTGTCTTCTTGAATCCGTATGGCGATCAAAGCATCGATTTCGCCGACCCTACTGCAGTCAAGGTCCTGAATCGCGCCTTGTTAACGTCCTTTTACGGCATCCAGTATTGGGATATTCCTGCTAATTATCTGTGTCCGCCTATTCCTGGGCGCGCCGACTACGTGCACTATCTAGCCGATTTACTGGCCAGTAACAATGCGGGAATCATTCCCTGTGGCGCAACAGTACGCGCCCTTGATATTGGCGTGGGTGCAAATGCCATCTATCCGTTGATTGGTCATGCCGAATATGGATGGCAGTTTCTAGGGTCGGACATCGACGCCGTTGCCCTGACCTCTGCGCGAACCATTATTGACGCAAATCATGGTTTTTCCACAGCCATCAAATTACGCCAACAAAAATCGCACAAGCATATTTTCCACAGCTTACTGGGTGCAAACGACTATTTTGACCTTACGCTGTGCAATCCTCCCTTCCATAGCTCGCGGGAAGATGCTTTAAGTGGTACTCAGCGTAAATGGCGTGGCTTAGGTAAGGCTGCGCCAAAACAAAAAACTTCGGTGCTGAATTTTGGCGGACAGAATACTGAACTGTGGTGCGAGGGTGGTGAAGCGCTCTTTACGCGTCGTATGATAGAAGAGAGTACAACCGTGCGCAGCCAAGTACTTTGGTTTAGCACGTTGGTTTCCAAAGAATCTAATTTGCCTGGCTTGCTGCATGCCTTAAGAAAGGTTAACGCCTTTGACGTGCGAGTCGTGGAAATGACGCAGGGACAAAAGAAAAGCCGCTTCGTTGCTTGGACTTTTCTAAACGTTGCAGCACAACAGACGTGGCGCAGTGAGCGTTGGATATAGACTCATACCAACAGCATGGCGAAACACAACCTGATAGCGAAACGTGGCGTTATAAGCGACTATCCCCAGGGTTATTTTAAGCACCTTTTACGCACAGCACCTGCTTCAGAATATGGACCACATCAACCAGGTCGGTTTGGTTGGCCATGACTTCATCGATGGATTTGTAGGCGCCAGGGATTTCGTCCAGCACGGCGGAATCCTTGCGGCACTCCACGCCCTTGGTTTGCGCCTCAAGATCGGCAACAGTAAAGGTTTTGCGCGCCGCGGTACGGCTCATTTTTCGACCGGCGCCATGTGAACACGAACAGTACGACTCCGGGTTGCCTTTGCCGCGTACGATGTAGCTGCGCTGGCCCATGGACCCCGGAATAATGCCTAGGTCGCCGTCTTGGGCACGGATAGCACCTTTGCGTGTTACCCACAGGTTGCGGCCAAAGTGCTGCTCTTGCTCCACATAGTTGTGGTGGCAGTTGATGGCTTCTTGGGTAATCGTAAACTCCACCAAGATATGGCGCCGCATGGCAGCGATCACTGCGGCCATCATGGCCCGCCGGTTCTCGAACGCATAGTCTTGCGCCCACTGGACGGCTTCAACGTAGTCATTAAAGTCGTCAGTGTCTTCAGGGAAATAGGCCAGGTCCCCATCCGGTAGGCTAATAAAGTACTGCTCCATCCGGCGCTTGGCCTTTTCTATAAAGTAGCGACCGATCAGATTACCCGCGCCTCGCGATCCAGAGTGCAACATGACCCAAACATCCTGGTTTTCGTCCAGGCAAATTTCGATAAAGTGATTGCCAGAACCTAGCGTGCCCAGTTGTATGCTTGCGTTCTTATTGAATATCTTCGCGTGCTTATTAGTTATTTTTGCGTACTGAATGCGCAGAGCTTCGGGAATCTCAGGGGCACGGTCGTCACGATGCTTGCCTCCAGCGCCCAGCGGTACGTCGCGCTCGATTTGGTGGCGTAGGGAGACCAGGCTATCAGGTAGGTCGCCAGCCTTTAGAGATAACCGTACGGCATTCATTCCGCAGCCGATATCAACTCCGACAGCAGCAGGGATGATGGCCTTGTCCGTGGCAATGACTGTGCCGACGGCGGCGCCTATGCCCGCATGCACGTCAGGCATGCAAGCTACCCCATTGGGGGCAATAAAGGGTAGCTGAGCCAGGTTTTTTAGTTGCTGTAGCGCAGTGGCCTCTACGTCGTCAGTCCAGATTTTTATGGGGCGCGAGCCCTTTTCGTTGATAACTTGTTTCATATATATCCTTTATATTCCATTCTGGCGCGTTATGATTTTTCTTATCATCTAGGAGAGCGCTATGTGGACTTGCAGAAATTGCGGGTTGGAAATTCTGCCTGAAACGGTTGAGCCGGAAGCTGACGGCGACAGCTTTTATTTCACCTGCCCTGGTTGCGACGCCAGAAACGAGCTTGTGAATGTAGGTGGTAATGTTGATGGTGATTCAGCTCAGTGGATCCAGACTGATATATAGGGGCCAGTCCGTTTCGCCTTTGAGTCGTAATGGCCTATGCTGGGGCAATGGCCTTAGCAACTTCGCTTTGGCCGCCTATTGAGCACTGGGTTAAATGACCCCACATCACAACACACCAAAGAGGTCTATATGAGCGGGAAAAGCTTGGTCGAACGTGCAATCACTGCATACCTAAAAGCAGGGGGGCCAGACCAGCCGGGGAAAGGCAGTGAGGAGGTGACCATCGATGGCGTCGCCCATGCGGTTTTACGCAACGTGAAGGGTATTCTTGCTGTTTACCAACTAGATAGCAAAGGGATACTGCGCAGGATGCAAGATACCCCAGAAGGTATAGCTCAGGATTAATTCATGCACGGGGCAATGTGTGGTGCTTCTTGCATTTCTACAGGCTTGGAGGTGTGGCATGGCATGCACATTGCTACCTGGAACTGCTTTCAGGGGCTTGCGATAAAATGGCTCTTGTAATTCTTCTGTAGGGCCAGGAAAAATGTCCATTCAAATGTTGAGCCGATGCGGTTTATTGCTGTTTGTTGTAGCACTTGTTTCTGGGTGTTCTTCAACCAGTCTCGGGGCTTCGGATCGTGGTGATGATTGCAGGTGGAGCAGTAACAGCTGCATATATGAAGGATCATATGAGCCAGGGGAACGAGAATATGCCGAAGAAGAAGCGAAAAACCTGAATAGGGACGCATCCCAAAAGATACGACGTAGATCAAGCTGGTGGTGGTGACCCAAGTTTAAGCAGGATCCTCTTTTTCACCCAACGACCTGCACAATTCTTGGCTGCCAGGATATAGCCCTACGGTCCGTAAGTGCCTATTGCAGATGAACCAGATCTCGTTACGGTCATTCGATAAAATTAGGTAGGCATCTGAAGTTTCAGAAGGGTTGAACAGACCCAATGTGCGATACGCGATGCCCAGGCTAAAGCCGGATTGAAGTGGTAAGGGGTGGGGTCCGTTTTCTAATTGTTGGACCCTTACGTATAGCGCGTCTTCAATCGTGAGCATGGCAAACTCCATGGATAGCCTAGGTTCAGCGCTAAAGCAATTGGCGTACCTAGCCCGCCATTAATAGCTTATTTCACATGGTAGGGCAGATAGGTGGCCAGGTCAGGAAAAATACCGACCAGCACTAATACTAGCGCCATGATGAAAACATAAGGCATGGTCCCGGCAATTATCCTGGATAGCGGTACGTCCTCTACTACGCCCTGAACCACGAACAGGTTCAGGCCTACAGGTGGGGTAATCAGGGCCATTTCCATATTGATCACCATAATGATGCCGAACCAGACCGGATCCCAACCCAGGGCCAGAATAATAGGAATCAGGATGGGGGCGGTGATCACAATGATCGACAAGGTCTCCATAAAGCAGCCCAGGAAGATCAACAGCATATTGATCGTTATGAAGGCAGCCCATGGGGGGACATCAAGTTCGGCTACTACCCGTGAAATTGTTGGTGCCACATTGCTGGTGGTCATGGCGTAGCCAAATAGCATGGCACCTGCAATTATCATCAACACCATGACGCTGCCTTTGGCTGTGTCGCGAAGTATGACGATGATTTTTTCCCAGGATAGCTCGCGATAGATGGCTGCCGACAGCAGCAAACTGGCCAAGACTCCAAGTGCTGCCGCTTCGGTGGGTGTGGCTATGCCTTGGTAGATGGTTCCCAGGATTACCCAAATCAGCAGGCCGACGGGAACGATGTGTTTTAAGGCTGCCAGCCTTTGGCGCATGGTCACTTTGTCGGTGACAAGGACATCGCGGTGCTTTAGCTCACGTGTGGCGATCCATACTTGGTAGGCAATAAAGCTTAGGGCCATGATGATGCCGGGAATAATGCCGGCAATGAATAGGGCGCCTATGGATTCCTGGGCAATGATGCCGTACACAATCAGCGGGATGCTGGGTGGGATCAGTATCCCCAGGGTTCCGCCTGCGGCGACGGCGCCACAGGCAGTCTCGTCCTTGTAGCCGTAGCGGCGCATTTCGAGTACAGAAAAACGTCCTATGGCTCCGGCTGTGGCAACACTGGAACCGGATACGGCAGCCATGATGGTGCATGCCAGGGTGGTTGCAACCGTCAGGCCACCTGGGACGCCATGCATCAGGGTAGCTAAGGCTTGATATAAGCGCGCGCCCATGCCGGATGCCGATATGATGGCGCCCATCAGGATGAATAGGGGTACTGCGGTTAGTGTAAAGTTGGCTACTGATGACCATAGCGTGGGGGCGACCAAGCCTAACGCATCAAGGCCACCGCCAAGAAACGCAATCGACCCTAAACCAACTGCCATAAGTGAAAAAGCAACTGGTATCCCTATTAGCAAGGCTACTAGCAATGCAACAAACATTGCTAGTCCTATCCATAACTCGATCATGCAACATCCTTCTATCGGCAGGCTAGCGCGATTTTTTGTAAATTTGAACGATAAGAACCACTAACAGCCACGCCATTCCAATAAAAAAGAATAGATAGGGAATCCAGAGACTAACTGACAGCAGCGTGTCGGATACTTCATGACTGGACCAGGCATCCCAGAAAAACTGGTAACTAAGCCAGGTTAATGTCGTGACAATCACCAACATGCAGATATTGGTGATTGTGGCTACCGTTTGGCGCATCCGTGGTTTTAGTTTTTGTACCAACATATCCACGCTGACATGTGAACCTTCTTTAAGCGCGTAGGCTGCGCCTATGAACGTGATGTAGCCCATTAAGTACATGGTGATTTCGGTGACCCAGGAATTGGTCATTCTAAATAGGGTGCGCGCAATCACGTCATAGGCCACAAACAGGCCTATCAAGAAAGTGGCCACCCCTACGGATAATCCCGAGACAGTCACCAAGGTATTAAAAATACCTTTCCTGGGATGTGGCCTTCCGTTTGCTGTTGTCATTTGTATAAGGCAAGAATTTCGTCAAGCAACGGCGCGCTGGATGGGTTGTCTTGCTTGAATTTTGAAAATGCATGTTTTTCGAACAGGCTGTGCCATTGATTCCATTCGTCTAGTGTCATTTGGCTGACCTCGACGTTGTTGTCTGAGAACAGTTTGGCAACACGGGCATCTTCCTCACGTGCACCCTCCAGGGCGGATTGCTCTAGACTTTGGCCGACTTCCGTTAGTATCTGTTGCTGTTCTGGACTTAGCTTGTTCCATGTCTTCATGCTGATGGCGATAGGTTCTATGGTGTAGTAGATGCTGTACTTTTCAGGTGAGACATAGAACTTGCTGACTTCATAGAGTCTATAAGCGCCAAATGAGCTGGACGAGGTCCATACGGAATCCAATAAGCCCAATTGCATGGCGCTGTAGTTTTCCGATGATGGCATAGAGACTGTGCTGGCTTGCGCTTGCTGCAAGGCGTAGGACATGTATTTACCTGCTGCACGTACCTTTTCACCCGCAACATCGGCAGGTGAGCCTATGGATTTTTTGGTCGATGCAACACCCCCCGAGATTTGTATCCAGGACAAGGTTTTGAAACCGTAGTCTTGTGCCTTGGCTTCAATTTTTTTCCACGGTTCGGTGGTCCGAAAATTGAACACGTCATCATGGGATTTCCATACGCCGGGCATCAGCACCAGATTCATGTCCGGAATGGCCCCTGCGGCATAGATGTAGGGATAGACAGCCAAATCTACGGTGCCATTCTTTAACGCTGTGTGGGTATTGCTGGCCTTTACCAGCGATTCAGCCGGAAAAAACTGGATTTTAATGTCGCCATTCGATCGTTTTTCGACTTCTTGAGCGAACTTGATGGCCGTCGCGATCACATAATCTGATTCAGCCTGCGGCCACTGGTGAGCCATTTTCAAGGTGACTGCTTGGGTTGTTGCAGGCATTGCGACGCTAATAGTTACAGCTGCCGCGATGCTTAATGTGACAAATAAATTTTTGCCTTTGTCCATTTTTGTCTCCTGACCATAGGTTTGCTAAAATTCAGCATACGGAATTATTGTTGCTAATAATTTTATACTTTGAATTTGTGTCTATGTAAATACTTATTACTAGTAAACTGTAGCTTTTGGGACGTTTAATTTACACAAAGTCAGGTGGATAGCGCATTTTTCCCAAAGTCTAAAGGGTGTTGTCTGAAATTTGACCATATAGATTGAATTCTATATTATGAATAAATTCTTGTTATAATTCATCATTGTGAATTTTATCTTATAGATTACGGAACAAATCACTATGACCCCTACGCTTAGCCGTTCTGCATTGCGCCCCTTTGATGTGCTGGAAGCATTTCGGGTGGCTGGGCGACCGCTTTCTTTATCTGAAATATCGCAAATGGCGGATATTCCGCTATCGACTTGCCATAGTGTTGTCCGTTCACTAGAGCAGTATGGCCTGTTGTATTTTTTGTCTGGCCGTGAATCCTATCCCACGCGCTGGTTATGGGATACTGCCCGTGAAATTAACGCCAATGATCCCATTGCAACACGTTGTCTTCCCGCACTGACTGCTTTGCGCGACGCCACCAATGAAACCATTATCTTGGGAACCCGCCAAGATGACCGCGTGCTTTATTTGTTGGTGGTCGAAAGCGGGCAGACCATACGTTATTCATCCCGTGCGGGTGATTTTAAACCCTTGCATTCCAGTGCTATCGGCAAGGTCATGTTAACGGCTATGCCAGCCAAACAGCTGTCTGGATGGCTGTCCAAACATCAGCTTACACAGGCAACAGCCCAAACGATTACTGATCTTGATGGTTTGCACCTTGACTTGGATCTTAGTCGTCAGCGTGGCTACACCATCACCCGCGGGGAAAACGTCGCGGATGTGATGGCTATCGCAGCCCCCTTGGTCTGCGGCTCCATGACACTGGGCATTGCGGTGGCTGGTCCCTTACAGCGTATGGAACAGCATGCAGAACGGATATCTGAACAGTTGTTGTCGTGTGTCGCTGATATCAAACTTTAATCAGAAAACATTCGTTTATTTGTAGAGTACTTAGGCTGTAAAAACCGAAGTGAATATTTGGAAGCTGGTGCAAATCCAGCGCGGTCGCGCCACTGTTACCGGTTAATTACCTACCGGAAGCCAGACACAAATATTGTGTATTGTTTACTTATTAGGGGCGCGAAACCCCAGGAGATATCAGTATGACTGATGCTGTTCTTAGTGCAAGTATTCCCGCCCAATCCAACCCTCAAATCCTAACTCATAAATACACCAGAGACCTGGCCAACAAACAAGCCGGAATTACCATGGAAGTACGAAAAATTGCAGGGGCGCTGGGCGCCGAGATTTCAGGTGTAGACCTTTCTACGCCACTGTGCGCCACACAGGCCCACGCCATACGCCAGGCATTGCTAGATCATCAGGTTATATTTCTACGTAACCAAGCGATCACCCCGCAACGATTTCTTGATTTTGCACAGGCCATGGGGGAACCCATCGAATATCCCTTCATTAAGGGCCTGGAGAATTTTCCGCAAATCATCGAGGTTAAGAAGCTAGAAACCGAACGGGTTAATTTCGGTGGTATTTGGCACTCGGACACCACCTATCTTGATGTGCCGCCCATGGGCTCTATGCTGCTGTCGCGTGAAGTGCCTCCCTACGGTGGCGACACCATGTTTGCCAACCAGCAACTGGCCTATGATGCCTTGTCCGACACGATGAAGGGATTGCTGGATGGTTTGATAGGCATCAGCACATCGGCCAAAGCCGATGTTTCGCGTACGCGTGAAGACCGCATCAGAACGGATGGTAAGGATGAAAAGCTAGAAGATTACGTGGCTGAACACCCAATAGTCCGTACACATCCCGAGACAGGTCGTAAAAGCCTATATGTGAATATTGCGCATACGGCGGGGATCAAGGGCATGACTGAAGAAGAAAGCCGGCCGCTGCTTGAATTTCTTTTCCACCACCAGATCAAACCTGAATTCACCTGCCGTTTCTCTTGGACGCCCAATGCAATAGCATTTTGGGATAACCGTTGTGCCATGCATAACCCTGTTAATGACTACCATGGTTTTCGACGGGTGATGCACAGGATTACGCTAAAAGGCGATAGACCTTACTAATAGGGTTTGGACACTGCCTTGCCCATCCTACAAAAGGCGGGCAGGGCAGCTTATTGGTCAGCGAGCTATTTTTTGAGTTGTGGCTGGTCTAGGTATCGAACATCACGCACAGGTAAAGGTGCTGGGTCCAACACCTGGTAACCCTTGGATTGCAGGAAAGCAATTTCAGCAAATCCCGCAGGTACTACGGTCACAAAGCCGTGCATGTCTTCAGGCTTATAGCCGGCGGCTAGCAGTGCGTTGCTGCACATGCGGAACTCGACACCATCGTCAGCCAGTTCAGCCATGCGCTGCATCTCGCTTTGATATTTTTCGTAGTTCTCTTTGGCAAAAGCCCTGAGTTCCGGCCCGTGTGTGACCACGACTACAGAACCCTTGAGCGGTTTCTTGGTGTTACGCACGAAACCGTATAAAGCGTTTAAGCTTTTAGGATCAGCGTAGTTCACATCGAATACAGTATCTATTTGCGGATACTCATGCATATCGACTTTTGCAGTACCGTAGGGTGAATATTCTTCGTCGGCTGCCATGGCTATCGAACCACCCATAGTTAACGCTAGTACGCCCGTGAGCGCATATAAACCAAACTTCAAAGCTGTCCCCTTGTATAAGCTGTTTTTTGAAAGAGCTAACTATACCCGAGGTTAATATGCCGTAAGAGCATATGCTTATAACTATAATATAGGCCCTCCAACCAGGAGGGCCTGGGTGAAACGTGCGTTTGCCGATTTAGTGCTTTTCTGCACCTTTGGCTGGGGCATGTTTTGTGGATGCCTGGCCCTGATCTTTATGTTGTTCGTGAGGCTGAGCGTGCTTATCCTTCATAGGACTGCTTTTGTCTTGAGAAGTGCCGGTATGGCCTGGGGCTTTCTTTTGTTCCATGCTGATTCTCCGTAGAGCAGGGAGCTTGGGCTACTCGGACGAGCCTGCCATCAAGTATTGCTCAACCTTGTTAAGCAATTGACATGCCACAGGCTAGGTAACTCCCTAGTATTCAACATCAGAGGAAAGCTAACTATGTTTGTAGAATTCCCTATTTTCAAGCACACAGCTCCACTGCTTAGGGGGCTGGCGTTTGTTTTGGGTGTTGCTGTGTTTAGCACGCCTGTATCAAGTCAGGCCGTATCTGACACTATGGACGCAATGACTAGTGATCCAGCCCTTATGGCTTGGATGGTTGGGTCGCCACCGCCAGCTGATCGTATCGTTCGTTTTGACGATGGCAGTTATTTTCGTTTTCCGGCCTTGCGCTGGAGCGTCTCCCACTTTCGCCAGTTGATGCCAACGGTGAATGTCTCACGTGGATTAGGTGCGCCTGTGCTTTTGAAGCAGGACCCAAGGGATGACATTGATACGATAGGCTTCATGCCCGTAGGTACGACGCAGACAATGACGTGGCTGCAATCGCTAACCGCTAACTACACTGATGGCATTGTGGTCCTGCATCGTGGGCGTATTGTTTATGAGCGCTATTTCGGTGTCTTTAAGGACAGTGGTCAACATGCCGCTATGTCAGTCACCAAGTCGGTGATAGGCACACTAGGCGCGCTGCTAGTTGCCGAAGGCCAGCTTGATGCGGATAAGTACGTTGCCGACTATGTACCCGAGCTGGCTGATTCTGCCTTCGGCAATGCCACAGTGCGGCAAGTGCTGGATATGACGACGGCTCTTAACTATAGCGAAGACTATACAGATCCAAATGCCGGCGTATGGGCGCATGCTCAGGCGGGCAGCCCCTTGCCCAAACCCAAGGGTTATACGGGGCCACGTAACTATTACGAGTTTCTTATAACGGTGCAGCCGCAAGGTCAGCATGGCCATGAGTTTGGCTACAAAACGGTGAATACAGATGTACTCGGCTGGATCATTGCACGAGTGACTGGCCGTAACGTATCTGATTTGCTCTCCGAGCGCATCTGGAGTCGCTTAGGGGCGGAGCAGGATGCTTATATGACGGTCGACTCGGTCGGAACGCCGTTCGCTGGTGGTGGATTTAATGCCGGCTTACGCGATATGGCACGCTTTGGCGAGATGCTGCGTAACGATGGTTGGTTCAATGGCCAGCAGATTTTGCCTAGACGGGTGGTCGAAGATATTCGGCAGGGCGGCGATAAGCGGGCATTTTCCAGAAGTGGTTATTCACTGCTGCAGGGGTGGAGCTATCGTGATATGTGGTGGGTAACGCATAATCTGCATGGGGCCTACACCGCTCGCGGTGTGCATGGCCAAAGCATCTACATTGATCCCATGGCTGAAATGGTAGTTGTGCGTTTTGCATCACATCCAGTGGCCAGTAATGCTGCCAACGATGCGACGACGCTGCCTGCCTTCCAAGCGCTGGCTGAACATTTAATGCGGCTGCCATAATCGCGTAATGCTGGGGCTTGTGCCTACTTTCCTGTTGCTGCGAGCGGGTGTACCATCGTTAGAACAACCGGAGGCGTTATGGCATACGAGTTTGTTGACTGGGAACAGGCCCCTAGAACTGCACGTTGGTGGGCGATAGACGCCGATGGCAAAGCACATTGGTACTGTGAGCCTGATATTGCAGAGTTCACTGATTTTTGGATGGCGGAGTCTGAACGTGCGCCTACTTTTGGCTATGTGGGTGACTACAAGGATTCGCTGACAGAGCGGCCGAGCTGACGTATCAGCCCGGCCTGACCGCTTATTTTTTGACGGCGTCGCGTACGGCGTCTTTTAGTTCGCCGGTCTTACGTTGGGCAGTACCCGCCGCTTTTTCTACTTTCCCCTTGATTTCTGTGCTTTTGTCGCCAGTGACTTTCCCGGCGGCCTCTTTAATTGCGCCTTTTACTTCATGACCTGCGCCTTTGATTCTATCTTTGTCCATCGTGCATTCCTTTTAAATGGATGGGTAGCTACGCCACACTCAGAGGTTGATTGTTGTGGCGCAACAGAGCCAAGCAAGCGGTATGCCTGACAAACACTTTATCCAATGTGGATGCACATCCTGTCGTCTATTTTTCTAGTGGTTTTTCGTGCGCTAGAAGCGCTCGTGGCTGGATAGATAGCGCCATTTTCCTGCAGGTAGTCCACCCATAGCCAGGCGGCCTATGCGTATGCGCTTGATATTGATCACGGTTAATCCCAGCTGTGTACACATGGCCGCGATCAGGCCCATAGGTGGCGTTCTTAGGGCGAATCTTAGATGAGCGTCGCTTTGCCAGCTGACCTTGGCAGCAGGCAACTCACGTCCCTGCCATGGCCAAGGGCGATTCAGTTTTTTCAGGTCGCTATCTGAAAGTGTACCGCCAACATGTACCACATACTCCATTTCGACATGGGCAGCATCATCCAGCAGTTTGCGGTGTATGCGGTGTTCCTGACTAGCCACGATAAGCCCGCAGGCATCGGTTTCCAGTGACGTAGTCAGAATCAGTCCGGCAAGATGGCGTTTAAGTATGGACAGACTTAATGTGGGGCTTTCTATCTGGTTTTCCGCCACTAGCAGTTCAGCTGCTGACCCATGACCCTCGCTGGCGCCCCAGCCTACCGGCTTATGCAATAAGAAAGTGACGGGTGCGACATCATCAGGCGAGGCGTCAGCCGCCAAAATGATTTTTTGGTTTGATGAGACCCGAAAGCCAGGTTCTTCTATCACCTGGCCGTCTACGCTGACCCAGCCGCCGACAATATAGTTATCAGCCTCGCGACGCGAGCAGTTGTGTTGGGTAGCTATGTATTTGGCTAGACGTAATGTATCTGTATCGCTCATAGGTGGCAGTCAAGAAGTCGCAGGGCGGTGTGGTTCAACGGCTGGCGTCCGGTGTGGCTCCGGCCAAGGCCATATTAAGAAAGATGCTGGCAGCGCCTTGATCATTAAATGAGAAGACCCGGCTGACTACGACGTAGATATCGTCCGAGCCAGGAAAGGTAATGCCATCGCCGGTATTAGGTACAAAGCCAGTAGGAAATACGGGTGTCTGAGGAAATTTGTCGGGCCTTTTGCCATCCTTGGCGAAATTAAAAGCCAGTGTTGGCGCGGTGGTGTTGCTCATGACAAGCTCCTGGAAAAAAGCGGGTAGGATTATGGAAGCTTGCAAGCATAACCTAGTATAGATACGGTGCGCAGGCAGCTAGTCCTTAATTCAGGTATTCTCTTTGGCTTCATTTAGAAGGAGTTTTAATTATGGCACTCGCCACTGCTCGTCATATCCTGGTTGCTACTGAAGAAAAGTGCAATGAACTGAAAGCCGCTATTGAAGGCGGTGCTGATTTTGCTCAAGTTGCAAAAGATAACTCAAGCTGCCCATCCAGCCGCGATGGCGGTGATCTGGGTTCGTTTGGCCCAGGCCAAATGGTCAAAGAGTTCGATACAGTAGTATTTAGCGCACCAGTTAATGTAGTCCAAGGTCCGGTGAAAACCCAGTTTGGATACCATTTGTTGGAAGTCACCAGCCGTCAAGACTGATGTGATACAGGCCCTGCCTATGCGGCTGCACGATGTGCCGGCCGCTAGGCAGGGCTTTTTTTTTGGGCCAAAGAACTAGACCAGCATATAGCGGATACCTTGCCAGAACCCGTTTTATACCGTACAAAAGGATGGTTGCACATTATTTCATTATGCAAAGAAGCGCAATTACTAGCGCATAAGGGAGAGTAAGTAATGATTAAGAAAAATAAAGTATCTTTGGTCGGTTTGCTTGGTTTATTGGCGGCTATGGTGTTGGCGGGGTGTGCGAACATGGAAAAGCCGATTATTTTGGATAGTGACGTTGCTTTTGGTTTTGGTAGCGCGCAATTAACCCCGGCCGGCGAAAGTAAAATAAACCAATACGCGGCTTCGTTGATGGCCAGAGGGGAAACGCGCATAGAAATTATTGGGCACTCTGATCGCATTGGCGATAGCAAATCCAATCAAACCCTATCCGAGCGCCGTGCCCAGGCAGTGCGTAATCAACTGCTGAAACATCGTTTGGTTGCTGATAACATCACTGCGCGTGGCTTGGGCTCCAGGGCCCCAGTGGTGACGAACTGCAACCAGACAAATAATGCTGCCTTGATTGCTTGTTTGGCGCCTAACCGGCGTGTCGAAATTAATGTAACCGACCTACGCTGGTAATCTGCCACGTTTATATAAAAGGTTTCATCACATAGCGTCAGTCTTAATTTAGGCTGATGCTATTGTCATTTATGGCCGAGGGGTTACATACACTTGCCTTTGTAATATACCGCCTTGGTATAGTGACCGCGCATAAATGACGCGGAGTTTTAAATTGAGAATATATAAATTACTGATTGCGGCCACTATGGCTGTGTTGCTGGCCGGCTGTGTTGGGCCTCATCATCGTGGCGGTCATGATAGAGGCGATAGATACAGTCACAGGGATAGTGGCGACAGGTACAGTCATAGGGATAAGTCAGATCGTCGTGGAAAATATCAAAGGCAGGCGAAAAAAAATACCAAGCAACATTATCGGGGCAGCTCTTGCCCACCGGGTCAGACTAAGAAGGGGCGTTGCTAGATAAAATATTCGTCACTGAGTTCCTATTTGTGTCGTCACGGCGGGCATGCTTTCATAGATCTCTCCAGGGATGACTAGGGTAGTGAATCAGGTTACGATGGCTGCTCAAGCGAACTAGGGGCAATTTATGGAAGAGCGGGACGAGGTCGAATACTGCGGTAACTGGATAGAGATAAGCACTCACGAATCGCCTGATGGCTTTTTGGTTGAAGCACGTATCACTGGCCGGGGACCAGGTCCGCAAGTACGGCAATGGGCACGTATCGAGCTAGAGGAGACTTCTGCCTTTGTGGATAGGGACTTTGCTCGCAGTTTTGGTTTGCGTCAGGCCAAAAGCTTCATCGACAAGATGATGCCTAGTACGGATTCGCCGCTATCTATAGGCTAAGGCCAGACTATGCCATTAGTGATTAATGATGGCAGTAGCCCTACGCGCCAGTCGTTTTCCTGCTTGCCTATGGCATAGTTCAATTTATTTTGGCTTAGGCAGGAGTTTTTTGGCCGTACGGCAGCGCTATGGTAGTCCGCCGATGATATCGGCTGTAGTTGCGGTATTTTCGTCAATATCCCGTTGCGCTGAGCCTGTAGAAAAATTTCCTGAGCAAAGCCGTACCAGCTGATATAAGGTTGGCCCGCAAAATGGTAAGTGCCAGGTACTAGCCCGGTAGCGCTAAAGTGTTGCTGCAACATATTTAGCAAGGCCAGCGCCAGATGTGGTGCATAAGTCGGTCCGCCAATTTGATCATCCACTATGCGCAAGGTGTCGTGGGTTTGCGCTAGCGTGATCATGGTCTTTAGAAAATTATTGCCAAACTGGCTAAATAGCCAACTGCTTCTAATAATCAAAGCATCCGGCAGGGCTGCTAGCACCGCCTGTTCGCCAGCAAGTTTGGATTTTCCATATACGCTTAGTGGTCTGGTGGGGTCATCCTCTGACCAAGGCAACGTGCTGCTACCATCAAATACATAGTCCGTGGATATATGCAGTAGTGTGATGTGTCGCTGACGACAGGCCTGAGCCAGCAGGGCAGGCGCATGTGCATTGATCTGCCAAGCTAGGTCGGCTTGGTTCTCTGCCTGATCTACCTGTGTATAGGCGGCCGTATTCACCACTGCAGCAATATCATGTGCATCCAGGTAGCGGGCGATATGGTCTGGCTTGCTGATGTTTAGGGTGTTTTTATCGGCAAGCAGTAGTTGCAGCCCTTGGGCTTGGGCCTGCGGTTGCAGACTAGCCAGGGCCAAACCTAGTTGCCCCTGGGCTCCGGTTACCAGCACTTGTTTAAGGGGTCGCGGCTGCATATGGCTTAACTGTTGGTCAGCATGCTTTGCCACTGCGCCAGGTTTGGATGGCGGCTGTCTTTTTCAGACAGGCGTGGTTGCCTGGTCGGCCAGGGTATGGCCAGTTCTGGACAGTCCCATGCCAGGCCCGCCTCGTCGTCCGGGCGATAGTAGTCAGTGCATTTATAGTGCAGGTCGGCCTGTTCGCTGATCACACAAAAGCCATGGGCATAGCCAGGCGGCACCCAGACTTGTCTGTGGTTGGTATCGCTGATTTCTATGGCGACATGACAGGCGAACGTGGGGGAGTCAGGATTGATATCCACAGTGACGTCCAGCACCGTGCCGTAGCTGACGCTGATCAGCTTGCCTTGGGGGCGTGTCTTTTGAAAGTGCAAACCACGCAGGACATCTTTACTAGAACGCGAGCAATTGTCTTGCACCAAGGGTAGCGTTATGCCTGCCTCGTCACGGTATCGTCGTGCACTGTATGTTTCCTTGAAGAAACCGCGCTCGTCGTGAAAAACATGCGGCTCTATGATTAGCACACCCGCAAGCATGGTTTTACTGACTTTCATACGGAATAAACCTTGTGTAGATATCGTATTGTAGTGTGGGATATGGTGGTGGGGTGTTAGATATATACGGGTTAACGTGTAGGCACCGTAGACCTAAATGGCTTGAACAAACGATACAGACAGTGCATATTGTTCGTAACGATGGCACTGTCTGTTTGTACCAACGTGTATCAATTTCCCCTTTACATCGTTCTGGAGAGCCCCATGGTTAACATGAGTCGGCGTCAATTCTTCAAGGTGACGGGCACTACGCTGGCAAGTTCTAGTCTGGCATTGCTGGGGGCCGCCCCCAGTCCTGCCTTGGCTGAAGTCAGGCAGTATAAGCTCGCTCGCATGACAGAAACGCGTAACACCTGTCCCTATTGTTCCGTCGCCTGTGGGGTCCTGATGTACAGCCTGGGCGATGGCGCCAAAAACGCCAAGGGCAGCATCATGCACATCGAGGGTGACTCTGATCATCCGGTTAACCGTGGCACGCTATGTCCCAAAGGCGCGGCGCTAGTTGATTTTATCCATAGCCCCAGCCGCCTTAAATACCCTGAATATCGAGCACCTGGTTCGGATACCTGGCAACGCATTTCATGGGACGATGCCTATACACGCATCGCCAAGCTCATGAAAGCCGACCGTGACGCCAACTTCGTTGAAAAAACGGCTGATGGCAAAGTAGTCAACCGCTGGACGACTACCGGCATGTTGGCAGCTTCGGCCAGCAGTAACGAAGTGGGTTACGTAACGCACAAAGTCATACGCAGTCTGGGCATACTCGCATTCGATAATCAAGCACGTGTCTGACACGGCCCGACGGTGGCAGGTCTTGCCCCGACGTTTGGCCGTGGAGCGATGACGAACCATTGGGTCGACATCAAGAACGCGGATATTGTATTGATTATGGGCGGTAACGCCGCTGAAGCTCACCCCTGTGGATTCAAATGGGTTACTGAAGCCAAGGCGAACAACAGCGCCAAGCTTATCGTTGTGGACCCACGCTTTACACGCTCGGCGTCTGTGGCGGATCTGTACGCGCCCATACGCACTGGAACTGATATTATTTTCCTGGGCGGCATTATCAGGTATCTACTTGAGAATGACAAAATCCACCACGAGTACGTACATAATTACACCGACTTTCCCTTCATTGTTCGCGAGGACTTTACCTTCGAAAACGGCTTGTATTCTGGTTACAACGATGATGGTCGTAGCTACGACAAAACAAGCTGGGACTATGAACGTGGCGAAGACGGCTTCGTCAAGGTCGATAGCACTCTACAACACCCTCGGTCCGTATATCAACTGATGAAGCATCACTATTCGCGCTATACGCCCGAAATGGTAGAGCGTGTTTGCGGCACTTCTCAGGAAAAATTCCTGAAAGTCTGCGAACTGTTGGCGTCCACAGCAACTTCAGGTCGGGCAGCAACCATACTGTATGCCTTGGGCTGGACTCAGCACTCTATAGGTTCGCAAATCATACGTACCGGTGCCATGGTGCAGTTGCTGCTGGGTAATATCGGCATATCTGGTGGTGGCATGAACGCCTTGCGCGGTCACTCCAACATCCAGGGGCTAACTGACCTTGGCTTGATGTCTGACCTGTTGCCGGGTTACTTGACCTTACCGCGTGAGACTGAACAGGATTTCGAGGGCTATATTACGCAGCGTACCCAACAGCCACTGCGTCCTAATCAGCTTAGTTATTGGCGGCATTATAAAAAGTTCCATGTCAGCCTGATGAAGGCATGGTGGGGCGATGCTGCACAAGCCGATAACAACTGGGGATACGACTACCTGCCCAAGCTGGATAAGCTCTACGACATGCTGCAAGTCACCGAGCTCATGAGCAAGGGTGAAATGAATGGCTATATTGCCCAAGGCTTTAACCCCTTGGCGGCCTCACCCAATAAAGCCAAGGTGCTGGAAGGCTTGTCCAAGCTGAAGTTCCTAATCATCATGGACCCGCTGATTACTGAAACGTCTGAATTCTGGCGCAATGTGGGCGAGTACAACGACGTTGACCCCAGCCAGATCCAAACTGAAGTCTTCCGTCTGCCCACCACCTGTTTTGCCGAAGAGGAAGGCGCACTGGTGAACTCTGGCCGTTGGCTGCAATGGCACTGGAAGGGCGCCGAGCCCCCCGGCGAAGCAAAAAGCGACATTGAAATCATGGCGCTGCTGTTTACGCGGTTACGTGCTCTTTACCAAACCGAAGGTGGCAAGTTTCCGGACCCCATCTTGAAGCTGTGGTGGCCGTATGCCAATCCAGATAACCCCACGGCGGCTGAACTCGCCATGGAATACTCTGGGCGGGCACTCGCCGACCTGGTTGATCCCACCAGCGGCGCGGTACAGCGTAAGGCGGGCGAGCAACTCGCTGGTTTTGGCGAGTTGCGCGATGACGGCTCCACCATTAGTGGTTGCTGGATATACGCCGGGTGCTGGACGCAAGCAGGTAACCTGATGGCGCGACGCGACAACAGCGATCCCACTGGCATAGGTCAGACCCTGAATTGGGCCTGG
Source organism: Burkholderiaceae bacterium (assembly GCA_017983955.1). Classification (GTDB taxonomy): domain Bacteria; phylum Pseudomonadota; class Gammaproteobacteria; order Burkholderiales; family Burkholderiaceae_B; genus JAGOAJ01. The sequence goes on from JAGOAJ010000002.1 coordinate 63,142, forward strand.
TCGTGGCCAGCGAATCGGCGCGTGCTATATAACCGGGCATCATGCGATTTGAAAGGGCAACCGTTCAATCCGCGCCGGGCGTTGGTCAGTTGGGATGGTAAGAAATGGGGCGGAGCCGACACTCCTGACTTCAAGGCGGATGAAAATCCGGCTGGCGGCATGGGGCCATTTATTATGAACCCCGAAGGCGTGGCTCGATTCTTTGCTCGAAAAAGCATGGCGGAAGGGCCTTTCCCAGAGCACTACGAACCCTTCGAAAACCCCTTGGGCTATAACCCGCTGCATCCTAAAGAACCCAGGGCTACCAGTAACCCGGCCGCACGCGTCTTCAAGGACGACTTGGCCGCCATGGGCAAGGTAGAGCAGTTCCCATATGTAGCTACAACGTATCGACTGACTGAGCATTTCCACTATTGGACCAAGCACGTGCGCTTAAATGCCATCATGCAGCCCCAGCAGTTTGTGGAGATCGGCGAGGAATTGGCCAGCAATCTGGGTATCGCCAATGGCTCCATGATTAAGGTGTCATCCAACCGCGGCTACATCAAAGCGGTGGCACTGGTTACCAAACGCATCAAGACGCTCATGATAGAAGGCAAGCCTGTGCATCATGTGGGCATCCCCATACACTGGGGGTTTGTCGGCTTGGCCAAGCCTGGATTCCTGGCTAACACGCTGACTCCAGCCGTAGGCGATGGTAATTCGCAGACACCGGAGTTCAAGTCATTCCTGGTTCAGGTCGAGAAGGCATAGGAGAATCGCCATGGCATTGCAATCATTGGATATTAGGCGTATCTCCGCCACCACCACGCCACCTCCGGGCATGCGCGAACCCCTAGTCGAGGGCGGGGTCGCCAAGCTCATAGATACCACTAAATGCATAGGCTGCAAGGCCTGCCAAGTAGCCTGCATGGAGTGGAATGACCTACGTGATGAAATCGGTACCAACGTGGGCGTATATGACAACCCTGCAGACCTGACCGAAAACACCTGGACTCTGATGCGGTTCGCCGAATACGAGAACCCAGTCGGTGATCTGGAATGGCTGATACGCAAGGACGGCTGTATGCATTGCGAGGACCCGGGCTGCCTTAAAGCATGTCCGGCGCCTGGCGCCATCGTGCAGTACAACAACGGTATCGTCGACTTCCATGAGGAAAACTGCATAGGTTGTGGATACTGCATAACAGGCTGCCCATTCGATGTCCCACGTATTTCCAAAAAGGACAACAAGGCCTACAAATGCACGCTGTGTTCTGACCGGGTAGCCGTTGGCCAAGAACCTGCTTGCGTCAAAGCCTGTCCTACCGGGGCTATCGTTTTTGGCACCAAAGAGGACATGAAGCTGCATGCCGATCATCGCATCGTCGATTTGCAGTCGCGTGGCTTTGAAAATGCAGGTCTATACGACCCGGCTGGCGTGGGTGGCACACACGTTATGTATGTACTACACCATGCAGATCAGCCCGGTTTATACAGCAACTTACCCAAGGACCCCGTTATTAGTCCCATGGTTTCATTATGGAAGGGCATAGCCAAACCCATAGGCGTCGCCGCTATGGCGTTTGCGGCATTGCTGGGTTTCTTCCATTACATCCGTACGGGCCCTGAAGAAATCAGCGACGAGGACGAGCGCCTTGCTGCTGAAGAGGAAGACCGCCTCAAGGAGAAAAACCATGACTGATAAACGCGACCGACTTATACAGCGTTACACGGCAAGTCAGCGCATTAACCACTGGATCATTGCACTGACCTTCATATTGCTGACGATGTCCGGGCTTGCATTGTTTCATCCGGCGTTTTATTGGATGAGTAGTCTGCTTGGTGGTGGCACCTGGACACGCATCCTGCATCCTTTCGTGGGTGTATTGATGTTTGTTTGTTTCTTCGTGTTTGCCGTCAGGATGTTCAGTCATAACCTGATGTCCAGCAGCGACTGGGCCTGGTTGGGGCGCTTTCGCGACGTGCTGAACAAACGTCATGACAAATTGCCCGATGTGGGGCGCTATAACGGTGGCCAGAAACTACTGTTTTTCGTGATGATATTGTGCATGCTGGTTCTGCTGCTTAGCGGTGTGGTGATGTGGCGCGAGTACTTCGCGTTCTACTTCCCCATAGAGCTGGTTCGCTTGGCGTCCTTGCTACATGCTGTATCTGCCTTTATCCTGATTTGTGGGATTATTGTGCACGTCTATGCAGGCATTTGGGTCAAGGGTTCAGTTAAGGCCATGACGCGCGGTACTGTGACGCCAGGTTGGGCCTGGAAGCATCACCGCACATGGTTCCGCAAGGTACGTAAGTCCTGATTTACCCGTAATATTGCTGTTGTAGTTAGCTAACATGGCTGCTGTCTGCGTGTAGACGCTGGGCAGCCATGTTTTTCCAGGAGAAGGTAGTGCAGCGAATTCTTCCACGCGGCGAGATCGAAGGTCTGGATCATACCGCTATTCCCAGAGTACGCATGCCCGTGGCAGCCTCTGTATTTGTCGATAGGGCGGCCAGGTTGCGTCACTTGGCGTCTGACAGCGCGATGGCTGACTATCTGCTGCTGATGGCGCATCTGGCTGATGGTCAGCATCGCGCGCTTAAGGTGTTTTCCGCACCTAAAGCTACCGAAGCCCAGATATCTCGCGCTCAATCCCACGGCATGCCACCGCTGCAGGCCATGGGGACACCGCGTGACCCAGTCTGGCGTGAAATTTTGCAGTCTTTGCTGGACCACATGATCGCTGTTCCTCAGGTTGCCGCGCCAGCCGTTGTGGTGTTTCAGGATATAAAAAAGCGTCTGCAGGAAGACCCAGCCTCTATCGAGGCCATGGCGGATGCCTTATTAGCTGGTGATGACCATGGCGTAGATGCGGCTGTGGCACCGTTATTGATGGCCGCTATGCAAGTTTATTGGACCGGGTTGGCGTGTCGCTTTAACGATAATGATTTGCCTGTAGTCAGTCCATTTGGTGTTTGCCCCTGTTGCGGTAGCCTACCGGTTTCCAGCGTAGTGCGGGTTGGTGGACCACAAGATGGTTGTCGCTATATGTCTTGCTCATTGTGCGCCACCGAATGGCATATGGTCAGGGTGACGTGTTCGCATTGCGAAGACACCAAGGAAATCGCCTACCACTCTATAGAAGGCGGTTCCGAGGCTATTCGTGCAGAATCGTGTGACCACTGTCATGTCTATCGAAAAATTTTCTACCAAGAAAAGGATTTGTATGTAGAGCCTGTGGCTGATGACCTGGCCAGTATCGCGCTAGACGTACTTATGGGTGAAGCAGGTTACTTACGTGCCAGCGGCAATCCTTTGTTATGGCAGTCCACCGAACAAGCATGAGTTCGTCAGCGCCGCAAGATAGCGCGCCAGCTGGCGTGACAGATATTCCATCCCTGGATCGCTTGCTTAAATCCCAGGCTTTCCAGCCTTTGCTGGATACCTATGGGCGCAGCCAGGTCTTGGACACATTGCGACCTTATTTGGATACGCTGCGTGCGCAAGCCCTGGCAGGCGATCTTGTGCGTTTGGCAGTCAGCACACCTACCATGGTCGATGTCATACAGCAGCAACTTACGGCGGTCGCACGTCCACGTTTGCAGCCTGTTTTTAATCTGACAGGTACGGTGTTGCATACGAATCTGGGGCGAGCCTTATTGCCTGATGCGGCGGTGCAGGCCGTGGTGCAGGCCCTGACGGCTCCGGTCAATCTGGAATTCGACCTGGAAACCGGCGGTCGTGGCGATCGCGACGATTTGATCGAGGACCTGTTGTGTGAATTAACAGGTGCGGAAGCCGCCACCGTCGTCAATAACAATGCCGCTGCCGTTTTACTGATGCTCAATGCCTTGGGTAACCGGCGTGAAGTCATTGTGTCGCGTGGTGAGCTGGTGGAAATCGGCGGCGCGTTTCGTATCCCGGATATTATGCAGCGGGCTGGCGCGCGCCTGGTTGAAGTGGGCACCACCAACCGTACTCACGCAGCGGATTACGAAAGTGCCATAAGTTCGCGCACTGCCATGCTCATGAAGGTGCACTGCAGCAACTATGCCATTACGGGCTTCTCAAAAAGTGTCGAACTGGCCGATATGGCTGATATTGCCAGGCGTCATCAACTGCCCGTCACCGTTGACTTAGGCAGCGGCACCTTGCTGGACCTTAGTCGTTGGGGTTTGCCACGCGAAGCCACGGTACAGGAAACCATACAACAAGGGGCTGACATCGTTACCTTCAGCGGTGACAAGCTCTTGGGCGGTCCACAAGCGGGTCTGCTGGTAGGCCGTGCCGACCTGATTAAAAAAATCAAGAAAAACCCATTAAAACGCGCTTTGCGTGTGGGCAAGTTGACATTGGCCGCCTTGGAGCCTGTTCTGGCCCTGTATCGCGCCCCGGAATTCTTGGCCGAACGTCTTACCACCTTGCGTTTGCTGACCCGGCAACAGCGGGCCATGCAAACTCAGGCGCTGCGCCTGCAGCCTATAGTCCAGCACGCGTTGGGGGACAGCTATATAGTGCAGGCCCAGGCCATGTTCAGTCAGATAGGCAGTGGCGCCATGCCTGTGGATTTACTGCCCAGTTATGGCTTGCAGGTGCGTCATGCTGGAAGTGGCCGGCCTGGCCGTTATCTACTTCGCCTGGAAGCACGGCTACGTGGCTTGCCGCGGCCTGTCATAGGCCGCGTTACTGACGATGCGCTGTGGTTGGACCTGCGTTGTCTAGAACAGGACGATGAAGCCGTTTTTGTGGCTCAGTGGGCGGAGTTAACGGCGTGATCATAGGTACTGCTGGCCATATTGATCATGGTAAGACCACGCTGGTGCGCGCCCTGACGGGCGTAGAAACCGACAGGCTCAAAGAAGAAAAAATACGTGGTATATCCATAGAGCTGGGCTATGCCTACACGCCTTTGGACAATGGCGAAATACTGGGTTTTATCGATGTGCCTGGCCATGAACGGCTGGTGCATACCATGGCAGCAGGCGCCAGCGGCATTGATTTTGGTTTGTTGGTGGTGGCTGCCGATGACGGTGTTATGCCGCAAACTCGAGAACATCTGGCCATATTGACTTTGCTGGGCCTGCAGCATGGCGCTGTTGCCCTAACGAAATCCGATCGGGTCGATGACCAACGTTTGCTTCAAGTGCAGCATGAAATTACCGCCTTGGTGCAGCAAACCTTTCTTCAGAATGCACCCATATTCCCTGTAAGCGCCACGGCCAATGATATGCCGGGTGTGGCTACACTGAAGCATTATTTGGACGAACAAGCACAAGTGGTTGCGGCACGTGCGGGGACGGGCTTATTTCGTTTGGCAGTTGACAGGGTGTTTACCTTGCCAGGCCACGGCACCGTGGTAACCGGTACAGCGCATGCGGGCACTGTGCGCGTGAACGACGCTATCGACCTGCGTCTGATGCCCGCGAACAAACCCGTGCGGGTGCGCAGCATACATGCGCAAAATCAGGCTAGCCAAGCTGGCCTGGCAGGCCAGCGTTGCGCGTTGAATTTGGGTGGCTTGGACAAGGCCGACGTCCAGCGTGGTGACTGGATCGCCGACGCTCGCTGCTTTATCCCATCCCATAACGTGGATGTGACGCTTAGTCTGTTGGATGGGGACTATGCACCAGTGCGCGCCTGGTCGCCGCTGCATATTCACATAGGCGCAGCCCATTACCTGGCTCATGTGGTGCCCCTAACGCACGATAGCTTGGCGCCTGGCGAATTGGGTAAAGCACAATTGGTGTTCGATCAGCCTGTCTGCGCTATGCCTGGCGATCGCTTTATTGCGCGTAATGCCCAAGCCAGGCTGACAGTGGGCGGTGGGATGGTGCTGGACCCCAACGGACCTAGCCGTAAACGACGTTCACTACAACGGCTGGCTTGGCTGGACGGCATGTCGGCTTATTTGACCTGTGCTAGCCTGTCAGGCCTGTTGGAACAGGCTAACTATGGCTTGGACGAAGACAGCCTGCTGCGACTGACCGGTATTGAAGCTGATCAGCTAGCTGTGCCGCAAGGTGCTCTCTGGAAGGTGCAGGCTGGCTCCAGGGCTGCGCGCACGCTGATCTTGACCAGTACCTGGGACGCGCTTACCGCCAAGGCTTTGCAAGCCTTACTGAATTTTCATCAGGCAGCACCCGACGAAGCCGGTTTGGACGTAGCGCGCCTTCGACGCATTGCGGCGCCCACCGCACCGTTAGGCTTATGGGCTGTGCTGTGCGAGGAACTGATTAGCACTGGGGCAGTCAAGCGTAACGGACCCTGGTTGCACGCGCCAGACCATACCAGTCAACTATCTGATACGGAAGCCGCGCTGGCGGCGCGTTTGTTGAGTTTGCTGTCTGAGGGCGCTTTTGACCCGCCATGGCCCCGGGATTTGGCAGTAACCGTACAGCAGCCTCCCGACGATGTGCGATTGCTGCTGCGTAAGCTAGTGCGCCGCGGCGAGCTTTTCCAAGTGGTGCGCGACCTGTTTTATCAGACACAGCAACTGGCGCGTCTGGCAGCGTTGTTGTCGTCTTTGGCAGGGGATAATGGCATCACAGCCGCCGAGTTCCGAGATGCCACCGGCCTGGGCCGCAAACGGGCAATACAGATCCTGGAGTTCTTTGGGCGCATAGGTTACACGCGGCGCTTAGGGGACAAACATATCCTGCGTGATAACAGTGGCTTATTTACCGATTTTACCGCCTAGGTTTTTGATGTTACTGTCCTAAGCTTAAGCATAATAAATGCAACCTTTGTGGTTGTGCTTGTTGTATATGTGGAGGGCATGCGTGTCCGGTGACACGGCTGGGCTTCAAACCCAGTTGGGGGCGTTAGACGTTCCCAGGTAGGTTCGACTCCTGCTGCTTTCCGCCACTCTCAAGAGAAAACCATGACTTTAGCTGTAGCACCTGCGCCACGCCTAACCTCGCTGTCCCATGGTGGGGGTTGCGGTTGCAAAATTGCACCAGGGGTATTGTCGGAATTATTAGCCAATATGCCGTCTGCGCATGGCTACAGTAATTTAATGGTGGGCACGGAAACCTCGGATGATGCGGCTGTATATAAGCTCAACGATGAGCAGGCCTTGATCGCAACCACTGATTTTTTCATGCCCATAGTCGATGATCCCTATGACTTCGGGCGTATTGCCGCGGCTAACGCCTTATCTGACATCTATGCCATGGGCGGTACGCCCATTATGGCGCTGGCCATCGTTGGCATGCCTATCAATGTGCTGTCCAAGGCGGATATTGCATTGATCCTAGAGGGCGGGGCATCTATTTGCACCGAAGCAGGCATACCTATTGCAGGCGGTCACTCGATTGACTCTGTAGAACCGATTTACGGCCTGGCTGCTATGGGCTTGGCGCATCCCTCACGTATTAAGCGTAATACTGGCGCGCGTCCTGGCGATGTGCTGATACTGGGCAAGGCGCTGGGTGTGGGCGTGTTGTCGGCCGCCTTGAAAAAAAACATTCTAGATGCTGAAGGCTATAGGGCCATGGTAGCCAGCACTACCTTATTGAACCGACCTGGTAAAGATCTGGCGGCTTTGGCTGGCGTTAGCGCCATGACAGATGTGACTGGTTTTGGTCTGTTGGGACATACCCTGGAAATTGCCCGTGGTTCCGGTTTGACAGCTCAATTACGGTTGGCTGATTTGCCCTGGCTGCCCGGCGTACGCCAACTGGCCACCGATGGCATTATTACTGGTGCTTCTGGGCGCAACTGGACATCCTACGGCGATGCTATACATATTCCATCAGACTTGGATGCAGCATCGCATGCTTTGCTGGCGGATCCGCAAACCTCTGGCGGTTTGCTGGTGGCCTGTACTCCTCAGGTAGCCAGCCAGGTGCTGGATATTTTCCATACCCAAGGCTTTGAGCAAGCGGTCATTATCGGTGAAATGACTGCAGGGGCAGCTGAAGTTCGTATCGTTTAGTCAAGGATGCACATGAACACGCTTTTACCAACATATGACGACGTGGTTCGTGCCAGCAATGTCTTGAAAGGCATGGCGCATCACACGCCGGTGTTTACATCCCGCACACTGGATGCCCGACTAGATGCACAGGTTTTTTTCAAATGTGAAAACTTTCAGCGCATAGGCGCATTTAAGTTTCGTGGCGGCTATAACGCCTTGTCCAACCTGACGGCTGCTCAGCGAAAAGTCGGTGTTGTGGCTTTTTCCTCGGGCAATCACGCCCAGGCAGTGGCGCTGGCCGCACAGTTGTTAGGCATCAAGGCCACTATTGTCATGCCCCACGACGCACCCGCCACCAAGAAAGCGGCCACCTTGGGCTATGGGGCTCAGGTGGTTGAATATGATAGGTATACGCAGGACCGCGAGCAGGTTACGCAGCAGTTGGTGGATCAACATGGTTTTAGTCTGATACCGCCTTTTAATCATCCAGACGTGATTGCGGGGCAAGGTACAGCGGTCAAAGAGCTGCTGGACGAAGTCGGTCCACTGGATCAGTTGTACGTGCCTTTGGGCGGCGGGGGCTTGTTATCAGGCTCGTTGCTGGCGGCGCAGGCCTTAAGCCCGGATTGTGCAGTCTATGGTGTTGAACCCCAAAGCGGTAATGATGGTCAACAGTCTTTACAGCAAGGCCAAATCGTCCGAATTGCCGCGCCGCACTCCATTGCTGATGGGGCTTTGACCACGGCCTTGGGGACCCTAACCTTCCCACTAATCCAGCGCTATATACGTGATATTTTTACCGTGACAGATGCGCAGTTGGTGCAGGCCATGGGCTTTTTTTCAGAGCGCATGAAAATGGTGGTTGAGCCTACTGGCTGCTTGGGGGCCGCGGCGGTGTTGGACCCCATCGTGCCGGTTAAGGGGCAACGGATAGGGGTACTGTTAAGCGGCGGGAACGTAGACTTGAAAACCTATGCTGGCTTGTTGCAAGCTGGCGACTAAGCTGCTGCGTAATCCTAGTTAGCCGCAGTTAATGCGGGTAATCGTATCGGAATCACCGACCAGTATATTCAGCCGTTCTGGATTGTATTCCATAGTCATCACCTGCCCAGGCAATAACGTTCGCAATTGCTTGGCACCGGATAATTGCTTGGCCTGGGCCATTATGTCAGGTTGTGGTGCTTTGCCCAGCAGGCTCTGTGCGGGATCTGCATCGCATAGCCCTGGTGGGGTCATGTAGCTGTTGCTTGGGGTGTCGCCCGGGTTACTAGTGGTACTGACTGCGTCAGTGCTGGCTGTAGGGGTAGTGGTTGAACATCCTGCAAGGGTTGCCAGGGCGCAAAATAGTGTGGAAATCAGTAGTTTGTTCATTTTGTGACCCCTTGATTTTATAAGCATGCTCAGCGTATTAACACTCTAACGCGACACCGCCCTGAAGGGAAGCTAGCGTACCGGCAGAAAGTTAAAGAAAAGCAAACCTTGTACATAGTTAATGCCAACTCGCCTTAAGTTTTCGTCCAGCAGGTTGGCTACCAGGTCCAGTCTGCCCACCAATTGACCAAATTCCCGCTCAAAGCTTAGGTTAGCGCTATCCTGGGATATTTCGTTGGCCAATAGCAACGGTGTTCCGTCCGGATTACGTCGATTGGATAATAACCAGGCGGCGACCTCGACATTACGTGCTGCATTATGCACATGCTGGGCATCCAGGAAGTCAGACACATAGAAACGGGTTTTACCGCCGTGCGCCTGTATTACCATGTCGGCCAGTCCAAAAACAAAGGCACCAACGCGGTCGCCACGGTAGGCCGGGTCCATGGCAACTGACAGGATTTCCACGTCGCGTAAACCGTGTAGTTCTTCGGGTAGGCGTCCTTCTGTGATCGCCAATCGACCTTGTTGCACGGCTGCATTCAGATCGCTTGCACCCGTTTTTCGCCATTCCAGGGGGTTGCGCTTATAGAGCTTTTCCTGCAGGCGGCTTAAGCTTTCAAGGTTATCACGCATGGCGATAGTGACAGTGCGATTGAAATCAGTTTGCGCCATCTGATCCAACGACATGCTTTCATTGTGGGGGGCCGTCGCGCCATCCGTACTGGGCACACTGGTGCAGCCTGCCAGAGCGATAGTGATGGCCAACATAGTACCGACGAGGCGGCCCCATGTCATGGCGCCTGGGTTGAAGTGACTATGCTTGACGTGAGCTTGACGCATATTCTTTATTTAGATCCGTGCTGATGCGCCTGTTTGTTCTAGCTGGCTGCGGGCTTTGACTTGCATGGCGCGGCCAGCGCCCCAGCCGCTGAAAGCAACGCCTATCCCTATGATGGCAACCAGCCACCCCGAGGCACCATAGCCACCCGTTACGCTGTGCAGGATGCCTATTAGCAGTGGCGCGCAAGCAGCCAGTAGATAGCCTACGCCTTGCGCCATGCCTGACAAGTGCGCTGCGACATGGGAGTCGGGCGATCGCAATACGATGACCGTCATAGCGATGGCAAACAAGCCGCCCTGGCCTATACCTTGCAAGACAGCCCAAAACCAGACGGTGGACAGAGGTGCGAAAAACACCCCTAACAGCGCTACAGTAGCAATAATGCCCAATCCGGCGTTCATCAGGCTTTGGTTTTTGAATCTGACTGCCAGGGGCGGAATGAGCAGGCAAGTAATGACCTGCACCATAATGGATACAGAAACGATTAAGCCAGCGTCTATACCGCTAAGACCCCGATCTCGCAAAATAGGTGCCATCCAGCCCAGAACGCAATAGGCCAGGGCGGATTGCAGGCCCATGAAGAAAGTAACTTGCCAGGCCAAGGCGTCGCGCCCTAAGCCGCGTACCTGCCGTCGGGTATGGGTTGCGCCTGCCTGCCCACGCAAGGACTGTGGTAACCAGATCAGCAACACTAGTGCTGCGGGTATCGCCCAGATGGCTAGTCCGGCAGCCCAGGAGTCGCCAAACCGTTGTACTACAGGCAAAGTGAAGGCGGCTGCTGCAGCCGCCCCGCCACATAGTGTCATGGTGTATAGGCCCGTCATTAGGGCAGCATGATCGGGAAAGTCACGCTTTACTACACTGGGCAATAGGACATTGGCAGTGGCAATGGCCGCCCCCGCCAAGGCAGTACCAAAAAACAAAGAGTACAGATCGCCCAGGCCACGTAATGCTGTGCCTATAGCCAAGAAAAATAAAACAGCCAATAACGTCCGTTCGGGGCCTATGCGCTGCGAAACACGAGGCGCCAGCGGGGCAAATAGGCCCAGACACAGTACGGGCAGGGTAGTCAGATAGCCTGCGCCGGTTGAAGACAAGTTGGTTGCTCGAATTACATCCGGCAGTAATACCGACAGGCTGGAGAAGACCGGACGCAAGTTAAAGGCGATTAGCATCAGGCTTAGCCCCAACAGCAGACGTTTCGCAAGTGATGGCATGCTGATGGCAGCAGCGTGAATATCGGCGGGGTTTTCTGCGGCAGGCATCAGGCGGTTTCTTCAGGGAATGGCGTAGATTACGGGGTGGAACAAGGGCTTCAATGTAACCGAAATGGCGTGTTATTGTATGAAAATGACAACGACTACTATTTATCATAATGCCAGATGCGGTACATCCCGCAATACCCTGGCCCTTATACGTAATGCGGGTATACAGCCCCTGGTTGTGGATTATCTGCAAAGCCCGCCTAGCGTGCAGCAATTGGCTGAAATAATTCAGAATGCAGGGCTTAATGTACGGCAGGCCCTACGCGAGAAAGAAGCGGCTTATCTGGAACTGGGACTGGACAATCCGGCATTGACGGATCAGGACCTGCTCCAGGTCATGCACAGTCATCCCGTGTTGATCAATCGCCCATTTGTGGTCAGCGATGGCGGTACCCGTTTATGCCGTCCCTGCGAACTGGTGCTGGACATTCTGACCCAGCCTCAGCAAGCCGCCTTTACCAAGGAAAACGGTCAGCCCCTGATTGATGAAAGCGGCCAACGCATTTCTTGATACCAGTAGGTTCAGCCATGTATTTACCCTTGCAGCAAGACGCATTAGATACTGATGCACTATTGCATACTGCCTGTCAGTATGCTGTACAAGTGTTGGGTAACATGCCAGATAGGCCTGTGGCCAGCCAGCAGCGCGATATCGTGCCTCAGGACCTGCCAGAACATGGCATGGGCTTTCAACTAGCCCTGAACTGGTTTAAAGCCACGTGGGAACCTGGGTTTTCCGGTTCCGCTGGACCACGCTACCTGGGCTTTGTAACTGGTGGGGCAACGCCAGCATCACTGGCTGGCGATTGGCTGACCAGTACTTACGACCAAAACCCCACCTCTAGTTTGGACTCATCAGCGCCTAATCTGGAACGTCAGACGGTGGCTTGGTTGCGCGAGCTGTTTGGACTGGACACCGCGCATCAGGGGGCCTTTGTGACTGGCGCCACCATGTCCAATATGGTGGGGCTGGCCATTGCACGGGAATGGCTAGGTCAGCAGCAAGGCATTGATGTGTCGCAGCAAGGGGTGGCCGCTTTGGGGGATGTCACGATACTATCCGGAGCGCCGCATTCCAGCATCTATAAGGCCTTGTCCATGCTGGGCTTGGGACGCCAGGCAGTCAAGTCAGTGGCTTTGCTGCCCGGCCGTGAGGCTATCGATCTGACTCAGCTGGAAGCGGCTTTGCAGGTGGCCAACGGGCCTGTCATCGTGGTAGCCAATGCAGGCACGGTCAATACCGTCGATTTTGATGATTTGGCAGCTATCGTCGCCTTGAAGCAGCGTTATTCATTCTGGCTGCATGTGGATGGCGCTTTTGGGGCTTTCGCCGCGCTGTCGCCGAGCTTGTCACATTGGGTTCAGGGGCTGGATGCGGCAGACTCTATTTGCATCGATTGCCACAAGTGGCTCAATGTCCCGTATGACAGCGCCGTGCAGTTCACGCGTCATCGGGATTTGCAGCTTAGGGTGTTTCAAAATAGCGCAGCCTATCTGGGCATGCCCACGGAAAATCCTGACTTTGTGCACCTGACGCCAGAAAACTCCAGGCGTTTGCGTGCCTTGCCGGCGTGGTTTACCTTGGCTGCTTATGGTCGTGCCGGGCATCGTGATATCGTCGAACGCAATGTGGCCTGCGCGCACCGTCTGGGTGAACTGATATCTCAAGACAGTCGCTTGCAGCTTTTGGCCCCCGTCATACTGAATGTGGTGTGTTTTACGCTGGCAGGGGGGCCTGACCAAGAGGCCATCCAGGCCTATCTGGAACGTATAGGGGCAAGCGGTCAGGTGTTCCTGACTGCTACAGTTTTGCATGGACTATGGGCCGTGCGCGCCGCTTTCAGCAACTGGCAAACTCAGGCGGCCGATGTGGACCGGGTGTTTGCCGCCATACAGGCAGGCTGCATTATTGCCTAAGTCCGTGGTGGTTCCTTAATGCATGTAGGCATAGCCGGCTTCCTTTTGCAGTCGAACGATTTCCGCATCACCCATAGGTATCATTTCGACAAAGCCATGCACATGCTCGGGTTGTATACCCATGCCGGCAGCGGCTAATTGACACATCCGAAACTCGATTACCCCGCCTACCGTCAGGCTTTGTGCGCGTCGCATCAAAGCTTCGTGCTTTTGGAAGTTACGTGCATCAAAAAAAGACATCTCTTGGCCATGCAACACCAGCACTATAGATGCGTCAAAGGGGTCGGCTTGATAGACCATGCTCAGGCCGCTGACTCTGTCCAGTACGGCATCCAACTGTTCTGGACTGGATAGGGCTACGTCGTAAACGACTTTCTGCGGGGCATAGCTAGTTTCCGTAACTTTCGCCGCTCCCCAGGGGGACAGGTCCTGGGCTTGAACCAGACCGCCTGCGGCGATCAACAAACACAAAATAATAAAACGCATGTAAGGCTCCGAACAGGGATGGATGACCAAGATCATAGCCCGGTCACTGGGACTTGCCCGGCCAAGCGCTGATCCGCTACCATGCTGTGACCCCATCTATGTCATGCAGGCTGACGAACGCAGGCAGACAGGCTATCCATTTTAGAATTTAGGAGCATCATGAAGGTTATTTTCGCGGCTAAGGACAACATTACGCCAGAACATTGGCTACCACCCTTGCAACAGGCGCTACCGGACATGGAGATCGTTGCATGGCAGCCGGATGGCCCCGCCATTAATGCTGATTTTGCCGTGGTCTGGACTCCTCCTGCTGAACTTTTTCTAAGGGAAACTCGGCTAAAGGCGGTGTTCAATTTGGGCGCGGGCGTGGATGCCTTATTCCGTTCACCCGGCTTGCCTGCTGATCTTCCGGTGATACGTCTGGAAGATGCTGGTATGGCGGTTCAAATCGCTGAATACGTCATTTATGCCTTGTTGCGGGCCTCGCGTAGCTTTGATCAATACCAGGGTATTCAACAGCAAAGCCTATGGCAGCCTTTACCTGCGATACAGCGCGAACTATGGTCTGTGGGTGTGATGGGGACTGGTGTCATAGGCAGCAGGGTGGCGCAGGCGGTTGCCGCGCTGGAATATCCCGTAGCCTCATGGTCGCGTAGCGGTAAGGCCATGCCTGGAGTGACGTCATTTGCGGGTGCTGCACAGCTTCCCGAGTTCTTGCAGCGCACCAAGGTGTTGGTGAACACCTTGCCTTTGACATCGGAAACCGCCGGTATTTTGTGTCGCTCCAACATGCAGCAGTTGCAGCCGCCTGCTTACATTATCAATGTGGGCCGGGGCGGACATTTGGTCGAGGACGACTTGCTGGCGCTATTGGAAAGCGGACACCTTAAAGGGGCTACCCTGGATGTGTTTCAGCAAGAACCTTTGCCCAAGACACATCCTTTTTGGATGCATCCGGGAATTACCATAACACCACATATATCGGGTGCCAGTTTGCGCGCTACCAGCATTGCCCAAGTAGCAGCCAAGATCCAGGCGTTTCTGCGTGGTGAACCCCTGACTGGCTTGGTGCAGCGAGACCGCGGCTACTAACTTATTACATGATGCGGGCTCTGAAGCTGCGGCCCTTGATTTTCCCATTATTTAAAGCAGCGTTGGCAGCTTTGGCAATGGGGCGGCTGACAGCAACAAAGCTGACGAACTCCAATAGGCTGATTTTACCTATGTCTTGGCCAGAAAAACCGGCCTCTTTAGTTAAAGCACCCAGGATATCGCCGGCACGCAGCTTGTCTTTTTTACCCCCTTGTATACACAAGGTAACCATAGGGGCTTGCAGTATGCCACCAGGCGCGGCTTTCAGGTTTTTGGGATTTTCCCAGACTATGGGTTGGTTTTGGTAGGTTTCTATGGCAGTGGCGCGGCGCATTTCGTTGGGCGCGCACAAGGTCAGGGCCAAGCCACTTGCCCCGGCACGGCCGGTACGGCCTATGCGGTGGATATGCACTTCGGGGTCTGGCGTAATATCCACGTTAATGACGGCATCCAGCGCGTGTATATCCAAGCCGCGTGCAGCTACGTCGGTGGCCACCAGTACCGAGCAGCTTTGATTCGCGAACTGCACCAGTACGTCTTCGCGCTCGCGCTGCTCTAGATCGCCATGCAGGGCAATGGCGCTTAAACCCCGTGCTTGCAGGAATTCCGCCACATCGCGACACTGGGCCTTGGTATTGCAAAAAGCCAGTGTGGATACGGGACGGAAGTGCTCTAGAATCTGGGCGACCACGGCTAGGCGGCGGTCAGGTTCGATTTCATAGAAACGCTGTTCTATTTGGCTGGCTTCGTGTTGCGACTCAACGTTGATTTCTGTGGGTTGACGCAAAAAGCGTGCGCTGGCCTTACGGATGTCGTCTGCATAGGTCGCTGAAAATAGCAGGGTTTGGCGTTTGGTGGAACACGCTTTGACAATATCAGTGACATCGGCATAAAAACCCATGTCCAGCATACGGTCAGCTTCGTCCAGCACCAACAGGCTAATCCTAGACAAGTCTATAGTGGCGCGGTCGATATGATCCATGAGGCGACCTGGGGTGCCGACCACGACATGGGCTCCAAATTTAAGCGATTCTATTTGCGGGCGTATAGGTGTGCCGCCACACAGCGTAATTACTTTTATGTTGCCCAGGGCACGCGCCAGACGACGCAGTTCGTTAGCGACCTGTTCGGCCAATTCGCGGGTGGGGCATAGCACCAGGGCCTGGGTGTGCAGACTACCAACATCCAGGGTTTTGATGACGCCCAGGCCAAAGGCAGCCGTTTTGCCACTGCCGGTTTTGGCCTGGACGATAAGGTCGTGGCCATTAAGTACCAAGGGCAGGCTTTGCGCTTGCACCGGCGTCATGTCGTCATAGCCCAGTTGGGTTAGGTTGGCAAGTATGGCGGGAGTAAGCGAGGGAAGAGTAGAAAAAGGTAGGGTAGTCATGGCAGCTGCAATAGTTGGGTAGTCATTGTAGCCGTTGCGTGGACAAGCGGGCTTACATAAACGACATGTCGCCGCCAACGGGCGCCAGAGTGGTAAGCCACCAGGTTGCCATACTAACGGCGATGGCCAGGAATAGCGCGCCTATGCGTACTGCCCAGCTGTCGGCGGCGCCTACAGCCTGTAGACCCGTATTGCCTAGGGTAGTATCGCCGTGCAGCATGGCTGCCGCCAGGTTTTGTTTACGGACCAGGCGATACCAAACTATGGTCAGGACATGTAGCGAAATCAAGCCTAACATGATCCATTCGTTCAATTTATGCAGGCCCGTCAAGGTGTTCGACCAAGGGGTGCTTAAGTAGGCCAAGGGGCCAGAGGTAAAGATATCGTCGTTGGCGAATAGCCCGCTGAACGCTTGGAAGCTAAAGGCCAACAGCATTGCGATAACCGATATCGCACCCAGTGGATTATGTCCTGCAATATGCTGGTGTTGACCTTGCAAGTAGCGCACGACAGTCCATGGCCAGCGTACAAACTGGCTAAAGCGGGCGTAACGTGGGCCAACCACGCCCCATATCAGGCGAAACAGGATCAACGCCAGGGTGGCTAGTCCGAAGCGCACGTGCCAGTCCATCCACAGCCCACCCAGTTTAATGGTAATAAAACAGCCAGTCACTGTCGCGACCAGGCCCCAGTGGAAAATACGGGTGGGCAGATCCCAGACCCGTATTGTGGTGGTAGGGGACAAGGCGGTTTGGCTTGTGTCGCGGGTATTCATCGGACTTTAGTGCAGCGAAGTTTTGTTAGAGCGATCCAGTAAGCGCAGCAGGTGTTGCTTCAGGCCTGTGGAGAAAATTGGCACCAAAAGCAAAGCGCCACTGTTATCAACAACAGACTTCACGTCTATGTGCTGATTAGTGAAGGCGTCTGTTTTACGAGCATTGTTTTGATAGGCCTTGAGCAACTTATTGGCTGCGGCTTGTGCCTGGAAAACGGTGGCTTCAGGATGATGAGCTTGCGAGGTCAGTTGGTCAGCGGCGGCGCCGTTGGCGACCTCGGTGTAGTGGGTGATCAGCGTGTCTATATCATCAAGAAACAGGCTAAGGGCAAAGTCGCCGACACAGTCGGCGCGTTCGTAACCCCAGGATGGTGCGGTCAAATAACCTCCTAGTTGATGGTCCTGGAACTGGGCTGCTGGGCTTGCGCAGCCAGTATCAGGCCTTCCAGGCGTGGTGAAGTCTGTAAAGCCAAGACAGGCTGGGCGTCAGGGTCGGTGTCATCGTGTTCTAGTTGCAGAACGATGCTTTGGCCGTCGAAGGCGTCCGGGTTGGCCTGGATTTGTACGTACTGCTTAAGCAGGCGGTCTACTGCTTTCTGGGCTTCAAAGAGCTGAGTCGAGAGCGATGATTGCGCATGCAACAGGAACTGCTGTTCTATGGTTTTTGCCAGATCCCAGCTAAAAAACATCAGCGCATTGGAGCCATGGCATTCGGGGTGTAAAAAACCCCAGGATTCGGTATTGGTGGTAGTCACAGTATTTTGAGTATTAAGGCGTCTGACGGCGCTTCACAGCGTTGCCATCGTAAGTATAGCTATCCATTTTATCTGGATTTGTGCTGCTTGGGGTAACCACGGTCAGAGTGCGGCCTTTGGCGCTAACCTGGATGTTTTCCGAACAGGAGCCAAATTCAGGCGTAACACTGTAGCCTGACTTGTCGATACGCACCCATCGATACACCACGGGACAACCTTCATTGCCTTTGTGGATGGATACTAATGCAGCATGAAATTCCGGCATATTGTAGGCATACGGAATATTCAATAGACCGACGACGCGTGGTTCGATGTCAGTGTTATTTAAGCGCAGCACGGATTCATAGACATAATCGCTGGGCGTAACGTGTAGTTCACCGTGCGGCGTGGCGAGGTCTAGCCTAGAGGGCGGTGCTTCCCAGGCGGCGGGCGATGCTGTTGCTGTCCACCCACAAAGCATTAGGCTGAGGCCTGCTAGGTAACGGCCTAAGTAGATGGGCATGGATATTCTCGAAACACAGTACACAAGATAATGAAATTGGGATTTATTCTATTACATTTCATTTTCACCATCAAAGCAAGCATTTACGCTGTGGTAACAAGTAGATAGAGCATGGCGATCGCCATTAGGACGAAATACGCAACCACGCCTGCCACTATGCTTTTGAAGGCGGTATGCAGGCGACGACGTGTAGTGGCCTTGCCAGCACTATTGCGAGGCAGATTATGCCACCACCATGTGGCGACGCCGATCAGCACACTAACTAGGACAATGCTGGCTTTCATGGCTTGATATGCTCTCAATAACCCCCTCACGCACAGAGCATGCTGGGAAAATGTTAATCTTGGGGTGTTTATCTGGAGGTTTTTATGCAGCCCCTGTGCGGCGCCAAATCGGACACATCGGAATTTACTCAGCTATCGGGCGAGCAGGGCAAGTCTGTCAATCAACACGCAGAGTACATCACATCCAGCTTGCTGCCCACGCCGTGGGCGACATTCGGCATTCATGTGTTTACCGAACCTGCCAATGGCAAAGAACACATCGTCCTGACTCTGGGCGATGTGGGTAGCGGCGTGCCCGTGCTGGCCAGGGTCCATTCTGAATGCCTAACAGGCGATGCCTTGTTCAGTCAGCGTTGCGATTGCGGCGCTCAACTGGAAACGGCACTAAAGGCCATGGCCGCTGAAGGGCGCGGGGTGTTGCTGTA
Source organism: Burkholderiaceae bacterium (assembly GCA_017983955.1). GTDB lineage: Bacteria > Pseudomonadota > Gammaproteobacteria > Burkholderiales > Burkholderiaceae_B > JAGOAJ01. Next base: position 82,149 of record JAGOAJ010000002.1, read on the forward strand.
CTTACGTCAGGAAGGGCGTGGCATAGGCTTGGCCAACAAAATTCGCGCCTATCAGCTACAGGACCAAGGCGCTGACACGGTAGAGGCCAATGAACGCTTGGGGTTTCAGGCAGATCTTAGACGCTATGATCTGTGCAAGCCCATGCTGGATCATTTTGGCATTACCCGTTTGCGTTTGATGACCAACAATCCCCGCAAAGTCACTATGTTGACCGATTTGGGGATACAGGTAACTGAACGCATTCCTTTACGGGTTAACCGCAACCCCTTTAACGAACGTTATCTGGGCGTGAAGGAAGCCAAGCTGGGGCATTGGTTAAGTCCGGGTTCAGGTCCTGAAGATAACTAATTCTTACAGTTAGGACCTGGTGCAATAACCCCCCAGTTCAAGTCAATAATGGGGCTGGACGGCCTTGACCAAGGTATCTCCAGCTGCCCGTGCCACGATGCATTCTGCTGTAAGGCCAATAGCGCTGGTGCTGGCTCGCCGCGTGTTTGACGGCTAAAAACCACTAGGGCACCGCAGTCTAGGGCGGTAGCAGGGTTTAGCCAGGGCGATTCGCTAAAGTCGGCATTGATCAAGACCTGGGCTTGGCGGCCCGCGTGAACAGCGATATTGCCGCCTAGCCAGGTGTCTGATACCACCACTGTCAAAGGATGATCAGGCACATAGCGCTGCCATGTGGCTGTCATGGCGGCGGAAATGGTTGGGCCAGGGAACATGGACCTGGTATCGCGTCCTGTATACCAGGCCAGTGGTCCGCGGGCCACGGCGTAACCCACAGCCATCAACAGGTGTATGGATAGCACTAGTATTGCGATGCGCCTTAGGTTTTGCACTTCGTCGCCTCGCATGCCCCATAGCGCGTAAAAGCCGTACAGTATGAAAAAGGTGGAGGCCCAAGAGGCAACCAGGCTGGTGCCTAGCAGCAGCGAGATCACTAGCGTGGATAGTAGTGGTGTCAGGCCTACCCACAGTACAAAGGAACGATTAAAATCGGAAAATTCCTGGCCATAGCGTGGCGCTGACTGAGCCACTGTGCCTGCTGGGGATGTTTTGCTCGGTGGAGATTTACGCATCCAGTAAGCCCACGCCAACCAGGCTACCAGCATGGGGCTAAGACGGCCCAATTGGTCAATTAGGAAAGCCCAGACATGGCCCAGCGCCTCTAGGCGAGTGGCTGTTTCCAGTGATTTGTCGGCATACAGCAAAGGTTGGAAATCATGTTGCCATAGCCAGTAAATATGGGGCGAGGCTACGATCAGAAAGCTTAGCAAGGCCAGCCCTATGCCTTTAAATGTGGCGGATTGTTTAAGACTGCCGGCACGCAGCATAAACAGAAAAAAGGCCGCAAACTGGATTAGGGCGCTGTACTTGGTCAGCATGGCGATTGCGCTGACCGCCCCTAACCATAGCCAACTACTGGCGCGTTGATAACGCAATGCTCGGTAAAACAACCAGGTGGCGGCGGCAATCGACCAAAGTTGGGCTGTGTTGTGGTTGTAGATGGTGCCACGCAAGGAAAAATAAGCTATTGTCGATACCAGTAACATGGCCATGAAGGCCTGGGCTGGCGTGGTCATCTCACGGCCCAGTTTCCAGACAAACCACAAGCCCAGCGCGGAAAATAACTGACCAGCAAAGAATGTCAGCCAGATAGGGCGCCCAAAAATTTGTGTCAGGCCATACATGATCCAGGATGGAAAGGGCGGGTGCTTGCTATAGCCTAGTTCCAGGCTACTGGCCCAGACCAGTTCTTCCATGCCATCCAGATCTGGTGCTTTATGACTGACAGCCATAAGTACCGACCATAAGGCCACCATCAGCAGTAGAAATAGGACGACTTGCCTGGTTGGAAGGGTAAAGCGTGCGGGATAGCTAGACGAAACAGGCATAGGGCTGATCTGGTTGAGCATACAGTGTGAAGTAGATAGAAAGTGGGGGATAGGGGATTTTTAAGCGCCGGCCATGATCCAGCCGCCTTCGATGCCGTGGCAGGCCACCTGGGTCAGGCCGGTAGGTAGAGTTCTGGGCATGCTTTGCGAGCAAATAGGACGGGCGTAGGGACAGCGTGGATGGAAAGGACAGCCCTGGGGCGGGGACAGTGGGTTGGGGACTTCGCCAGCCACAGGGGTGCGGCGCGCCGCCGTACCCGTCATGTCAGGAATAGAGGCCAGTAGCATGCGAGTATAAGGATGCTGTGGACGTTCGAATAGTTCGTCGCGTGGTGCTAACTCGACAATGCGGCCCAGGTACATGACGGCGACACGGTCAGCCACATGGTGTACTACCGCCAGGTTATGTGAAATAAACAGATAGGTCAGGCCTAGCGTGCGCTGCAAGTCCTTCATCAGATTAAGGACCTGGGCCTGCACAGATACATCCAGTGCAGATGTAGGTTCATCGCAGACCAAAAATTCAGGCTCTGCCGCCATGGCACGCGCAATCGAGATGCGCTGGCGTTGTCCCCCTGAAAATTGATGCGGGTAGCGTGTGTGGTCTGCTGGATCCAGTCCGACTTGGATCAGCAGTTCGCTGACACGTTGTTGTCGTTCGGCAATGCTTAGGGTGGTGTGTACCTGCAGGGGCTCGGCAATAATTCGGCCTACGCGCCAGCGTGGGTTCAGGCTGGCGTAGGGGTCTTGGAAAATCATTTGCAGGCGTCGTCGTAATGCTTTGCCGCCTTTTTTCTGCATATCTGATAGCGGCTGTCCATCAAAGGTAATGCTGCCTTGTGTCAATCCATACAGGCCGACCAGCATACGTGCCACTGTCGATTTACCGCAGCCGGACTCACCCACAAGCGCCAGGGTTTCACCGGGGAAAATATCAAAAGAAACGCCGTCCACGGCCCGCAGAAATATGGGTGGTTTGCGGCTGATAACGCGATCCAGCCATGATGGCGATACATCAAACCAGCGAGCTGCATCGTTAACTTTAACTAAGGGCTGTGCCGCTGTGTTGCTCATGGATTGACCTCGGTGTCGTGCAGCCAGCATGCAGCCAACGATGGTCCGGCATTTAACAATTCGGGACGTTGTGTCAGGCAGCGCTCCATGCGTAGTGTGCATCGCGGATTGAAGGCGCAACCCGATGGAATAGCGTTCAGCCTGGGCATGGAGCCATCTATTTGCACCAGACGTTCCAGTGTGCTGTCAAGGGCTGGTATGGACCCCATCAGGCCACGGGTATAGGGATGGCTGGGGCTGCGTATGACGTGGCCTACTGGCCCGATTTCGGCGATGCGTCCGGCATACATCACGGCTACCCGGTCAGCGGTTTCTGCGATCACGCCCATGTCGTGGGTGATCAGCATGATAGCGGTACCTTGTTCACGTCCCAGTTTTTTAAGCAGCTCTATGATTTGAGCCTGTATGGATACGTCCAGGGCCGTGGTCGGCTCGTCGGCAACTACCAGCTTGGGTTCTGCCGCCAGTGCCAGCGCGATTACGACACGTTGACGCATACCACCTGAAAATTGATGTGGATAGTGGTCTATGCGTTCCCGCGCTGCGGGTATGCCCGTGGCCTCTAGAAGTTCTATGGCACGGTTACGGGCCTGGGCCCAGCTTAGGGGCAGGTGGGTAACTATGGTTTCCGCTAGTTGCTTGCCTATCGTATAGAGTGGATTCAACGAGGTTAACGGGTCTTGGAAAATAGCGCCAATTTCCTTGCCCCGGATACGGCGCATCTGGTGGTCGGGTAGGTTGTCTATGCGCCGTCCATTCAGCAGGATCTCGCCGCCGGCAATACGTCCAGGAGGGTCCAGCAGACCTATGATGGCAGCACCTGTCAGTGATTTTCCAGCGCCCGATTCGCCCACTACGCCCAAGACTTCGCCGGCATTCAGCGTAAAGGACACGTCGTCCAGCGCCGTCAGCGTACCCTTGCGAGTGGGGAATTCTACGCGTAAATGGCGAACCTCTAATAATGGTGGGGTGGGATTCATAGTCAATTCAGCCTGGGGTTGAGCGCATCGCGCAGCCAGTCACCCAGCAGATTGACTGATAGCACCAGCAGTACCAGCATCAGTCCGGGGAATATAGTGATCCACCATTCACCCGAGAACAAAAAGTCGTTGCCCACGCGTATCAGCGTACCCAATGACGGCGAGGTAGCAGGTACGCCCACACCCAGAAAGGATAGCGTGGCTTCGGTGATGATGGCGGTGGCCAGGTGCACTGTGGCCAGCACCAGCACCGGGCCCATGACATTAGGTAGTACATGGCGAAACATGATCACGGGCGAGGACACGCCTATGACACGGGCCGCTTGCACGTATTCACGGTTTTTTTCAACCAGCACCGAACCCCTTACGGTACGTGCGTATTGTGGCCAGCCTGCTAGCGCGATGGCGCCTACCAATACCGGGAAGGCGATATTGTCGTGGAGTTCGGTAGGTACAGCGGCGCGGGCTACACCATCTATCAGCAAGGCGATAAGTATGGCGGGAAAAGACAACTGCACATCGGCTACCCGCATGATGATGGCATCCAGTCGGCCACCGGCATAGCCGGACAGTAAGCCCAGCGTGATGCCTGTCATCATGGCTAGCCCCACCGCAGCCAGCCCGATTAACAGCGATACCTGGGCGCCATATAGCAGGGTCGAATAGAGATCGCGCCCTTGACTATCGGTGCCCAATAGATAGGTCCATTGGCCATCAGCCATCCAGACGGGCGGTGATAAGGCATCAATCAGGTTGATGGTAGCCAGGTCAAACGGATTGTGAGGAGCGACCCAATGGGCGCCCAACGCACCTATCAACAAAATCAGCAGCAATAGTGTGGCAGCAATGGCCACTGGCGTATGCCGCCATGACCACAACAAATCACTGTCCCACCAGCGTTTTAGTATTTCAGTCATTAATGTCCTCCGGTGCGACTTATGCGCAGGCGGGGATCAACCACAAAATACAGCAGGTCGACGATCAGGTTGATAATGACGAACACTAGGGCAATCAGGCAAAGATAGGCCGCCATGACAGGGATGTCAGCGAACTGCACGGCCTGTATGAATAGCAGCCCCATGCCTGGCCACTGAAATACGGTTTCAGTCACGATGGCAAAGGCGATAATGCCGCCCAGTTGCAGCCCGGTGATGGTAATGACAGGCACCAAGGTGTTTTTCAGGGCATGGCCAAAGTGTATGACGCGCTTAGTAAGACCGCGTGCTCTGGCGAATTTGATGTAGTCATGGCGCAGTACTTCCAGCATTTCTGAACGTACCAGACGCAGTACCAGGGTCAGTTGAAACAGGGATAAGGTGATGGCTGGCAGTATTAGATGCTGCCAGCCGCTACGGGTAAACATCCCCGAGGTCCACCACCCCAGGGTGACGGTATCGCCACGCCCATAGCTGGGCAACCAACCCAGCATGACTGAAAATACCAGTATCAACAGTATGCCTATCAGGAAGGTGGGCAGCGATACACCAAGTAAAGAAAATGCCAGTATGGCTTGAGACAGCCAACTATTACGCCGCAAAGCCGTATAGACCCCTAAAGGCAGTCCCAGCAATAGGGCCAGCATCGCGGCAAGCACGGATAGTTCAACAGTAGCGGGCAGCCTATCGCGCAGCAAGTCGGAGACTTTTTGACCTTGGCGCAGTGATAGGCCGAAATCGCCCTGGACAGCGTTCCCCACAAAGCGTGCGAACTGCACAGGGGCGGGTTGATTGAGTCCCAGCTTGTTACGCAGGTCCAGCCGGTCTTGTTCGGTGGCGTCTTGTCCCAACATGATGGTGACCGGATCACCTATGTACTGAAACAGAGCAAAGGCTAACAGCGAGACCGCCAGCATTACGGCGATAGCTTGTAGTAAGCGACGTATCACAAAAGCGGTCATGGCTGGCCTGGTTAAATCTAAAGCGCCTGACTAGCAGGCGCTTTAGTGAGGGGTGGGGTCTTTTAGTTAATGGTAACCCACTCGATGGTCAGGCGATTGTCAGCACGGTGTATGACATCGATGTTTTTTTGCATGGCCCAGGGTATGACTTGGTCATGCAGTGGGATATGGCCAAACTCCTGGGCGTGCAGCGCCAGGACTTTATGTATGGCCTCGTTGCGCTTGTCTTGGTCGGTTTCCACCTTGATTTGCTCTATCAGGGTGTCAGCCTCGGGGTTGGAGTAATTGCCAAAGTTAAACGACCCATCGGCCCCTTCACCCTTGGATTTAATCAAGCTTTGCACGGTATACAGGGCATCGAAGGTCGGTACGCCCCAGCCAAACAGATAGGCGCTGGTGTCATAAGACTGTACTTTGGGGAAGTAAGTGGCGCGTGGCATGGCGTTAAGCTTGGCATTAACGCCTATCTTGGCCCACATGCCTACTAGTGCCTGGCAAATGGCTTCATCGTTGATGTAGCGGTTATTAGGGCAGTCTAGCGTGAAGTTCAGTCCGCTTTCGTAGCCAGCCTCTTTCAGCAAGGACCTAGCCTTGTCGGCGTCAAAGGGGACGCGCTCGGCCAGCTGCTTGGTCCAGCCATTGACCTGTGGGGCGATTATGGTCCCGGTGGGCGCCGATAGGCCGCGCATAACTGCTTTTTTCAGTGTTTCGGTATCTATGGCTCGATACAGCGCCTCACGTACGCGTACATCGGCAAAAGGGTTTTTACCTTTGATGCTGGAGTATTTTAGTTCTGGACTTTTTTGATCCAGGCCCAGATAGATAGTGCGGTATTCGTTACCTTCCAGGACTTTAGCTTGCTGGCGCAGGCGGTCTAAGTCTTGGGCCGCGGGGTCCAGGACGAAATCAATTTCGCCCGACAGCAGGGCAGCTGTACGTGTGGCGTTTTGCTTAATGGGGGTATAGATGATTTCCGTGACATTGCCCTTTTTCTGGTCTTTGTTCCACCAATCGGCGTTGGCCTTGAAAACGGTGCGAATATCGACATCACGGGAGCTAAGTTGGTAGGGACCAGTGCCATTGGCGTTGCGGGCGGAATAGGTTTCTTCGTTTTTGGAAAAATCCTGAGGGGCTAGTGCTTTGTTTTTCTCCGACCAGTCACGGCTCATGATGAAGACGTTGGTCAACTGACGTAATAGGACGGCGTTAGGAGCAACGGTTTCGATATCGACGGTGTTGGCATCGACTGCACGTACGTCTTTAATACCGTTGACGTAGGCTTTGAAGTTGGACGTAGGCGCCAAAGCGCGCTTTATCGAAAAGACAACGTCGTCAGCGGAAAACGGACTGCCATCGTGAAATTTGACACCTTCGCGCAAGGTAAATCGCCAGACGGTGGGTTCGGCCTGTTCCCATTTGGTGGCCAGGCCGGCGGATATATTAAATTCAGGATCGTACTGCACCAGCGGTTCATAGACGTAGCTGGATGCGGCGATGGTGAGACCTTCGTTTTGTGCATGGGGGTCCAAGGTCAAGATATCGCCTTGGCTGGCCCAGCGCAGTGTTTTGGCGTGGCCCATGGCAGGGATCAGCATGGCTGCCGCGATGGCGCTGGCAAGTAGGGTGCGACGCATAGAAGATTCCTTACAAAAAGTTGAATGCACTGACTATATGGTACGGGTTCTAGGGCGTCAACTTAAGCTAATAGGGATTACTACTAAGTTCAGTCATAATGGCTGTTACCTATTTTTACCCATGGAGTCCTGCTCATGAGCCGTAAAGCACTGGATGGCCAAGCTATTGCATTGATGGTGGTGTTGTGTGCCTTATGGGGCATGCAACAAGTGGCGGTCAAAGTTGCTGTTCCATCCATCAATCCAGTGATGCAAATGGGTTTGCGCTGTTTAGTGGCGGGCGTCCTGTTAATTATGTTGATGCTGGTCAGACGTGAAGGGTTTTCATTTCGCGATGGCCGCTTTGGGGCGGGAATAGGCGTAGGTCTACTGTTTTCACTGGAGTTTTTGCTAATTGCCCTAGGGCTGCTCTACACCACGGCGTCACATATGGTGGTTTTTCTGTATACGGCGCCAGTGTATGTAGCGCTAGGTGTTCATTTTTTGGTGCCAGGCGAAAAACTATCAATCACCCAGTGGCTGGGCGTGGGCTTGGCGTTTTCCGGCATAGTGTGTGCTTTTTCTGGCGGGTTGTTTACAGCCACAGGCAAGGATTTTGCCGATATGTTGCTGGGGGATGGCTTGGCCATATTGGCAAGCATAGTCTGGGCGGCAACCACCGTAATGATACGTGCGTCGTCTCTGTCAGACGCGCCGGCATCGCAGACATTGTTGTATCAGTTGGCGATGGCCGCAATCTTGCTAACTGGCGGCGGCGTTATCGCAGGGCAGTGGCAGGAAATACAGATGGCGCCCATTGCCTGGGTCAGCATGGCCTATCAAAGTCTGATTGTCGCTTTCGGTTCTTTTCTGGTGTGGTTCTGGTTGCTGCGCCGCTATCTGGCATCCCCTTTATCCACTTTCTCGTTCTTGACGCCTTTGTTTGGTGTCACTTTTGGCGTCATATTACTGGGTGATCCGGTGGATATCTGGTTTGGATTAGGCGCTGTGTTAGTGGTGGCGGGTATAGGGCTAGTAAGCTGGAAGCGTGGCTAAGCATAGATTGCGACCACAAATGTAAAGGCCCCGCCTTTTGGCGGGGCCTTACTGCCGACAGGGCAGTTAACGCTACACGGATGGTAGGTTATATGCATCTCCACTGATGTGGGTGCACTGCTATCAAGGCAGTGACTTAACAATACTACTGCTTTATTTATTCTGCAAGTAGTGGAATACCCTAGTCTGTTAGGCCCAATCTGAGCCTTAGGCTGGGGCAGAGGCCGACTCTGGATTGTAATGAGCTACGCTAATGTCGGCCGGAATCGGGCTGCTGTCGGTATGGCCTGACAGGGCCGCGCTTAGGCTATACAACGGTTTAAAAGAACTGGCTTGTGCCATGGGCCAGGCGGTTCTGAATATGGTGTTGCGAAATTTCCCTTCTAGCAGTTCACCTTTTTCCAGGTCGGGGAATAGGGCGGATAAGACCCGCACCTCGCCGTTGGCCAGGCGTCGTGCAATATGATGGGGACGTAGCTCGCCGGGATGGAGCAGGCCAGCTGCCCCTAACAGTTCAGCCAATGCCTTAAGGGTATTGCCATGAAAGCTGCTGACCCTTAAAGACTTATCACTAACAACCAACGCTGCCTGGCGCAAAGGGTCTTGGGTGGTAACGCCAGTAGGACATTTTCCTGTATGGCAGACCTGGGCCTGTATGCAGCCTACGGCAAACATAAAGGCTCGCGCACTATTACACCAGTCAGCGCCCAAAGCCATAACTCTGGCCATATCAAAGGCACTGATGATTTTGCCTGATGCGCCCAACTTGATCTGTTCACGCAAGCCTATGCCAACCAGGGTGTTGTGAACCAAGCGCAAGGCTTCGCGCAGTGGCGTGCCTACGTGATCTACAAACTCTACTGGAGCGGCTCCGGTACCGCCTTCGGCCCCATCCACCACAATAAAATCTGGCGTAATACCAGTTTCCAACATGGCCTTGGCGATGGCAAACCATTCCCAAGGATGGCCTATGCAGAGCTTGAATCCTACAGGTTTACCGCCGGATAACTGGCGTAGGCGGGCGACGAACTCCAGCAGTTCTATGGGGGTGCTAAAAGCGCTGTGGTGCGAGGGTGAGTTGCAATCTATGCCAACAGGCACGCCTCGGGCGGCGGCAATTTCACCTGTTACTTTGGCGCCGGGCAAGATGCCCCCATGACCAGGTTTAGCCCCTTGGGAGAGCTTGATTTCTATCATTTTGATATTGCTGCGCGTGGCCCGCGCTGCAAATTCCTGATCAGAGAAATTGCCTTTGCCATCGTTACAGCCAAAGTACCCCGAGCCTATATTCCAGATCAGATCGCCGCCATGTTCGTCGTGGTAGCGACTTACCCCGCCTTCACCTGTGTCGTGGGCGAAATCGCCTAGGGACGCACCCTTGTTCAACGCTAATACGGCATTGGCCGATAAGGCGCCAAAACTCATGGCTGAAATATTCAACACGGACAGAGAGTAGGGCTGGCTGCAGTCCGGTCCGCCCACGGAGATACGAAATTTGGCAGCGTTGGGGTGCGAAGGTTCCATAGAGTGGTTCATCCACTCGTAGTCGTGACTATACATATCCAGCTGGGTGCCAAAAGGGCGTTTGTCTACCGCCTGTTTGGCGCGTTGATAGACTAGAGACCGATCCACGCGTGAAAACGGTAGCCGTTGTGTATCGTCCTCAAAGAAATATTGGCGAATTTCCGGGCGTATGGATTCGAATAAAAACCTTAAGTTGCCGGTGACGGGATAATTACGACGGATTGCGTGCGAGGTCTGACGTAAATCTATGCAGCCGCGTACGGTCAGCGCAGCAAACACGATGGCGGCCAGCCACCACCAGGCACTGGCGAATATACCTAGCGCCAGAAAAAAAAGGGTGGCTGCAATCACCAAGTACAAAGCCAGATAACGTGTTTGGAAGTGATTCATGAGTACCCCGGTGTCCTGTGGTTATGGTGATGTCTATCCCGGTTAAAATACCAGACTTTGCATAGCAGAGACCAACTTTGCATAACACTATAGACAGTGGGGTAGTTCATGGATGTCATATTAGGCGGCTGGGATAGCCAGGGCCCGCGGGCTACGGCCATACGTCTGGCCGTTTTTGTGGATGAACAAGGCATACCTGTCAGCATAGAGTTGGACAATCACGATGCCCAGGCTGTCCATGCGCTGGCAATCGATACAGATGGCGTGGTCGCTGGCACGGGTCGCTTGCTACCGGATGCCCATATAGGGCGTATGGCGGTATTGGCTAACTATCGTGGTCGTGGCGTGGGAACCCAATTGTTGCTGGCTCTGGTTGCCGAGGCCAGGCGCCGAGATTACCCTGGCGTAGTCTTGTCGGCGCAGGTGCATGCCTGTCCTTTTTATGAAGCTCATGGCTTTGTACGCGTTGGCGAGCCCTTTCTTGAGGCAGGTATTCCTCATGTTTCGATGACGCTAAAGTTTTAAACAGTACTGTTCGCTGCTAGACTACGCCAGGTATTAAGGTCGAAGGAATACTTATGAATGCATCTAAGTCTACAGCGCAGCCAGCGCCTACTGCATGGTTGGCAGACGACTTTGGTCCGACCCATCCAGCACATCAGGTCGTAGATTTCTGGCAAGCAGCAGGCGCTAGTCGCTGGTTTGCCAAAGATCCAGTCTTTGATTCTGATTTTCAACAACGATTTCAACATTTGCATTTCGCGGCAGCGCGTCAAGAATGCAGTCACTGGTTGGCAGACCCTAAAGCAGGGTTGGCGCTGATACTATTACTGGATCAGTTTCCGCGTAATGTGTTTCGAGGAACTGCGCATATGTTTGCTACCGATCCCCTGGCTAGGCAGTACGCTCATGTTTTTCTGGATGCTGGCTTAATTGATCAGTTGGATATTGAGTTGCAAACATTCGCTTGTGTGCCCTTTATGCATTCAGAAAGCCTGGATGATCAGGAATATTCCCTGGTTCTGTATAAGCGCTATGCGCCTGGCAGCATGCGCTGGGCGGATGACCATCACGACATAATTCGTCGCTTTGGTCGGTTCCCCCACCGTAATGCATCTATGGCACGGATTACTACTGCGCAGGAACAGGCATTTCTGGATGCGGGCGGCTTTGCGGGTTAAGCCGACAGCCTAAAGCCCATATCGGCTCCCCACTTGTCTTTGGGCCTAAGCCATATAGTGCGGCATTGTTTGCAAATAAACTGCTCTTCGCAACGTTCGGAGCCGGAGTAAGGTAATACCTGTTGCAGTTGTAATTGAGGGTGTGGTCTGGCACGACTGGTTCCCACCCTTAGGACCTGACAAAATGAACACATCATGGCGCAACTCCGGTAATAAACCACCTATAAGCGGGTGATTTGTAAAAAACTCGCACTGACTAAAATATACCGGTTGCTACGGTTTTAAATAAGATACAGCCGTACTAGTCATACTAGTACGGCTGTATCTGACTGTTTAGACGGGCTTATCGGAAATTACGAGACTGGGGCTTCTCGTAACCGACAATTCCACGCTGCCGCGCCCATACAATTGCTGCGCCACGGCGGCGTACATTAATTTTGTTGTAAATCGTGGCTATGTGATTGCGAATGGTGTTTTTGGTGATATTCAGTTTCTGGGCAATTTCCTCGTCTTCCAGCCCCTGGCACATCCAGCCAAGAACCTCGTGTTCGCGAGGAGTCAAATCGGCGAGCTCTTTGCATGTGACTTGGGTGTCCTTGGGCTGACGTATTTGAGCCAGCTTTTCAATCACCGAGCGGCTAAACCAGGACGCGTCTTGCATAACCACGTCTATCGCCTTGATTAACTCTACTTCCGACTGTTTGCGCTCAGTGATGTCCTCCAGCACGCAGAGCATGCAATCCTGCTCATTGATGGTGACTTTTTCAGCAGACGCCAGGCAGTCAAAAATGACTCCTGCTTGATTGCGCAACTGTATTTCGTGGTTAACGATACGCTTGTTTTTTTGCAGTACTAATTTCAATGAGCGGTACTGTTGTGTATCTACCCATAGGGGCAGTGTTGCAACGTCTTGGCCTGCAAGCTCGCTGGCTGAATAGCCGGTAGTGCGTGATAACGCATCATTGGTCTCTATCACCGCCTGATCGCCCATCGCAATCACCATCATAGGTACGGGAGCCAGACGGAAAGCGGTTGAGAACCGTTCTTCACTATGGCGTAGTGCGTCCTCGATGCGTTTGCGTTTATCCAGATCGATAAAGGTGAACAACATGCATTTTTCGTCATTCATATCTATCGGCTGGCCTGCCACAACAACACATTTGTAGCTGCCATCCGGTAATTTGATTTTGGCTTCCATTTGTCGCAGTGCGATCCCTGTCTGTAGACAATGGATTGCGTGCTCTCGGTGGCAGGAGTTTTCCAGCACATCCAGTTCGTAGACGGACCGGCCCAGCACCTGTGCTGCCTGGTAGCCGGTCATGGAAAGAAATCCCCCGTTGACTTTTAAATAGCGCAAATCGGACAGGCTGCATATCAATGCGGGTGCAGGGTTCACATTAAACGTTTTTTCAAACCGCTCCTGGGCAAGGATGTCCTCGGTGATATCTTGCATGACCAATGCCCAGGACTCGAGGTCGCCGTTAGCGTCCTTAAGGGCTATGCCATGGATTCTATGGGCGGCACGAAATTCGTCATTGTCTGGCATACGTATATCGACCACGACGTTAGAGAACTCTTCATGGGCCAGTAATCGGTCTATTGGGTATTGCATGGGTTTGAGTCTGTGGTGATTCAGATACCGCAGTTGATACTTCTTGTGGTAACCAGCCACTGTGCCACCTAAGTGTGCCAATCGTTCGACATTGTGCATGGACAGGGCCAGATCGTTGGCCCACGAGATGGTGTGTTCAAGATCTATAAGTATGACCCCGACATTGGCAGCGGCAATAATTTGTTTAAGCTGTTGCGGAGCGGCTAATGGCACATAGTTCATGTTGGACTCCCGATCGGTAACCATTACGATATGAGTCCGTACGCAGGGCGCACGCATATCGGGACAGCGTATATGGGCTGTCTGTCTTCAGAGTGTTGCTAGATGAAGGTGCGGCGAAAGCGCTTGTTATGATTATGCACCGTTTCAACTGGCTACTGGTCAGTTGTGGCGGGGTTTTACTGACAGATAATGTTAAGAATTGCCAATAATGTGGAAAAAGCAACCATATATGGCAATATTTATTATTTTATATGCTACTGAATATAAAAAAGGCCCGCATGGTGCGGGCCTTTTTACTTTTCACTGCTTAGGAACTTGACTTGGTAGCAGTCCCTAAAAATATTTGGTGCCCAGGAGAGGACTCGAACCTCCACACCTTGCGGCACATGGACCTGAACCATGCGCGTCTACCAATTCCGCCACCTGGGCATAACTAAAGTGTATGCTATTGCTTACTGCTGCGTTTGCATTACTTCGTTAAGAGGCGCAAAGTATAACCTAGAAATAAATTAAATGGAAATCACCTTTGGTCAAACGATCTAAAAGCAATACAAACAAAAGTGACGTCACGATCGGAGTGCATGAGTTGCCACCTGATTTTGACCCGGATGTACCTAGCCGTGAACGTATTATGCAGTATCTACGTACCGCCGAGGCTCCGGTTAGCACCACGGAAATGGCTCAAGCCCTGAATGCCCTTATTCCGCTCTCTGTAGGGTTCGAGCGTCGACTGCGCGCCATGGAGCGCGACGGTCAGCTGTTTTTCAATCCCCAAGGTTTGTTGTTAATCAACAACAAGCTGGATTTTGTCGCCGGACGTGTACAGGGCCACCGAGATGGCTTTGGCTTTCTGATGCGTGACGATGGCGGACCAGACCTGTTTCTGTCGCCGCGTGAAATGCTAAAAGTTTTGCATGGTGACCGGGTCTTGGCGCGCGCCGATGGCGAATATCGTGGCAAACCTGAAGCTACCATAGTAGAAGTGTTGGAGCGTCGAACCAATAAGCTGGTGGGGCGCTTCCTAAAAGAGCGCGGTGCATATATCGTCGCGCCAGAAGATCAGCGCATCAAGCATGACATCCTGATTCCGGCTACGGATACGGGTGGTGCCCAGCACGGCCAGGTCGTCACTGTAGAGATCGTTCAGCAACCCACGCGGCATACCCAGCCTTTGGGACGCGTGCTGGAAGTGCTGGGTGAAATCGATGATCCGGGTATGGAAATTGAAATTGCCGTGCGCAAATTCGATGTTCCTCACGAGTTCTCCGAAGCTGCGCTGGCCCAAGCTGCCAGTGTACCGACAACGGTTAAGCCCGCCGAGTTCAACGGCCGTATCGACTTGCGGACGATCCCTTTTGTCACTATAGATGGCGAAGACGCACGCGACTTTGACGATGCAGTGTTCTGCATGCCAGTGGATATAGGTACCGAAAAGCGCAAACGACCCGCTTGGCGTTTGTTGGTGGCTATTGCCGATGTCAGCCACTATGTACGCCCTGGTGATGGTCTGGATACAGACGCCTTGGAACGTGGCACTAGTGTGTATTTTCCACGTCGCGTCATACCGATGTTGCCCGAAGCCTTGTCCAATGGCATCTGCTCACTAAATCCTGAAGTTGATCGTCTGGTACTGGTGTGTGACATGGTCATCCCGGCCAATGGCGTGAAGGCGGGCAATGTAACGGCATATCAGTTTTACGAGGGCGTGATACGGTCTCATGCACGTACTACCTATGATCAGGTGTGGGCCGCTTTACAGCAGCCCGCAGGGCCAGCGGCCAACAGCCTGGGGGATCTTCTGCCGCACGTGCGCAATCTGTACGAACTGTATCAGTCGTTTGCGCACGCCCGAGGCAAACGCGGGGCCATGGAGTTTGATACCGTTGAAACCAAAATCATTTCCAACCCTATGGGCAAGATAGAACGCATAGAAGCCCATGTCCGCAACGATGCCCACAAGCTGATCGAAGAATGCATGTTGGCGGCCAATACCTGCGCCGCTGAATACATGACGCGTAATAAGCGTCATGGCCTATATCGGGTGCACGAAGGCCCTACGCCAGATAAGCTGCTGGCGTTGCGCACGTATTTACGCAACCTGGGCTTGCATCTGGACGGTGGCGACGAACCATCTACACATGATTATGCCAAGTTGCTGTTGGAAGCGCGCAGCCGCTCCGACTTCCAGATTATTCAGACCATGTGCTTGAGGTCTTTGCAGCAGGCTATTTACAGCCCCGAGCAAATGGGGCATTTCGGCCTGGCTTACGAACATTACGCGCACTTCACGTCGCCAATCCGACGCTATCCGGACTTGTTAACGCATCGCGTCATCAAAAGCCTGCTGCGCTCTAAACATTATTTGCCAAAACTGGCCGAGATGGGTGTGGACGCCAGTTTGTCCCGTACCGAACATGAACAGGCGATCTGGGAAAAGCTAGGTATGTTGCTGTCAGCTCGCGAACGTCGTGCTGACGATGCCTCACGCGATGTAGAGGCCTGGCTCAAGTGCTGGTTCGTCAAGGAAAAGGTTGGCGAAATATTCAGTGGCCGTGTTACGGGAGTTGCCACGTTTGGCATTTTCATCACGCTAGACACCCTATTTGTCGAGGGCATGGTGCACGTGTCTGAGCTTGGGTCAGACTACTTCCAGTACAACGAAGCCATGAACGAGCTTCGCGGTGAACGCACCGGCATACGCTACCGGCTGACTGATGCAGTGCAGGTGCAAGTGGCGCGAGTCGACCTGGAGTCTAGGCGCATTGAGTTTCGCTTGGTCAAAGGTACTGGATTCAAGACTCTTAAAGCCGCCGCTGAACCTGCCCCCGAGCCGCATCGTGTCAAGCGTGCCGCCTCCACCAAACCCTTGGCGCTTAAAGGCACGACAGCTCAGCAACGTCGGGCCGATGCCAAGCGTAAGGCCAAAATAGTCACGCCTAAAAAGGTGGGTCGCAGTCGCGGGTAAAATCGTGCTTTGCTTATGTTTCAAGGAAGATTATGTCGTCCCATCAGGTTCTGGCTGGATTTCATGCAGTAACCGCTAGACTCAGGCATGCCGCTGGCTCTATCAAAGAGCTTTACGTTGAAGCCTCACGCCGCGATAAGCGCATGCAAACCTTTATCCAACTGGCGCAGGCAGCCAATGTACGGGTTATACCCGTTGATGTGACCAGGTTGGATGGCTTGGCCCGTGGCGTACGTCATCAGGGCGTGGTGGCCCTGGCCGAAGCTCATCCCTTGGCTGTAGATGTGGGCGAGGTGCTGGATCTGCTGGAAGACAAGGGCGAACCTGCCTTGTTCTTGATACTGGACGGCGTCACTGATCCGCACAATCTGGGCGCCTGCCTGCGGACTGCCGACGCAGCAGGGGTGCATGCCGTCATTGCACCGCGCGATAAGTCGGTGGGTTTAAACAGTACCGTGCAGCGTGTTGCTTGCGGTGCTGCTGAAACCGTGCCCTATATTATGGTGACCAATTTGGCGCGCACCATGCGTGAACTGAAACAACGTGATGTTTGGCTGGTGGGCACGGATGACGAAGCCACATCATCCATGCATCAGGTGGACGCGCGACGCGCCATGGGCTGGGTCATGGGCGCAGAAGGCGAGGGCATGCGACGCTTGACCCGAGAAACCTGCGATGAGCTGGTCAACATCCCCATGTTGGGTTCGGTCGAAAGCCTGAATGTTAGCGTGGCCAGTGCAGTATGCCTGTACGAGTCTGTGCGTCAGCGCAGGGCTTAAGCATATAACCACATCATCTTGGTTTTCCCCGGCTGGCTGGCATCCATCTGGGTATGATGGATGGCGGCTTTTTTTCTTTTAATTTCTACAATCTGGTGTCATGGATAACAACGGCTTTACTACTACTCTTCTTCATCTGGACAGACGTTCTACGGTCGAGCACGGCGCAATCCATAAGCCCATGCACCCTTCAACGGAGTATGCCTTCCAAGACGCCCGTGAGCTGGCTGCGGTCTTTCAGGGCAAAGCTGGCTATACCTATGCCAGGCAGGGTACGCCTACTACCGCAGCGTTGGAAAATAAAGTCAGCAAGATGGAGGGTGGGATAGGAACAGTCAGTTTTGCCACCGGTATGGCGGCATTGACCGCTACTTTTTTCACCTTGCTCAAAGCCGGTGACCACCTGATCAGCAGCCAGCATATTTTTGGCAATACCAACAGTTTGTTGAACACTCTGGAAGGTCTGGGGGTCGAAATTAGTCGCGTGGATGCCACAGATATAAAAAATGTGATTGCAGCCTGCAGACCAGAAACTCGCATGGTCTTCACAGAGACTTTGGCTAATCCAGGCACCCAAATTCCTGACCTGGCTGCCATAGGCGAGTGGTGCCATCAGAATCAAAAAGTGTTTGTTTTAGACAACACTCTGGCTACTCCTTGGCTGTGTCAGGGGAAAAGCGTAGGCGCGTCTTTAGTGGTTAATTCCTTGTCCAAACACATAGGCGGTCATGGCAATGCGTTGGGCGGCGCGGTGACTGATACTGGCTTGTATGACTGGACTGATTACAGCAATATTGCCGCGTCCTACCGTAGCGGTAACCCTGCCTCGTGGGGCCTGCTGCAAATCAAAAAAAAGGGGTTGCGCGACATGGGGGGCACCCTGGCGTCAGAAGCCGCCCACCGCATCGCTGTAGGCTCTGAAACCCTAGCGCTGCGCATGGACAAGGCCTGTAGCAATGCCTTAGCGATGGCGCGCTTCCTGGAGGCCCACCCACGCGTTAAAAAGGTGCACTACCCAGGCTTAAGTGAGCACCCGCAGCATGAACGAGCCAAAGCACTGTTCGGTGATCGCTATGGGGCGCTTCTGGGCATAGAGCTGGCTGACGATATTGACGTTTTTGACTTCCTGAATCGCCTGAAGGTTTTTATTTTGGCGACCCATTTGGGAGATAACAGAACACTGGTGTTGCCCATGGCGCAAACTATTTATTACGAGATGGGAGCTGCCATGCGCGCTCAGATGGGGATCTCTGAGACCTTCCTTAGGGTGTCTGTCGGGATAGAGGACACTCAGGATCTTTTGAATGATCTGGAGCATGGGCTAAAGATATAAAGCCAATAAATATGCGGCTTTTCAAGGTTTTTTTGCTTGACAGCGGCGGGTTTCAAGGGCTTAATACGCGGTACTCAGTCACATGCATTTTATCTAATGGATGTTGCCGTTTACCGCGACTCTAGTGGTTGTAGGTAATACTGGTTGTACTGATTGCGTTTCACACTTCAATTAAATGCTTAGGTTGCTGACCGTAACCGGGCTAAAAATAATTTTTAGGGGTAATCCTTAATGAACAAAACAGAGCTTATCGAACACATCTCTGCCAAAGCAGATCTTTCTAAGGCTGATGCAGGCCGCGCGCTTGACGCTTTTATTGACGCAGTCAAAATCACCCTGAAAAATAACGATGCCGTAACTCTGGTTGGCTTCGGTACTTTTGATGTCAGCGAACGTGCTGCACGCACGGGTCGTAATCCACGCACTGGCGAAGAAATCGAAATCAAGGCAGCCAAAGTACCTAAATTCCGTCCAGGTAAAGCCCTGAAAGACGCAGTTAACTAAGTACTTATTACGGGCCATTTGCCAAGTTAAAAAACTAACGCTATAATTCTGTTCTAGCGTTTTTGCCTAAACAGGCAGTGGCCCCAGATAATGGGTGCTTAGCTCAGCTGGTAGAGCGGCGCCCTTACAAGGCGTAGGTCACAGGTTCGATCCCTGTAGCACCCACCATAAAACGCGGTAAAAATTAGCACTTACGGAGCAATCCCTAAGTGCTTTTTTGTGTCTACAGAAAAATAAAAAATAGGGAACTAGTTGATGCCGTGTGACGGTTCCTGGCGTCAATAGTATCAAGAATGGTTCGCATTCGTGTTAATATGCTGGCTCTGTAGAAATACCATACGCCTATGCTGGTCATAAGCGATATTTTTGTGCTGGACTCATGACGCGCTCTCACGCCAAACCTGCTACTCGTTTTATCCCTGCCATTAAGGTTGCTGGCGGCGTAGCCGCTGTCGGTCTGCATTTGGCGGTGTTGGGTATGGTTTTTCTTGCACCTTCAGCCGACATGGCAGAGCCTAGCCTGGATGAAGGGACAGAAATACATTTTGTGGAATTGGCCGATGTCGTGGATGATGTTGCCCAAGTGGGTGCAGAGGCAATACCAGAGCTTGTTGAAGAGCAGCCAGAACCAGTCGTAGAGCCTGTTATTGAGCCAGTACCTGAGCCTGAAGTGGAGCCGGATATAGAACCGGAGCCGGAAGTACTGCCAGAGTCCATACCTGAGCCGGTTATTGAACCAGAGCCCGAGCCCGAGCCGATACCAGAGCCCGAACCAGAACCAGAACCAGAACCTGAGCCGTCTCCGCCGCCTGTTGTGGTTCCCCCGCCGAAACCACAACCCAAGCCACAGCCTAAGCCTAAACCCCAGCCTAAGCCCGTACCTACCCCACAAGTTAGTCCTAAGCGCGTGCAGGCACCGGTTAAGACGGCCCCGCTTACAGCTCCTAGCAGTACTCCTTCTAAGGCTACACCCAGTATCCAGCCGGATAACAAACCGCGCATGGTCAGCACAGTGGATTACCTGGGGAAAAGACCTATGCCTATCTACCCACGTGCTTCGCAACGTCGCCAGGAGCAAGGGCGGGTAGTAGTGCGTGTGCTGATCTCGGCGCAGGGCAGCGTTCAGGAAGCCGAGGTGCGTTCTTCATCGGGCTTTGAGGGTCTGGACCAGGCCGCCCTGAAAGCTGCCCGTAGCGCTCGTTTTAAACCGTATACCGAAAATGGGATAGCGTATCGCGCCATGGCCGACCTTCCCTTTGATTTTGTTTTATAGGACACAATAGATGCTGCATTTCATAGCTCAAAGCGACATGGTGGGTAAAAGCCTGTTTGCCATACTGATCATTATGTCGTTGGCCAGTTGGTATCTGATTTTTGTGAAGTCCTTCCTGAATATGCGTATACGTCGTCGATCGCATAGTTTCTTAAAAGAATTCTGGGCGGCCAGTTCGCTAGAGCAGGTGGAACATGAGCTGGCCACCCACGGCGCGACCGAGCCGTTCTCACATTTAGCCAGTCATGCCATACATGCGCGTAATCATCATGCGAAATATGGCGCGTTAAAATTAGAGGAAAAGGGATCTACGGGCGCTTTTGTGACACGCACTATACGCAAGGTCATCGACGAAGAAACGGCGATCCTGGAAAACGGCTTGACCGTGTTGGCCTCGGTAGGCTCTACAGCGCCTTTTGTAGGCTTGTTTGGGACGGTGTGGGGGGTATACCATGCCCTGATCGGTATAGGTATGTCAGATGGGGTGACGGTCAATAGCATTGCTGGTCCTGTCGGAGAGGCACTGATCATGACTGGGCTGGGGTTGGCTGTTGCGATACCCGCTGTACTTGCCTATAACGGTTTCGTGCGCAGCAACCGTGTTTATCTGGCGCAGTTGGATGCTTTTGCACATGACCTGTTTACGTTTCTTTCTACTGGACAGCAGGCCGAGTCTACCCATAGGGTTCGTCATGTTGCGCTAGCTGCGTCCAAAGGTGAATAAATGGCATTCGGAAGCTTTGAGGGCGGTAAAAATACTAACCATACGATGTCAGAAATCAATATGGTGCCGTTGATAGACGTGATGCTGGTGTTGCTAGTAATATTTATGATTACGGCACCACTGCTTAGCCACTCTATTCAGATCAAGTTGCCACAGGCCAGCTCACAGCCGGTAGAGCAGGAACCCGTAGTCATCGATGTTGCTGTTGACGACGCAGGTATCTTGTATTGGAATGAAACCCCGGTCAGTGCCAGTGATTTGGCATTGAAGTTTGCAGATCAGGCCACGCTGGACCCGCAGCCAGAATTGCGCATACGGGCCGATTTGAATACGCGCTATGAAGTGTTGGCTCAAGTCATGAGCAGCGCTAAAACGGCGGGCTTGAAGCGTCTAGGCTTCATTACTCGTCCTGCACCTCAGGCTAGCTCACAGCCCATCGCAGACTGATTACCGCACTGGGTTCCGTGATTTAGACGCGGTTGGACCAGATCAGTATAAAATCATCGTATGCGAGTTTTGCTGATTGAAGACGACACCACTCTGGGTCATGCTTTGCACGAGTTCCTAAGTGACCAGGGCTATGCCATAGACTGGTTGCAGTGCGGCGAGCGCGTCATGGTATCCATGGCGCAGCAGGACTATGGCCTATTGATATTGGATCTTAACCTTCCAGGACGCAGCGGCTTGGATATTCTGCGTGAACTGCGGATGGCGGATCATGGGGTGCCTGTATTGATCCTTACGGCCCGTGATGGTTTGGATGATCGCGTCGCGGGTTTGGATGCAGGTGCCGATGATTACGTCACCAAACCTTTTGAATTAGCTGAACTGGCTGCCAGGGTACGAGCTTTCGCACGCCGCCGTGTCGGCCAGGCGCAACCACTGATTGAAGTCGGTCCCTTGGTATTTGATACGGTAGGGCGCGAGGTACACGCGGCTGGCGCACGCATTGCATTGTCTGTACGCGAGCTCTCGGTACTGGAAATGTTGATGGGCAGGGCGGGGCGTGTGGTGACCAAACGCCAAATAGTCACATCCTTGTCAGCTTGGGATGCTGACTTTAGCGATAATGCGGTCGAAGTCTATGTCTATCGTCTACGCAAGCGGCTCGAAGGGTCTGGTGCCTCTATACAAACCGTACGTGGTTTTGGCTATTTATTAGACGTGGACCATGAGGCGTGATCAACCCACTAAGGATGCTGTAGATACTGGCGCATGGCGTTGGTGGGCGACGCTCATGCCGCAAGATTCGCTGGCCAGGCATTTGGTCCTGCGTTTACTACCTGCTGTGGTGCTGCTGGTGATTCTGGATGTGTCGGTGACCTGGGTCATGACACAGAAAATGAGCCTGGAAGATTGGCTGCTACGGGACATTTTCTGGACTATGGTTGCCAGTCAGGTCTTGCTGGTGGCTTTGTTTGCCTGGGTACTGATTTCCGGTGTCCGATCGGGGCTGGCCTCCATTAATCGACTGACCAATCAGATTAGGCGTCGATCTATCGACGACCTGCAGGCCTTGGATAGCAGCGGTTTGCCTGCTGAGGTCGTGCCTTTAGTAGAGCACGTCAATGATTTGCTGTTGCGTCTGGATGACTCCATGCAGGCTCAGAAGCGCTTTGTTGGTCATGCCGCTCATCAGCTTAGAACGCCTTTGGCGGGACTAAAGCTAGAATCCGAACTCATGTTGTCTCGCGAACTGCCTACCGACGTCAGGGAAAGGGCCGAGCGGATCAAGTCGGTCACTGATCGCATGATACGGCTGGGTCAGCAATTGCTGGTATTGGCGCGTGCGGATTCCACCGCCCGTCTGCAGGACAGCTTCGTGCGTACAGATTTGTGCGAGTGGGCGCGCGCGAGTGGCGCCGAGTGGATACCGGCGGCGCGTGGTCGCCATTTGGATATGCAGCTTAAGGCGCCCGATCATCCGGTATGGATAGATGCCGATCCGCTCTTGCTGGAAGAGCTGCTTAGTAATTTAATCGATAATGCCTTGCGTTATGGCGTAAACGCCAGCACGATTACCGTGCAGGTCAGTGCCAACCCCCCATCCTTGGCAGTAGAAGACGACGGACCTGGTATACAGGCGGACGACGCCAAGCGGGTATTCGAGGCCTTCTATCGTTCGTCGGCATCCAGCTACAGCGATGGCTCTGGCCTGGGGCTTGCTATTGTTAGAGAAATTGCACTGGCCCATGGCGCTTGGTGGAATTTAATCAGCCGTCCGACGTTTTCGGGCTCCCGAATTACTGTAGTGTTTCCTGGCCCGCGCATAGGCGCCAGACTGACCAGACAAGAATAATTAATTATGACCAGAATCAACTCAACGGAAGCTGCCGGGGCTGCCGCCGAAGTCACGCCCCGCACCATCATGCTGATGGGCGCGCTGGGCGTAGTCTATGGCGATATAGGTACCAGCCCTTTGTACACTATCAAGGCCGCGATGGCGATGATGCCAGGCGCGGGCCCAGACCAGATTTTGGGCCTGCTGTCTTTATTATTCTGGATGCTGATGCTGGTGGTATCGCTGAAGTACGTGGGCATCATTTTAAGGGCAGATAACCGCGGCGAAGGAGGCACGCTGGCGCTGTTGGCCTTGGCGGTCAAAGGGCTTTCCGGGCGTAAACAATGGGTTTTGACGATAGTAGGTTTGACGGGCGCCTGTTTATTCTATGGCGATAGCATGATTACGCCCGCCATTTCCGTGCTATCTGCGATTGAAGGCATGAGCCTGATTTCAACCACGCTGTTGCCTTGGGTCGTGCCCTTGTCAGTGGTGGTGTTGGCAGCGCTATTTTTGATACAGTCGCACGGTACCGGCACCATGGGCAAACTGTTTGGTCCTATTATGCTGTGTTGGTTCTTAACACTGGCTATCTTGGGTGCTTGGCGTATTTTTCAGGAACCACAAATATTACAGGCCTTGAATCCCATGTGGGCCTATGCCTTTGTCGCGCAAGCGCCATGGCAGACCTATTTGTTGCTGGGCGTTATCGTTTTGGCGTTGACTGGCGCTGAAGCCTTGTATGCCGACATGGGGCATTTTGGACACAAGGTAATCAGCCAAAGCTGGTTCAGTCTTGTCTTGCCTGCTTTGGTACTGTGCTATCTGGGGCAGGGTGCTGTTTTACTGGCTGACCCCAGTGCAGCGCGCAATCCTTTCTTTTTGATGGCGCCGGACTGGGGCTTGGTTCCTTTGGTAGTGCTAGCGACCATGGCCACGGTGATAGCCTCCCAATCTGTGATTTCCGGGGCATTTTCAGTCACTAGGCAGGCTGTCCAATTGGGGTTCTGGCCGCGTATGGCCATCTTGCATACCTCGGCCAGCGCTGAAGGGCAAATTTACCTTCCACGAGTTAATCAATTATTGTTTGTGGCTGTGTTGTTTTTGGTGGTGGCGTTTGGCTCGTCCGAGCGGCTGGCCCATGCCTATGGCTTTGCCGTAACCGGCACCATGTTGATGACATCGGTATTGGCGTGGGTGGTGTTACCTCGCAAGTCGGTTGGCGTCAGAAGGGTATTGTGGTTGGCTTTAATCAGCGTATTCCTGCTGGTGGATGTGTTGCTGTTTTCATCCAATGCCTTGAAGATTTTTGAAGGTGGCTGGCTGCCGTTGGTAGTGGGTTTAGTCTTGCTTGCTTTGATGACAACTTGGAAGCAAGGCAGGGACCAGATGCACAAGACCTTGGCAGGCGATCAGCAGTCTTTAAGCTCTTTTATGAAGTCGCTGGATAAATATCCGCCCACCCAGGTCCCGGGAACGGCGGTATTTATGACCATGATTGTGGATACTGTCCCGCCCGCCTTGTTACATAACTTGAAACATAATAAAGTCTTGCACAAGCAAGTTTTGTTTTTGCACGTCAGCACTACCGATGTGCCGTATGTACCGCTACCGGAGCGAGTGCAGTTACAGCGTATTAGTGACAATAGCTGGCAGGCTATTGCATATTGGGGCTTCAAGCAGGAGCCGGATGTGCCGCAGTTGTTGGAATATATCGCCAGCATACACCCTGAGATTAATCTGAATCCAATGGAAACTTCTTACTTTCTGTCGCATACCACAGTGATTGTGGTGCGCAAAGTGGGATTGCTGTCAGGGTGGCGTCGCCGCTTGTTTTCCTTTATGACGCGCAACGCCAGCGGCAGCTCCCGTTTCTTCAAGATTCCACCCAATCGGGTGGTGGAAATGGGGCGGCAGCTGGAGCTCTAGCGGGTCTGGAATACCTTGCAGTTACTTCGCCCCTGTATCGTCAGGCTGTGCAGGTAGATAAGGCGAGTGTGGCGTCTCTTCAGTTGAAATCACTGGAGCTGGCGTCAGGCTGGGCGCGGGCTGAGTCTGCACTGGCCCCTGGGTCGTAATTGTGGTTTCCCGCAATACGCCACCCGCTTCTATGCTGCCTTCGGTGGTCGTGTTTTGACCTGACATTTGTACCATGCAGTCATCCCGCTCTTGGCCGGGCAGGGCTTCACAGCGCTTTGTCTGGTTTTCGGCCGACAGTCGTTCGCCAGTAGTCAGGCGATTGCGCCGTGCTTCTTCCAGGGCGGCGCCCGCTTCTTTCATGCAAGTGGCCTTGTCTTGATAGCCTTGACCGCTATTGCACAGTTGCACATCTGCCTGATAGCGTTGCTCTGGGTTGTTGCTGCTATCGTCGGTTGACCCGGCGGCCAGTGCCAACGGTGCAATCAGGCAGGCGCTAAGCGCTAGACCCAGTAAAGACGGGCGTGAAAGCAAACGTGATCGGTTAAGCATAATGACATGCTCCTTGTGAGAACTGTGCGCTGTGGTGTGCAGGATGTCCTGTGCCGCAACGCGTTTGGTTAACGGGATCAAAATGTTCAAGCATGACCCCTAATGCCACAAGTAGCTAGCAAAGCGCGTGCCTGGGTTATTCTGGACCCATTTCTGTTGTATTGGCTTGTTCTGCGGCAAGTTGTGCAGCCCTGGCCTGGCGTTTTATCGCGGCCCGCATCAAGAGTATGGCCGTACATGGTGCCGTAATAATCAATAACACGGTGATCAGTATGGGATGCAGTATAGGTCGCTGCTCAACGAACGACGCCACAATAATACTGGCCAGCAGCACGCAGAAAGCGCCCAGCGTGTTGCCCATGGTGGGTGCATGCATGCGCGCGTAAAAGTCGGGCAGACGCAGCAGGCCTGCCGATCCTATCAAGGTGATCAGGCCAGCGCTAACCAGCAGCAGGGCAACGGGGATGGCAAGCCATAGGGGTAAGGAGCTCATGGTTCTATAACCTCGCCGCGTAACAGGAACTTGGCCATCGCTAATGAACTAACAAAGCCAAACATGCTGATTAACAGGGCGATATCAAAGTACACCGCCACCCCAAACTGCAGCCCCAACACCAGTAAAATTAGCATGCCATTGACATACATAGTGTCTAGCGCCAGTACCCTGTCCGTTACGTCAGGGCCGCGTAGCAAGCGTATGGTGGCGATGGCCAACCCTACAACAAAGCAGCCCAGCGCGAAACTGGCTGCCCAGAATACCAGTGCAATCATTCGAATATCCTTATAAGGGGACCTTGATAGCGTTGTTGTATAACATTTAGCCATTGTTCTTCGTTCTGAAGATCCAGCACGTGCAGGGTCAAGACGCTGTCTGCCTCTGAATAGTCGGACCACACTGTGCCTGGCGTGTAGGTCACTATGCAGGCCAAGGCAGCCAAGCCATGTGGGTCAGTCATAGTCAAAGGGATACGCAGAAACCCGGGTTTGAATCCTGAACGTTGGCCCAAACAGACTATGCGTCCTACAGCAATAGTGGACAGCGCAATATCCACCGCTACGTGCCATATCAGGCTAAGCGCAATCAATGGGTGCTTGGCACTGGCACGTAATGGCCTGACCGTTAATGCCAACCAGTTCAACAACAGGGCAAACACTGTACCCAGGACGATGTTACCCACGGACAGCGTGTCATTTAGCAGCAGCCAGATAGCCAGCAGCATTACGGGCAGTATCAGGTAATTCAGTCGCTTCATTGTGCTGCTCCGATGTGCAGTCCACGCGTGGGGTTTTGGGATAAAACGGCGTCTATATAGGAAGCGGGACGGTCCAGATAGCTAGCTGTGTCGTCCATATATTGAATGACGGGACCCGCCCATATCGTTAGTGCCACGCAGGCTAGTAGCAGTGCTCCCACTGGCGCTGCTTCGCTAAGACGTAGACGGGGTACCACAGAGTCTTCGGGTATCCAGAACAAACGTATGCCAGTACGTCCCAGTGCAATTATGCCGGCCAAGCCAGCGGACAGCACCCCCGCCACTAGCATCCAGGCATCGGCAGATGGTACGTCCGTGGTTGAGGTTTGCAAGGCGGCTGACAATAGGGTGAACTTGGCAACAAACCCAGACAGGGGTGGCAGGCCCGTAATTAATAGCGCACAAGCAATAAATGATAATCCAAGGAAAGCCATGGCAGCGGGAATGGCCACGCCCACTACGTCATCGGAATCGTCAGCGGCTTCGGGGTCTTCCAATTCGAACGCTTCTTGACTGACCGCCAGCAGGTCGGCGCCGAAGGTTTGGGTACGCTCTATCATTTCCAGCAGCATAAAAAATGCGCATAAAGCCAGCACCGAGCTGACTAGGTAGAGTAGAGCGGGTCCAGTTAAGGCGACCCCTGGCATGCCCAGCGCTGCTAGTAGTGTGCCAGAGGACAGGATGATGCAGTAACCGGCCTGGCGTTCAACCTGACCAGCCGCTAGCAAGCCTATCGTGCCAAAGATCAATGTGGCCATACCGACGGGAAACATCCATTCCCCGCCAAAGGCAGCAGGGGCCCCGGTAGGTAGTAGCAGCGAGCCTATACGCAACAAGGCATAGATGCCTACCTTGGTCATGATCGCAAAAATTCCAGCGACTGGCGGGCAGGCGTTGGCATAGGTTGCGGGCAGCCAGAAGTTCAAGGGCCAGGCTGCAGCCTTGATAAGAAAAGCCATGCCCAAAATGGCTGCGCCGGTCTCAAATAACCGTCGGTCAGGCCCGGAAAGTTCCCCAGCCCTAACAGCCAGGTCGGCCATATTCAAGGTGCCGGTCAGACCGTAGATCAAGGCCAATGCCACCAGCAGCAAGAACGATGACACTAGGTTGATCACGATGTAGTGTAATCCGGCAGCTACCCTTTCTTGACCCGACCCGTGCAGCATCAAGCCATACGAAGCTACCAGCAGTACTTCAAAAAATACGAATAGATTGAATAGATCGCCGGTCAGAAAGGCGCCATTTAGCCCCATCAGCAAAAATTGGAACAGGGGATGAAAATGCACCCCGGCCCTGTCCCAGCGAGCTGTGGAGTAAACCCAGCTGGCTGCGCCCACTACGGATGTCAGCAACAGCATTATGGCTGCCAGGCGATCGGCCACTACCACGATACCAAACGGTGCAGGCCAATCGCCCAGTAAATAAACGCCTACGCCGTCGGGCCAGTTGCTGGGCAGTAGCCCCGAAGTCAGGCACAGCAAGGTCACGGCCAAGATGATTTGGGCGAGGATGGAAAATATCGATAGGGCCAGGCGGCCGCGGCGCTGGGAATCCCGCAGCAACAGCATGGCTGCGCCCACCATCATGGGGATGGCCACCGGCAAAATGGGTAGATGTTGCAACCAGTTTGTCATTGGCGATTTTCCCGTCCGTCTACATGGTCGGTGTCAGACAGGCCACGTGAAGCCAGCAGGACCACTAAAAATAGTGCTGTGGTGGCAAAACCTATGACGATGGCAGTTAGTACCAATGCCTGGGGCAGGGGGTCAGCGTACAGGCTAGGGTCGGCTGCCCATTCAGCGTCAATCACGGGCGGAGCGCCCAGAGTAATCCTGCCCATGGCGAAAATAAACAGATTGACAGCATACGAGATTAAAGACAGTCCAATAATGACCTGGAATGTTCTGGGCCTAAGCAGTAACCAGATGCCAGATCCGGCCAGTACGCCTATCGCGATGGAAAGAATAATTTCCATTAAGGGGCTCCTGGTGTGGTGGGGGTAGCTAGCAGCGGCACCGGTTTGCGATAAAAACGTAAGGATTGGTGCGCTAGGGCCACCAGCATCAATACAGTGGCACCGACCACCAACATATACACGCCCAGGTCAAACAACAGCACACTGGATATATGCACATGGCCTATCAGGGGCACCATCAGGTCCCAGGACAGGGCCGCCAGAAAGGGCCGTGCGCCCCACCAGACAGATATGGCGGCGGCGCCAGATGCCAGTAGGCCAAAGGCTATCCAGTGTTGTGGATTGATGCCAGGCCTGGCTTCTACCCAGATGACACCGCTAACCATGTATTGCAAAATAATTGCAGTGGCCAAGATCAGGCCGCCAACGAATCCGCCACCAGGCAGATTATGCCCACGCAGCAGAAAATACAGAGAGATCAACGCCGCTACCGGCAGCAGCAAGCGCACCAGTAGAGCGGGTATTGCCATTACGCCCACAGGCACCAAGGCCTTGGGGTCGGGCTCGCCGAAAGCGCCCAATAGCTTGGCGGCGCTCACAGGTTGTTGACGCTCAGGGGGCAGGTCCATGGTTTCAGGTGGCGGGCGGAAACGTCTTAATAAGGCATAAACCGCTAGCGCAACCGTACCTAGGACGCTAATTTCACCAAAGGTATCGAAGGCGCGGAAGTCCACCAGTATGACGTTGACCACGTTGGCACCGCCCCCCAGAGGTAGCGATTGCTCGACAAAGAACGATGATATTCCTACAGGCCGCTCGCGGGTCAGCATGCCATAGGCTAAGGCGGACATACCCAGGCCGCTGGCGATGGTGATGACCAGGTCACGAGAACGGCGCACAAATACCCTGGCGGCGGTTTGCCTTAGGCGGGTGTCTTCTTCGACGCGTCGTGGCAGCCAGCGCAGCCCCAACAATATCAATACGATAGTGACAACCTCCACGGCCAGTTGGGTCAGTGCAAGGTCAGGCGCCGACAGCCAGGCGAAGGTCAGGCTGGTGACCAGGCCCGCGCCGCCCAGCAGTAGTAGCGCGACCGCCCGATGATACTTGGCCATGCGTGCTGCTCCGATGGCGCATGCGCCGCCAGCAATCCACATTAAGCCAAAGGTCAGGTCGGCGGGGGTAGAGAGTTTGGGCAGCATCCATGATCCGCCCAGTAAAGGCAGGGCGGCCACCAATATGGTGGCAACGATGACCAGCATTAACTGCGTTTGCAGACGTGACGAACGCAACCAGCTTAGTAAAATATCGGCTAGCGTGTCGATGCCTTCCAGTAGAGCATCGAAGCTGCGACGGCCATCCAGACGATAAATTAACGGCGTGCGCCCTGGCCGGCTGCGATGCCTGTGACGCAGCAACCATAGCAACAGCATACCGCCCAGCAAAGCCAGGAAGCTCATGGCTAGGGGCAAGTTGAATCCATGCCAGATACGCAGATCGAACACTGGGGCCGATGAGCCCAGTATGGCCTGTGTGGCGTTCAATAGAAACGGCCCTACAGTAATGCTGGGGATTATGCCTACTACCAGGCAGGTCAATACCAGCACTGTGCTGGGAATCAGCATAAGCTTGGGTGGCTCGTGCGGCGCACGAGGCAGGTCATGCGGCGCAGGCCCGAAAAACACTTGGGCAATGAAGCGTATGGAATAAGCCACGCTAAAGGCGCTGGCGCAGACCGCCGCCGCAGGCAAGGCAAAACGTGTAAGCCAGCCGCCGCCCATAAATACGGTTTCGGCAAAAAACATTTCTTTGGAAATAAAGCCGTTCAGCAGGGGAACACCGGCCATGGAAGCAGCCGCTACCAGCGCCAATGTGGCGGTAATCGGCATGCTGCGGTATAGGCCGGACAAGCGTCCCAGGTCACGCGTCCCGGTTTCATGATCGACTATCCCCGCCGCCATGAATAGTGATGCTTTGAAGGTCGCGTGGTTAATCATATGAAATACTGCCGCCACCAACGCCAGCTTGCTGTTCATACCTAACAGCAGGGTAATCAATCCCAGGTGACTAATGGTGGAGTAAGCCAGTACTCCCTTCATGTCCGTTTGGAAAGTGGCCGCATACGCGCCCAGGACCAGAGAAATCATGCCGGCCCCACCGATGATCCAGGTCCATTCTGGGGTCCCGGACAACACAGGCCAGAAGCGGGCCAGCAGGAAGACCCCGGCTTTGACCATGGTGGCGGAATGTAGATACGCTGACACCGGGGTGGGGGCGGCCATGGCGTTGGGCAGCCACACGTGGAAGGGGAACTGCGCGCTTTTGGTTAAAGCACCTAGAGCCACCATTACCAGCATGGTGGTGTACCAAGGGTGGGTACGTATGATGTCACCCGAAGCCAGTACATCGTCCAGGTCGTAGCTGCCTACCATGTGGCCCAGCATCAGCATGCCTGCCAGCAGACACAGGCCGCCTGCGCCAGTAATGGTTAGCGACATGCGCGCCCCACGTCTGGCGTCCAGGCGATGATGCCAGTAGGCGATCAGCAGGAATGACGACAGGCTGGTCAACTCCCAGAACACCACCAACTGGATCAAGTTGCCAGATAACACCACGCCCAGCATGGAACCCATAAAGGCCAGGAAAAAGGAAAAGAAACGCGGCGCAGGGTCTTGGGGTGACAGGTAATAGCGCGCATACAGCACGATTAATGCCCCCATCAGGGTAATAATCATGGTGAACAGCCACGAGTAGCCATCCATGCGCAATGTAAAGTCCACGCCAGGCATCCAGGCCAAAGTGGTTTTAATGATTTGCGCGTTGCCGACCAGTGGGAGTTGGCTCATGGCCAAGCCCGCGCACATGATAGCTACCGCACCTGCCAGCCATGCTTCCAGATTACGCGCGTTAGAAGGCAGCAGCGCAGCCACTAGGCTGCCCGCAAAAGGCAGGGCAAGAATTAGGAATAACAACATGAACAGGCAGACTTACAGGGGAAGGAAACTGCCCTAATAATACGATATGTTTTGTTCAGCTTGGTGAAAGTTGTAATTTATACCTCCAGTTAGAGGGTTTTAATCGCATTATTGATCCATATCAAGGGCTGTAGGCCCGCCTGGGCTGACAATGTATCGGTAAAGAAACCTTATCGGAGCAAGGCATGGATGCCGCTTTTACTGAAATCAGCAATACTGTTGTCTCTTTCCCTGATGTCGAAATTTCTGAGGCCTTGATACGGCGTTTTGACAGTTCAGGTCCCCGTTATACCTCGTATCCTACTGCCGATCGTTTTTCCACTGAATTCAATCACACGGAATATCAACAGTATTTGGCGAGTCGTGCCGCGGCTTCCAGCAATCCACCGCTGTCGGTCTACGTGCATCTGCCATTTTGCGAGTCCCTATGCTATTTTTGCGCCTGTAACAAAATTATTACCCAAGATCACAGCCGCTCGGCCGAGTATCTGCGCTATCTGACGCTGGAAATGGGCTTACTGGCGTGTCATCTGGAAACAGACCGAGTTACCGAACAATTACATCTGGGCGGCGGTACGCCCACCTTTCTTAACCATGCTGAACTCACCCAGTTGATGGACAGCTTGCGTAGTCACTTTAATTTCACCCCAGATGCGGAGTTGGGCGTAGAGATAGACCCGCGTACGGTGAATTCGCATACCTCGTCGATGCTGGCGGGCCTGGGCTTTAATCGCACCAGCTTTGGGGTCCAGGATTTTGATCCCGCTGTCCAGGCGGCAGTGAATCGCATACAGCCTTTGGACATGGTTGAGCGTGCTCTAAGCGATAGTCGTGCAGCGGGCTTTCAGTCCGTCAATATTGATTTGATTTACGGCTTGCCCAAGCAAACCATAAGCAGTTTTGACCGTACGCTGGATCAGGTGATACGTTTGTCGCCTGATCGCATTGCCCTATACAACTATGCACATCTGCCCAGCCGCTTTAAGGCGCAACGCTTAATTGTCGCTGCCGACCTGCCTACGGCTGAAGAACGCCTGCAAATTTTCCTGATGTCCACGCGTCGCCTACTGGAGGCGGGGTATGTGTATATAGGGCTGGATCATTTCGCCAAGCCTGATGATGAATTGAATCTGGCGCGCCTGGACAGTAGCTTGCATCGTAACTTTCAGGGCTACACCACTAGGGCTGACTGCGATTTGATTGGCCTGGGTGTATCGGCTATAGGCAAGGTAGGGGCATCCTATAGCCAGTCGGTGCGCTCATTGAATGCCTACTATCAATATCTGGATCAGGGGCAATTGCCGATAGAAAAAGGTTACCACCTGTCTGAAGATGACTTACTACGTCGTCAGGTCATCATGACGCTAATGTGCAGTATGCCCTTGGACTATAAAGCAATTAACCAGCAACACCATATAGACTTTAATCAGTATTTTGCCCGCGAACTGGAGCTGTTACAGCCCTATCGAGAGGCGGGCCTGATGGTAAGTCATGATAACGGCATGACAATTACCCCCAAGGGCCGTCTGTTTGTGCGCGGCATAGGTATGGTGTTTGACCGCTATCTGGGTCAACCTACGGTATCAACATATTCGAAATTGATCTAGGCCTGGTCGCCAGGGCTTAGGGTTTTCATTTTCAGCAGATAGATGGTTACGGCAATGCCGGGTATCAATAGCAAACACTGTAGCCATAACCATGAAATTTGCCAGGCTGAAAATCCTAATGAAATCCATAACAGACTGATGGCAATAATTTTTGTGCGCCTGGGGATACCTAGCCCAGACTGGATGTTAGTTAGGTAAACGCCAAATGTTTTGTTGTTGTGCAGCCAGTAATGCAAGCGTGTCGAGCCGCGCATAAAACAAGCTGATGCCAGCAATAAGAAGGGTGTGGTAGGAAGCAGGGGCAGGAATATCCCCAGTATTGCCAGGGTAACGGCCAGGATGCCAATAACGTTAAACAGGGCTTTTTTCGTCATGGTGTGGCAGACTTGTGAGGGATGAATGGCGCGGCTGCGTTACTTGAACACAGGATACTAGCAATTGATTATAGATAGAACACGCATACAGGATTTCCTATTGCAACTGCCTTTATTTAATGAGTTGGCCCCCACTGAGCTGGCTAGACTGGCCAACGCCACCTCCGAGATCTCGGTACCGCGTGGCGACATGGTCTTTCATAGAGGCGAACCATGCGTAGGGTTTCATGCGGTTATCTATGGCCAGATAAAACTGATGTTTGTGTCGCCGCTGGGTGATGAAAAAGTGGTGCGTCTGCTGGGTTCAGGAGACACGTTTGGCGAAGCCTTGATGTTCATGGGCAAGGACTACATCGTGTCGGCCCAAGCCTTGGAAGATACCTTGTTGCTGCATGTAGGCAAAGCAGCTGTGTTTGCCGAACTGGACAACGACACCGGCTTTGCCCGGAAAATGCTGGCTGGGCTTAGTAAGCGCTTGCATGTCTTGATGGCCGATGTTGAGGCCTATTCCCTTAAATCAGGCATGCAACGTATTATCGGCTACTTATTGCAGGGTG
This sequence comes from Burkholderiaceae bacterium, assembly GCA_017983955.1. Lineage (GTDB taxonomy): Bacteria > Pseudomonadota > Gammaproteobacteria > Burkholderiales > Burkholderiaceae_B > JAGOAJ01. The sequence goes on from JAGOAJ010000002.1 coordinate 116,603, forward strand.
GGCCCTATCAGAATGGCGATCGCTTCCGCTTGGAAACGACTAAAACCGTGATCGCGTCGCGATTGAATCTGACCCCAGAGCACTTTTCGCGCATTATGCACGATCTAGGTAGCCGCGGTCTGATCAAAATCAAAGGGCGCGAAATCACCATCGTCGACATCGAAGGCTTACGTCGCTTTCATGACTGATGCTATGGCGATGCGGGTGCGTCGGTAAAGCAGCATTGCTGCATAAGGTTTAGCTCGACAAAGGAATACTTGAGCTTATTCCGATTAAATCACTACAAGCTTGATTTTTATTAAGGAATCTATAACGTTCTGCGGTCATAGTGGTGGCTGGGTTTACTTAGCCATTTTAATGAAGGATTATCACTGTGTTGCAAACCGCTTTTGACAGGCTCAAGCTAAAAGGCAAGTCCTTGCTACCTATAGTGCAAGGCGGCATGGGAGTAGGCGTGTCTGCCCATCGTCTTGCGGGAACGGTGGCTGCGCTAGGCGCCGTGGGCACTATTTCCAGCGTGGATCTACGCCGTCATCATCCAGATTTGATGCTGGAAACCGGGCGCTCGCGCGACAAAGACCTGATTAATGCCACCAATCTGGTGGCTCTGGATCGCGAGGTCAAAAGTGCCAGGAAACTGGCTGATGGGAAGGGCCTGATCGCTGTCAATATCATGCGCGCCGTGGCCGATTATGCCAACTATGTACGTCAGGCTTGCGAAAGCGAAGCGGATGCCGTGGTTGTGGGCGCAGGCCTGCCGCTGGATTTGCCCGAACTGACTCAGGATCACCCCAAGGTTGCCTTGATTCCAATACTGTCCGATGTGCGCGGTATTACCGTCGTCCTGAAGAAATGGATGCGCAAGAACCGCCTGCCTGATGCCATAGTGATTGAAAACCCACGCTATGCGGCGGGTCATCTGGGCGCGCCCACAGCCGAAAGCCTGAATAATCCGAATTTTGCCTTTCCACGCGTTTTGGAAGGTGCCCTGCAGTTATTCAAGGACCTGGGACTGGAAAAGGAAAATATACCCTTAATTACCGGGGGTGGCGTGCATAGCCACCAGCAGGTGGGTCAACTGCTGGGGATGGGCGCCAGTGCAGTGCAGTTGGGTACGCCCTTTGCAGTCACAGCAGAAGGCGATGCGCATATCAATTTCAAGAGAGTATTGGCCGAGGCTAGGCCAGAAGACATCGTTACCTTCATGAGCGTGGCAGGTTTACCTGCGCGGGCGGTGCGCACCCCTTGGTTGGACGCCTATCTTGAGAAAGAAGAAAAACTGCAAAATGGCGCCAAGCAACGCGTATGTACAGTAGGCTTTGACTGCCTGGCCAGTTGCGGCTTGCGTGATGGGATTAGCAAGCATGGTCAGTTTTGCATAGATACCAGGCTGGCTTTTGCATTGGCTGGCGACGTAAAACGTGGTTTGTTTTTTCGTGGTTCTGAACCCTTGCCTTTCGGCCATGCCATACGCCCGGTACGTGAGTTGCTGGATTATTTATTGACGGGCTTGCGTCCGGTAATTGAGGCGGTTTCCTTGCCAACCGTACGCCCCGCAATGTAAGGGTGCGGTTCTATGTATTATGGCGAACGTTTTAATAGCATCAGCCATCTCGCGGGCGCTGGATTAGCTTTGATTGGTGGGGTGGCTTTGGTGACCATGGGTGTCTTGACTGGCGACCCGTGGAAAATTGTGAGCTTCAGCATATACGGGGCTATGTTGTTATTCCTGTACTTGTCATCCACGCTTTATCACAGCTTGCGCGGGAGGGCTAAGCGCATCTGGTGCAAATTCGACCATTGTTCTATTTATTTGTTGATCGCTGGTAGCTACACCCCATTTAGCCTGGTCAGCTTGCGTGGCCCATGGGGCTGGTCTTTGTTGGCTGCTGTGTGGGGCTTGGCGATAATTGGCATTATTCAGGAAGTTTGGCTGGCCAAGGGGCTGCGTATTTGGTCATTGATCATTTACGTTCTGATGGGCTGGTTGGCAGTGGTTGCGGCGCAGCCCTTGATCGAGGCCTTATCCTGGTCAGGCTTTGTGTGGCTGGCTGCTGGTGGGCTGGTATATACCGGCGGCATAGTCTTTTATGCCACGGATCATAAATGGCGTTATGGCCATGGCGTTTGGCATTTATTTGTATTGGGCGGTAGTGCTTGCCATTATCTGACGCTGGTTTACTACGTTGTTTGATACTGACTTGCAGGCGAGTTGAACCATACTGGATATTAGGCTGGATTTAGCACCGGTTTTTGGGTCAGGGCCAGCAGCGCGCCACTAATCAGGATGGCGGCTGAAATCGCCAGTCCGGTTGATAAGGACCCAGTCAGGTCGCTGACCCAGCCCGCCGCTACCGGTCCTATAGTTTGGCCCAGGGCAAACAAGCTGGTGGCGACTGCCAAGGCGCTGCCCCAGCTGGCTTGGGGCAGATTGGTTTTGACAAAACCTGTGACTGCAGAGGGCACCATGAACACACTGACGCCAACCAAGGTCGCGGACATCCAAACGCCGGTCAGCGTGGGCCATGCCAGTGGCAGGGCCGCGCCTATACCCAGTACCGTCATGGAAGCGGTCATGGGGATGCCATCGTTGCGACCATTAAAAATTCGACGCCACACCACGGGGGCAAATAAGGAAGCGACTCCTAACAGGCTCCACATAATCGAGGTAATCGCCGCCATGGACATTCCCTGTACTTGGCTGGCGCGTAGCCAAGCTACGATGAAGGTCATGTAGGCGATATACCCCAGACCAAACATGAAGTAGGCGATAAAGGCCTGCTTGCACTTGCGCCAAGGCCATGCTGCTGCGGCTCCAGGCGCGGCAGGTTCAGCACTGTAGCGTTGTGCGGCAATGGCCGCCGCCGAGATAGGCGCACAAACGGCGGCGACTGCAATCCAAGCCCAGGGCCACGCTGCCGAACCGGCATAATCAAACAGCCAGGGCAGACCAGCTCCGGTAGCCAGCATGCCCATGCCGCCGCCGGCAAAGTAAATGACTATGGCTCGGGTGCCCAGTACGCTGGCCAGCACGCCACCGCAAATAAAGGTTCCAGCCGCGCCTAGGCCCGCCAAAAAGCGCAGCAGGTTCAACAGATAAAAGTCGTGCGTCAGACCGCAACCCAGCAAGGCAACAGCCGTTAATAATAGTCCGCCAACAAATAGCCGCCGGTTGCCTAGTCGAGATACATAAAAAATGGTCAACAGCGAACCCATCAGGTAGCCCAGGGCATTTGACGTGTTTAGCCAACCTGCTTGAGCATAGCTTAGCGCCAGATCAGTTTTCATTGCGGGCAGTATCAGTGCATAGCCAAAGCGGGCAAAACCTACAGCTACGGCAGCGCCGCCAGATAATGCCCAGGGCACCAATGCAGGATGCATACCTAATTACCGCCTTGTCTCTTGAAGTGTTGTGATGTTTTTATGAACTGCCATGATAGCAGGGGAATATGGCAAAATACCTTATGATAAATGGCAGTCTTAGTCGCGGTATGGATGCGGCCCGTATAGGTGGGTGCTTTATGGTGGTGTTGTTGCATGCGGCCAGCCTTGAAACCTATTCCCTGAACGAACCGTCTTGGGCGGGGCCTTTCTACGACGCGTTCAGCCGTAGCTGTGTTCCCATATTTCTAATGATTTCCGGTGCTTTGCTGCTGGGCAAGCCAGATACGCTGGTAGTGTATTTGCGCAAGCGATTGCTGCGAGTGGTGCCGCCGCTGTTGTTTTGGTCGCTATTTTATATGGCGTGGAATAGCTGGAACGGCCAGTCTTATGGGTTGCCGCTACAGTGGCTATTGCATGTAGTACGTGGTCCAGTCGCAGCACACCTTTGGTATTTATACGCCATCGTGGGTATTTATCTGTTTGTACCCTATTTACGCCATATCTGGCAGGCAAGCAGTAGTTCAGAAAAAAATCTGTTTTTACTGCTATGGCTGCTGGTTTCAGCCTGGCCCATAGCGCAATATGTGCTGGGTATGCAGACCGATTTGATTGATACTTGGCAGTTGGGTTCTTTCTTTGGCTATTTTGGCTATCTGTTCTTGGGGGCCTATTTGCGCCAGTTGGCAGAGCCAGCATTTGCGGCTGGCACAACTTCCTGGCGGGGTATGGTTATCAGTGCCGTGCTGTTCGTGGCATTCAACATGCTGACCTTGGTGGCCACCTATATGTATGCTCGCCAACAAAGCCAATTTAGCCTGGTGTTCTACGATTACCTGTCGCCCTTGGTGGTGGGCGCATCCATTTGCGCTTGCTACCTATTGTGTTGGGCGGGCGCGGCAGTGCATCGCTTGGGTCCAATTTTGAAACAGCTGGCAGACTGCGCACTAGGGGTTTATTGCATGCACGTTGTAGTGCTTGATATTGTTGGTGATATCGCCGGTCTGCCTAAGCAAGGAAGTGCTGCTTGGTTAAGCATACCGTTTACCGCTATTTTGGTGTTTGTGATTTCTGTGATCAGCATGTTGATGTTACGCCGCGTCAGTCTTTGGCGTCGTGTCACCTGATACTTAAACAGCGCCCCCGCCCTTTGCATTATAGAAACAAGGGCGGGGGCGCTGGCGTTTAGTTGCCGAGGCTGGTGTCGGTGTTGGTGTTGGTGTTGGTCTTGCTGCTGTTGCGGACTTGGTCAATTTTTTGGATCTTGGTGCCTTCCAGCGAGACGCCTGCCATCAGGCCGGCATTTGTCATCACAAAGCCCACAACTTGCTCGTTGGCGGTGTTGGTGTTTATGCTACCGTTTGCGCCTATGTTGGCGACGGCCACAGTGGCATCAACGCCTGCTGTCCATCCGTTACTGTTGCGGAATTTATCCAGCGCTTCCTGGGTCATGAATAGGAGGACTATAGCTTTGGATTGCGCACCTGCCTGAAAGCCCACAGACCCACCCGATATGCTGTAGTAGCCATCGTTGCGTCCATTTGTTTTAAGCACCCCGTCGCCATGTTCAGCACCCACCACGAAGCTGGCGCTTAGCACTTTGGGGAACACCAGTACGCCCTTGGCCCTGGATACTAGATCTCTGGAATTGGGCGCGGCTTCATAGAGCCTGGCTAGAGTGGCATTGGCACGAGTGTTGATTTCAGCTTGGTGCTCGGCGGCAGTGGCCGGATCTCTGGGCATGGTTGTGGTGCAGCCAGTGAAGGCGAGTCCGGCGACGGTCATCGCCAATATGCTCAGGGTTCTTCTGTGTGATACTGACGTTTTTTTTTGCATGGTCGATCTCCGTTGGGCTGAAAGTAAAAGTAAGCCTGTTTACGAAGTCCATTAGCAAGTGGTATGCCTAATTATGATGTTGGCAGTGACCGCCCACGCCTAGCGTAAGGCAGATACAGTGGCCAGGCCCAGCATGGTGCAAGCCAGCGAACCTAGCACATGCAGACCTATGGCAGCTGTTGCCCACATCAGCCGTCCCTGCAGCAGCAGCAGAGTGGTTTCAGCGGAAAAGGCAGAGAATGTCGTTAAGCTACCCAGGAAGCCTGTCACAATAGCCAATCGCCATTCCAAGGTGATGGGGTAGAGCGCAAAGATGGCTAACGCCACACCCATCAGATAGCCGCCTATCAGGTTGGCTGCCAGCGTACCCAAAGGCAATGTGGGGAATATTGCATTTAAGGAAAGGCCTAGCAGCCAACGCATAATGGCACCTGCCGAGGCGCCAACGCTGATAGCAAAGATAGAGGTAAGCATGGCTGGCTATTATATATAGTTAGGGTTAGGCCGCCATTGCAGCCGTTGCCCGGCGCCGCCGTGCCTCATCCAGCAAATACACCTGATAATCATCCAAGTCACCTTCAAAGCCGGTTACTCCACCACGCGCTACTAACCAGAACTCGTCGCAAACCGACCGCAACAAGGCGCGGTCATGACTAACCAACATTACTGAGCCCTCGAACTCATTGAGGGCCACGCTAAGCGCTTCTCGTGTAGCTAGGTCCAGGTGGTTGGTGGGTTCGTCCAGCAACAATAAATTAGGACGTTGCCACACTATCATGCATAACACCAAGCGTGCTTTTTCACCGCCGCTCATGCTGCCTACGGCCTGCTTGACCATATCGCCGCTGAAATTGAAGGTGCCCAGGAAATTGCGCAAACCCTGTTCGCGACAGTCCATGGCGCTTGGTCGGATATTGGCGGGAATTTCCCGTGCCAAGCGCAACATATGTTCCAGGGGGGTATCGGCCGGACGCAATACATCTAGCTCTTGTTGTGAAAAATAACCGATGTTCAGGCCTTTACCGCGAATAATTTCCCCAGCAACAGGTTGCAGCGCGTCGGCAATGGTTTTGACCAGTGTTGACTTGCCCTGGCCGTTGGCGCCCAGTATGCCTATGCGTTGGCCTGCCAGTACCGAGCGGTTGATTTGGCGCACGATAATATTGGCGCTAGTACCCAAGGGGGCATCGGTGGGGGCAGGGTAGCCTATGCTGGCGTCCGAGATAGACAGCATGGGGTTGGGCAGGCTAGCCGGTTCCTTGAAGCTGAATTGGAAATCTGCATCCGCCAGCACCGGTGCGATTTTCTCCATGCGTTCCAGAGCCTTGATGCGGCTTTGGGCCTGCTTGGCTTTACTGGCAGTGGCCTTGAAGCGATTAATAAATTTTTGCAGGTGGGCTGCTTTTTCCTGCTGCTTGGCCTGTGCGCCTTGCTGTAGCAGCATCTGTTCGGCTCGCATTTCTTCGAACTTACTGTAATTGCCATTATAGCGCACCAGTTTGCTGTGGTCTATGTGCAGAGTCACGCCGGTGATGGAATCCAGGAACTCCCTATCATGACTAATGACCACCATGGTGCCGGAATAGCTTTTCAACCAGGCTTCTAACCACACCAGGGCATCCAGGTCCAAGTGGTTGGTGGGTTCGTCCAATAACAACAGGTCGGATGGCGACATCAGCGCGCGTGCCAATTGCAGGCGCATGCGCCATCCACCAGAAAAGCTGTTGACCGGTCTATCCAGCTCAGGGACGGTAAACCCCAGCCCCAGTATCAAGGCCTGTGCTCGTGCGGGGGCATCATGCGCACCAGCGTCGTGCAAGGCCATATAGGCATGAGCCATACGCATGCCATCCTCGCCCGCTTCTGCAGCAGTCACTTCTGCTTGGGCGGCCTGCAGCACGGTATCGCCTTCGATCACGAAGTCGGTGGCACTTTGCTCGGTTTCGGGCATGTCTTGGGCTACTTGAGCCATACGCCAGGCAGCTGGGATGGAAAAATCGCCGCCGTCTTCACGAAGACTACCGTTCAGGACAGCAAACAGCGACGACTTTCCAGCGCCATTGCGTCCTACCAGACCAATTTTTTCGCCGGGATTAAGAGTGACCGAGGTACTGTCCAGCAATACCTTGCTGCCGCGACGCAGGGTCACGTTTTTCAGAATTATCATGAAGGGGTTTACGCCTGTGGTTGCTGGTTTGGCCAGCCCAAGCATAAATCAAGGGTGAGGGGCCGAAATTGTAGCATCCGCACTGTTGTTTCACAGACTATTTTGTCAAAATGCCACAGACAACCGACCGGCAAGTTTTGTATCATGGTCGCTTGTCTACACTAAGGAAATATTATGACTAAGAAGGGCGCGCCCGATCCAGACGAAGTGGCGCTGATCGAATGGTGCATACAGGTAGAAGGCTTGCTGGTGGCCGCCGGCGCCACCTTGGGCGAGGCTCAGGACCATATAGACGAACACGCTGAATGGTTTACTGACTTGTTTTACGATGGTCTGACCCCTGAAGAGGCTGCTAAAGAAGCGTTGAATTAAGCGTTTTGTTTTTCTTTAGTGGCATCGGCCGTCAACCGTTGTATCCACTCTGTGCCCCCGCTGCGCGAAAGGCACTCCCGTGGACACAACGCTTGCCTGCCTAGTGAGCAGACACAAAATTTCACTGGCGATGCCGCATAGTTAACTCAACGAGTGTTAGCAAACCATTCTGAGTTCGCGGCTAGCCCGCAGTGGCGGGACCTTGCGGGAGCTGCTTTCGCGTAGCGGGGCAGCAGAGCAAGGTGCCCGGCACAGCGGGCGAACGTACCTAAAAGACCAGCAACTTAGCACCCAAGCGAAAAGATACCCACAAAACCAACAACTTAGCACCTAAGAGCAAACGTTCATCAGGCTGGTCATATCGTTCCATTTAAGGCACACTGATATGTCTATTTCATAAGAAGGCTAATTATTGTGTCATCAGCATGACGGTATCTGGCTATCAAACCACACAACAACCCATCGCCATACCAGGGGTCAATGACCTGGTCATACGTTCCCTATTAGATAACCAACAGTATTACGACCCCACCGGCGCCGCCCAGCGTCTGGGCATATCTTCGGCACACTGGTCCTTATTTGGGCTGTTATGGCCATCAGGCGTGCAACTGGCCACCCAGTTGGCCAGTCGGCCAGTGTCCTTGAATGAACGCATACTGGAAATAGGCTGTGGCCTGGGTTTGGCCAGCTTGGTCGGACAACGGCGCGGCGCCCATATTACAGCCAGTGACCGTCATCCATTGACACGCACCTTCCTTAAAAAAAATGCCCATCTAAATGGCTTGCCTGTCTTGAAGTATCGGCATGGTCAGTGGGGTAGCGTTGGCCCTGATCCCTGTGAGCAGGATACGGATGCACAATTACTTAGTGCGCGTTATGACTTGATCATAGGTAGCGATCTGTTGTACGAGCGCGGTATGGCGCAAGACGTAGCCAGCTTTATCAACGATCATGCGTTTTCTGCCGCCGAAGTCTGGATGATGGATCCTAGTCGCGGCTATAGGCCAGAATTTAATCGCCATATGGCCGCTTATGGTTTTCAACTGCAGCATGACACGCAGCTGCACCAAACCCTGACGGACGGTGATGGCGCTGAAAAAGACCACCAAACCCGCTTCCAGATTTTTCGACGAACAGATACCGGCCTGGCGACGGAAGCACAGCGTATGTTGCAAACCTGAAACACCTGTCATCCCGTCCAAATGAAGGGCGACACTAGCAATTTAGTTTTGTACTATAAGCGCTGACTCTGGTTCAAGGATGATGCTATGCGTAGGTCAGGTTTTTTATATGGTGGTATTGCTGTAGCTATGTGCTTGCACATTAGTATGGCGGCAGCGCAGTCCTTAGAACAACGTACGCCCGGCTTGTGGGAACTACGCATGGACAAGGGTTCCGCCGTGTCGGCGGTGCTGGATAGTATGGCGGGTATGATGGAAAGCTTGCCGCCTGCCCAGCGCAAGCAAATGGAAGAAATGCTGAAAGGCTCGGGTGCATCGATGTCCCAGCCTGACGTCATTAAGCAGTGTCTGACCCCTGAAATGGCGGCACGAGATTTCCAGCCTTACACCGACGATCCGGACATGACCTGCACTAGCACGTCTAAGGTCATCTCCAGCAGCGCAGCTCACCTGACATTTTCTTGCTTAAGTCCTGAGGGTAAGCTGGTGGGACAGGGCGATATCTGGGATGCCTCGGCCAAAAGCTACAAAAGCAAAATGACCATGGAAGGCAGCGTGGCTGGACGCCCTGTCAAAATGGATATTAGTCACGAAGGCAAATGGCTGGGGGCTGATTGCCAGGGTATCAAGCCTATCAAGTAGTTGGCCAGATCTCATGTTAAAACTCCTGTGGGACGCATGGTTTTCTTAAGCGTCCTACAATCATGGCTAGGTTCGTAGTACCTAAGAATCATTCACCAGGAGTTCGAGATGAAAGATATTGCTAATTTGGGACGTCGCAGGCTGTTAGCCTCGACCGGAGGCGTGATTGCTTTGGCAGGTTTAAGCAATGTGGCCCTAGCTGATATACCGGGTGCAAAACCCGAAGCCCCAGCCAAGGCACTGCCTGGCTATGCTGAATGGAAAGATGCCAACAGCGTCATAGTACACAGCGCGAATACCATAGAGACTAAACGCACCGCCTTTGGATCTAGTGTAATTACACCAACAGATCGTTTGTTTGTGCGCAATAACGTTAGTCCCCCCTCTGTCGATATCGTTAAGGATCCAGATAACTGGGCCGTGGAAATTACTGGGGTAAAAAATCCCAAGACCATGACGGTTGCTGAACTGAAAACCTTGGGCTTGAATGCCTTGCCCATGGTGTTGCAGTGTTCGGGTAATGGTCGTGCGTATTTTCCGCACAAGCCTAGTGGCACCCAATGGACGGTAGGCGCTGCGGGCTGCGTGGTTTTCACGGGCGTGCCTGTTAAAGCCGTGATCGAGGCTTTAGGTGGCATGGCCGATGGCGTGGCCTATATGACCAGCACAGGTGGGGAAACCATACCTGAAGGTCTGGATAGAAATACCATTGCTGTCGAACGTTCCGTGCCCCTGTCGGGCATCGAGGACGCAATACTGGCGTGGGAAATGAACGGCGAACCTCTGTCGCTGGCGCACGGTGGACCGCTGCGCGTTATTGTGCCTGGTTACACTGGCGTCAATAGCATCAAATACGTTAAGCAGCTAGCATTTACTGTAGAGCAGTCGCCTGCCAGTATTCAGCAAAACAGCTATCGCATGTCGCCAGTTGGTGTCAAAGCTACCCCCAAGGATCCTGCCGTTTGGGAAATGCCAACCAAGTCCTGGATCAACTCGCCGTCCGATGCCGGCCAAGAAATCAAGGCAGGTAAAGTCCAGATCAGCGGTGTTGCCATGGGCGGCATGAGCGATGTCACCAAGATAGAAGTATCGGTAGATGGCGGCGCTAATTGGCAGGCAGCCCAGTTTGTAGGTCCGGATTTAGGTAAGTACGCTTGGCGCGAATTTGTCTTGTCAGCCGACCTGAAGCCAGGTAAATACGAGCTAGCCAGCCGTAGCACCAACGCCAAGGGCGAGGTCCAGCCGGAACAACGACTGGAAAATAATCGCGGTTACGTGAATAATAGCTGGCGCGACCATGCGGTCAGCATCGTTGTTGTTTAATTTTCAGGAATTTTATTTTTATGAAGAAGACTTTATTATCGGTGACCTTGGGCGTGGCCTTGATGGGCACGACAGGTTTAGCATTCGCCGATGACGCAGCACAACTTGAACAGGGTAAAACCCTTTTCATGACAGGGGCAGTACCATCCTGTGTGATTTGCCACACGATGCAAGACGCTGGCGCCGCAGGCACCATAGGTCCAGACCTGGACGAGCTTAAACCCAGCACCGACCAGGTGGTTAAAGCCATGCAAACTGGCATAGGTGCCATGCCATCATTTGCAGCGATGTTAAGCCCCGAGCAAATCGATGCAGTGGCAGCGTATGTCGTACAAGCTACCGGCGGCGCCAAGTAGGTGAAACGCAGCAGCACCCGTTCAGCTATTCGTAGCTGAACGGGCGACATAGCAGGAATATTGGGTAAACTAGCAGACTGCATTTTTAAATGGCCTGCTAGTTTTTTTATGTCTATTACTCACGAAATTCGTCCTGAACAATCCATAGAGCTATTAAAAGCGCTACATATCCTGACGCGCGATGGCAAAATGAATCAGGATAGCCGTCGCAAGCTCAAGCAGGTCTACCATCTATTTCAGTTCATAGAGCCCTTGTTGCAGGACCTTAAGCAAGGCCGTGATGGCATTACGCTGGTGGATCATGGCGCGGGTAAGTCCTATTTGGGGTTCATACTGTATGACCTGTTCTTCAAGCAGCTACAGGATCAGTCCCATTTATACGGCATAGAAACACGCGAGGAATTGGTCGATAGCGCTACCCAGTTAGCGCAACGCCTGGGCTTTCCAGGTATGTCTTTTTTGAATCTGTCCGTGGCTGATTCGATTACATCGGATCAATTGCCAGCTACCGTAGACATGGTGACAGCGCTGCATGCTTGCAATACCGCTACCGATGATGCGATACGGTTTGCCTTACATAAACAGGCCAAATATATAGTGGTTGTGCCTTGCTGTCAGGCTGAAGTGGCCCGCGTATTACGTAGCCAGAAAGCCGCCTCATTAAGCGCTGGTGCCTTGGCTGAATTATGGCGTCACCCTATCCACACACGGGAATTTGGCAGCCATGCAACGAATTCTTTGCGGTGTTTGCAGCTGGAAGCACACGGCTATCAGGTGACCGTGACCGAGCTGGTCGGATGGGAGCACTCCATGAAAAACGAGCTTATTATTGCGACCTACAAGAACTTGCCGCGCCGTAAAGCTACAGAAAGACTGACTAGCTTACTGGCGCTGTTAGGGCTGGAAGAAATGCACGAGCGGTTTTTCGCGCCTGGGCCTACGGCCTAACCGCCAGCGCGTTTGGGTTGCCAGCCACGCTGGCTAAGCCGTTGCATCACCATTTCACGGTGGTCGCCCTGTATTTCAATGATGCCATTTTTAGTGGTGCCGCCTGAACCACTGGCGGCTTTTAGCTGTTTGCCCAATTCGGCCAGTGCCAGCGCATCCAAGGGTACGCCTTTGATGACGGTTACCCCCTTGCCGCGCCGCCCTTTGGTTTCCAGGGAAACGCGGACTACGCCATCGCCAATCACCTGTTTGGTAACAGCCTTACATATACAGTTGGGAGTAGGCTGGCGGCAGTCGGGACAGATGCGCCCGGTTTCGGTAGAGTAGACCAATGTACTGCCGGATGGTTTTCGTCCTGGGATGTTCATAGACTGATAGGTGTAGAGTAGGCAAAACAGCATCATACTTCCTGATTACAATAAAATATGATTACACCCTTAGCAAAACCTACCATGCCTGCCAACAGTGCTCTTGCTGGCTTGTCGTCTGCTTACTTTGGCATGGTAATGGCAACCGGCATTATGTCGCTGGGCGCCTATTTTTTGCGCTTGCCTACCATCGCCGACCTGCTGTTCACCCTGAATATAGGTATTTATGGTGTGCTGTGGGCGTTGTTTCTGCTGCGTGCTTGGCGCCACCCATGGCAATTTTTTGGTGACATGGTCAATCATTCACGCGGACCTGGATTTTTTACCATGGTGGCGGGTAGTGGCATACTGGGCAGCCAGGCGTTGGTGCTGCACAACAACTACAGCTGGGCGTGGGGGTTGTGGGGCATGGCTGTGACACTGTGGTTGGTACTGACATATGCCGTTTTTGCCGCACTGACTATCAAGGCAAGCAAACCTACCCTGGATCAAGGCATCAATGGTGGCTGGTTGTTGGCAGTAGTCGCCACACAATCCATAGCGGTGTTAAGTGCCTTGCTGGCCAGAAAACCTGGGCCGTATACGGAAGCATTGAATTTTTTTGCGCTATCCATGTGGCTATGGGGCGGCATGCTGTATATCTGGATTATGTCGCTGATTTTTTATCGCTATACATTTTTCAGGCTTGCGCCTGCTGACCTGACCTCGCCGTATTGGATCAACATGGGGGCCATGGCGATTTCTACGCTGGTCGGGTCTTTGCTTATCCAGAATGCGACGGATTCCAGCTATTTGTTGTCGCTGCTGCCCTTTTTAAAAGGCTTTACTGTTTTTTACTGGGCGACCGGAACTTGGTGGATACCGATGTTGTTGGTATTAGGAGTGTGGCGCTATGTCTATAAACGCTATCCCTTGCGCTACGAGCCCTTGTACTGGGGTGCCGTATTTCCGTTGGGGATGTATGCTGCCTGCACTTATCAGATGGCTGGCGTTATGTCGCTGGATTTTCTGGCGTGGTTGCCACCATTGTTTTTTGCGATTGGATTGGCTGCATGGGGAGCCTGCTGCCTGGGTTTATTGGTGCAATTGTGGGGCAGGGTGGCGGGGTTTGTGCGCTATTGATCGGCCAACAGAGTTGATGGCCGATCAGTAGCTATAGGGCTGACTTCTATGTTGTTCGCTTAGCTGGTGGACTTTACCGCATTGTCAAAGTCATCTGCTTGCGCAGTTTTAGAGCCAGTCTGAAAGACCCCAATAACCACTTGCCATGCTATGGCCAGTGCGCCAACAATAAAGACCACATCGCCAAAGGTACGTATCCAGCGCAGGGTTTGCAGGAAGTCCTGCTGCATGAACTCTTCACCTCGGGCATACCACATGCCGGTGCCGACACTGGCCTGGAATTGGAACAAGCCTACAGGCAACAGACTGGTGATGATCATCAAAACCAGACCAGCATTGAGCCACCAGAATCCGGTGTGCAGCAACTTGTCGTTAAATTGCAGACCGGGACGGATGTAGCGCAGTACCAGCAGGATAAAGCCTATGGACAAGAAACCATATACTCCGAACAACGCGGCATGCGAGTGCACAGCGGTGGTGTTCAGACCCTGCAGGTAGAACAGTGCTATAGGTGTGTTGATCATGAAGCCGAAAACACCGGCGCCCAGCATATTCCAGAACGCTACAGCCACAAAGCACAGCAAAGGCCATTTAACCGCTGCCATCCATGGCGCACGGTCTTTGAGTCGCCAGTGATCCCAAGCCTCGTAGCCCAATAGAACCAGGGGTACGACTTCCAGGGCGCTAAAGGCAGAGCCTATCGCCATGATGGGCGTGGTGGTACCAGAAAAGTAGATATGGTGGAAGGTACCAGGTACGCCGCCGACCATGAACAAGGAAGCAGCAACTAGGCTGGCGGCAGTTGCCATGCGTTTGGATACCAGACCCATGCTGGAAAATACAAAGGCCAGGGCGGTAGTGGCAAAGACTTCAAAAATCCCTTCTACCCAAAGGTGTACCACCCACCAGCGCCAGTATTCCATAATGGTGATGTGGGTGCGTTCGCCATAGAACAAGCCTGCTCCATAAAACAGGCCGATAGCAATGGTAGATGCCGCCAGTAGGGCCAGCAGGTTCTTGTCACTGTCGGGGCGTCTTAGTGCCGGAATAAATGCACGCAGCATCAGGCCCAGCCAGAAAAGTATGCCTATGAACAGCGCTATTTGCCAGAATCGGCCCAGATCCAGGTATTCATACCCCTGGTGACCGAACCAAAAGCTTAAATCGGCGGGCATGATGTGTTTGATGGCGAGGAAGTTGCCCACCAAGGAGCCAACCACAACAACCAGCAAGGCGCCAAATAGAATGTCGACACCCAGCTTTTGATATTTGGGGTCTTTACCGCCATTCACTACCGGAGCCAGGAATAGACCCACACTTAAGAAAGCGGTAGCTATCCAGAATATAGCCAGTTGCAAATGCCAGGTACGGGTCAGCGCATAAGGGAACCATTGTGATATGTCTATGCCGTAGAACTGTTGTCCTTCTATGGTGTAGTGGGCTGTAAAGCCCCCTAATAACACCTGGGCTACAAATAGCGCTACTACGACCAACAGGTATTTACCCAGAGCCCTTTGTGAAGGCGTCAGCTTGTTCAGCGTCAGGGGATCGCGCTGCGGCGAGATGGGATCGGGTTCGTGTTTGCGCAAGAAAGCCCAGCCCATAACCAAAAAGCCAACACCGGCAATCAGGATGATGACGCAGGCTAGCGACCAAAGCACGTTTTCAGTCGTAGGGTGGTTGCCTATCAGTGGCTCGGGCGGCCAGTTGTTGGTATAGGTGGCGACAGTTCCGGGTCTGTCAGTAGAGGCGGCCCAGGCTGTCCAGAAAAAGAAGTTGGTTAGATCATCCCGCCGCTGGGCGTCTGGCAGGGTGTCTTCCTTCATGGCAAAGTTGTCGCGCGTTTTCTGGAGTTCAGGCGCCGTGCCATATAGCCTGTGATAGTAGTCCGCAGTTGTCGCCATGGCGGCTGCACGCCGTTCGGTGACGGTGACGGTTTCCGTATCAGGATTAAAGGTGTTCAGGCGATATTCAGTTTTTAACTGGTATTCCAGCGCTGCCTGTTGTTCACCATTCAAGGCCTGAAAATT
The DNA here is from genome assembly GCA_017983955.1 of Burkholderiaceae bacterium. GTDB lineage: Bacteria > Pseudomonadota > Gammaproteobacteria > Burkholderiales > Burkholderiaceae_B > JAGOAJ01. The sequence continues at coordinate 132,329 of JAGOAJ010000002.1, forward strand.
AGCCACTCCGTGGTTTTCTTGAGCCGCTAAATCCAGCCAGGCGATTAGCTCGCGGTGCAGCCAGTCGGCAGTCCAGTCAGGGGCTTGGTAGGCGCCGTGTCCCCAAATAGAGCCTAGCTGCATGCCGCCGGTACTTTGCCAGGCAGTTTGACCATCAAGTATGTCGGCCTCTGTCATGAGCACTTGATTGGTCGTAGTGACGACCTGCTTGGGGATAGGGGGTGCGTTTTTGTAGATTTCAACCCCCGAAAATCCAAGTATCGCAAACGTTACGATAAGTATGGATATTAATGTCCACCACAATTTGCGATATTCGCCCATGTTGCCCTCCAGGGGGGTTAGGTGTTGCGTGATTGGGATAAAGTTCCCTACCGGGAGATGCTACAGGATAGGCGTATATATTCCTTGATGTAAATCAAGTTTCCCTGATGCGGTTCATTTAGTGGTTGATGCAGATCAAGCAAACTCACCTTTCTGCGTATAGACATCAACAAGTCTCGCCAGTCCGCAATAGCAGGAGTACACTAGGGTTGAAGGGTAGGCGTGCACAAGATGGGCGTCACATGAACACCTCGCGCGCTAAATTAGGGAATTCAAATTTCATTGGTTAGTGCATACATCAGGGGGGTGTGTTGTGTCTATTTACCAGATCAAACTTAAAGCCAAAAAACAGATTGCAACAGGAACGATGTCGTTTTCCTTTGAAAAGCCTGTTGGGTTTATTCATAAGGCGGGGCAGTTTGCTGACTTTACGCTGCTTAACCCCCCAGAAACTGATGCCGAAGGCAATATACGTGGTTTTTCCTTGACCAGTGCGCCTTACGAAACCAACTTGATGATAGCTACGCGTATGCGAGATACAGCCTTCAAGCGGGTCTTGAAAGACCTACCCATAGGCACTGAACTGACTATGGACGCGCCATACGGCTCGTTTACCTTGCACAATAATGTGGCTATCCCGGCGGTCTTTCTAACGGGGGGGATAGGCGTTACTCCGGTACGCAGCATAGTGATGCAGGCTCTGCACGATAAGCCCACCCGCGAAATTTTTGTCTTCAGCTCCAATAAAACGCCCCAAGATGCTGCGTTTACCGAAGACCTGTCCAGACCCCAATCAGAACGCCCCAAATACACCTATGTCAGTACCGTGACTGATGTCCCGCCATCTACCAAGCCAGCTACGGGCGAAACCGGGTTTATTAATCAGGCCATGTTATCCAAATACATTAGTGATTTAACCCAGCCTATTTATTATATTTCCGGCCCCCAAGGCATGGTGACGGCTTTGCGCACTATGCTCAATGATGCTGGGGTTGATGACGACAACATACGCACCGAGGAATTCTCTGGTTATTAAGCGCTTTTCCGGCTTTTCCTATCGATGGGTAGGCTGCAAAAAAGACATGGTATATACTAGAGGGCTTAGGTCGGTTGGAGTTATTACCTTTAGGTAAGACCAACACATCGACCACATCTTTTTCGGCAAGGGCCGGAAAACAGTAGCTTTTTCAATGCCTTTGGTCAGACTTGGCCAATAATTTCTATAGACGCATGTTAGCTATTGCTCTGCTTAACGCAGAGTTACTTGCCATATCGCGGATGAATTTGGCATAAGCATTCGAACTTTTTCGCTTATTAAGCGCCGCATATATCGTTGGCACAGCATCCCTGGCTATGGGCCTTGCTGTTGTCTATGAAAAGATAGTGTCAGTTTTGGACGGCCGATTGCAACCTTTCAGGCAGTAAGGCGACGTTCACTGCACTGTGCCGCCCGATTATGTTCGGTGGCATGTTTCTTTGACCTGAGCCGAACTGGCTGCTGCGGCTGTGCCCAATGCGGGCAAGCTGGCTGGTGCTGTTCTGGAGCCAGGTTAAACCACATTTACGAAGGGTTGAGAGGATGGTTTTGTGGAGATTCTAAACTTTGTTCAGGCACACCTCGGGGTACTGCTTGACCGTACCTTGCAGCACATTGTTCTAGTCAGCATAGCGGTTGGCATGGCGATTTTAATTGGCGTGCCTATTGGGATTGTGATTACCCAGCATAAGCGTGCAGCCAGTCTGGTTCTTTATGTCGCCTCTATATTGATCACGATACCCTCGATTGCGCTATTCGGGTTGATGATCCCCTTGCTTTCGCCGATAGGGTATGGCGTGGGGCCTGTACCAGCAATGGTTGCTGTATTGCTTTATTCGCTTTTACCGATTATTCGCAATACCTATTCCGCCATTAACAATATTGACCCCGCTTTGCGTGAGGCGGCTAAGGGTATGGGGATGCGTTCGTTACAGCGCTTGCGCATGGTTGAAATTCCTTTGGCTATCCCCGTAATCATGGCAGGTGTCCGCATTGCGGTGGTGATGAATATTGGTGTGATGACGATAGCGACCTATATCGGTGCTGGTGGGCTAGGTGATTTTATTAGCAACGGCATTGCACAAACTGATTCAAATCAATTGATTACCGGTGCATTGGCCGTGAGCATCATGGCTGTGGTTGCGGACTATGGCTTGTCTACGCTTCAGAAGCGCCTGACACCTATGGGTTCCTAGAGTTGAAAGCCAATAACAAAGAGATGAGAAAGTGATAAGACTAGACAAACTTACTAAGGTTTTTGAGCACTCTGGCCGGAAAGTTGTGGCGGCTGATGATATTAGTATGTCTGTGCCCGAGGGGGAAATATGCGTTTTGCTTGGCCCTTCGGGCTGTGGCAAAACAACGACGTTGAAAATGATCAACCGTATCGTCACACCAACATCGGGAAAGGTGTACATCAATGGTGAAGATACCAGCGATGTAGACACGGTGCAGCTTAGGCGCAGCATAGGCTATGTTATTCAGCAGATCGGTCTATTTCCCAATATGACCATCGAAGAAAACGTCTGTGTCGTGCCGACCCTGCTTGGCTGGGGAAGGGACAGATCTAGACGCCGTGCCGCAGAATTGTTGGACATGATGGCGTTGGATCCGGCTGTGTTTCTGAAGCGCTATCCCAAAGAACTATCCGGCGGACAGCAGCAACGCGTAGGTGTTGCTCGGGCGCTGGCAGCGGATCCGCCAGTACTCTTGATGGATGAGCCATTCGGGGCGATTGATCCAATTAATAGAGAAAGCATCCAGGACGAATTTTTAAAGATGCAGCAGGTGTTGCGTAAAACAGTCCTTTTTGTCAGTCATGATATTGACGAAGCAGTAAAGATGGGTGACAAAATTGCTATTTTTCGTGATGGTCAACTAGAGCAGTTCGCTACACCTGACGCTCTTTTAGCCCATCCAGCCAATGATTTCATCGCGGATTTTCTAGGTAATGATCGCACATTAAAACGGCTGAGATTGCTGCAGGTACGCGACGTTATGGACAAGTCGGTGGTTACTGTGATGCCTGAAGACACCCTGGAGCGGGCCGTGGCGCTGATGGCACAGGCGGGGCACAATACTATTGTGGTGCTGGATCAGCAAAGGCGCTTGCTTGGCTCCCTGTTTCTAGAGGACGCATTAGATACGTGTGGCGATGTCAATAGCCGCTACCGAGTCTTGCCCACTAAGGCGCACGTTGACGAGGATCTGCGATCAGCAGTATCCAGCATGTTTCGTCACGGTATCAGTTGGCTGGCTTGTGTCGATTCGGATGGGCTTTTTCATGGTTGCATTACCCAGCGTGGCATACGCCACGAGCTGGGTGGTGTCTATCGTAATACAGACGCATCATTGGCCCATTCGAGTTCGCTAGCATGAGAAGACAATTGCCCAGGTTATTCGGGGTCGGCTTAGCGGCAGCGCTATTGCTAAGCCTGTTTTTTATGCAGCAAGATCGGCTTGCCTCCATGGTGGAACTCTACTTGGATGATGTCTTGTATCTGAGTTGGGAGCATATGGGCCTGGTAGCGGTCTCTGGTGGCCTTGCTATTTTGGTGGGTGTCCCATTGGGCATGTTGTTGAGCCGATCCTTTATGGCAAAGTTCACTAGTTCGGTAATGCAGGTTTTGAATATTGGCGCCACTATGCCTACGCTGGCAATTCTGGCGTTGTCCATGAGTTTTCTGGGGATAGGCAAAGTGCCCACTCTATTTGCTTTGTGGCTCATGACCTTGCTGCCCATAGTGCGCAATACTTATGCGGGTATGAAATCCGTATCTGCGCATCTGATTGAGGCCGCCACTGGCATGGGGATGCGTCCCCTTTATATATTGCTGCGGGTTGAACTGCCAAATTCATTATTGGTGATTTTTGCAGGTATACGCACAGCGATTGCCATCAACATCGGTACAGCCCCGCTGGCCTTTCTAATTGGCGGCGGTGGGTTGGGGGAATTGATTTTTACCGGTATTGACATGAATGAAATCGACATGATGCTGTCGGGTGCCATACCGGTGGCAGTGTTGGCTGTGATGGTTGACTTCACGTTTGGCCAAATACAGTACTGGTTTATACCGCGTGGGGTCAATCCACTACGGTCGTAAGCCAGTTTGACAGGTTTTTGTAATCTCAGGAGATCAAAATGTTTAAAAAAATACTCATCAGCGCCGTGACGGCTTCTGCTTTTCTACTTAGCGGAACTGCCTACTCGAAAGAGTTGACGATCGGTGCCAAAAGCTATGCGGAACAACAACTGCTGGCAGAGATGACAGAACAGTTATTGAATGGCAATGGAATCTCGGCTAAAGCAATGACTGGCCTTGGCGGAAGCTTGATGCGTCAGGCGATGGAAAATAAACAGTTGGATATATGCTGGGAATATACAGGTACGTCGTTGATCACTTACAACAAAGTCATGGAACCATTAGGGCCTGAAGAGTCTTATCAGCGAGTTAAAGAGCTGGATGGAAAAAAAGGGATAGTCTGGTTGAACCCTTCTAAGGCAAATAACACCTATGCATTGGCCAAACGTAACGGTGAAATGGATGGTGTGGAAAGTCTTAGTGATTTGGCCACAGCCTATAAGGAAGGCAAGCCCCTAAAAATGGCTGTAAGCGCCGAATTTAATAAGCGTGTTGATGGGCTGATCGGTTTACAGAAAGCATATGACTTCAAGGTGGGGCGAGCTAATATAGTCCCTATGCACGCGGGCTTGGTCTATCAGGCGCTGGACGAGAAGCAGGTTGATATTGCTATGGTCTTTGCTACAGACGGTAGAATCTCGGCCATGAACTTTCACGTTCTGAAAGATGATCAGGGGTTTTTCCCCAGCTATAACCTGACACCACTGGTTCTGCAAGAAGTGCTGGATGCCCAACCGGAACTGGGTGATTTGCTAAACAGACTTTCTGCTGTGCTGGACGATGCCACGATGCAGCGGCTTAACGGTGAAGTTTCGGTGGACAAAAAGTCGGTACAGGAAGTAGCTAAAAAATTCCTTCAAGAGCATCAGTTGATTGCGTCGTAGCAGACGTCGGCATAGTTAGGCATTCCGTGGCATAAGCTGTTTTGTGCCACGGAAAGATCCTGCAACTATCAAGCCACAGTTAAACCTAGAGCACCTAACAGATCAGCCGCCTGCTGGCTGGAAATGACCGCATCTTGGAAAAAGCCAGCGTCTAGAACTTGAAGGCCACTAATATCTGTAGCGCGTAAATCGGCCTTTTGGAATTGTGCCAACTTAATATGTGCCTGGCGCAAGCTGCCGCCGTTGAATGTGGCTTCTCTGAAATCACAACCCGACAGGTCGGCTTCTGAAAAGTCCAATTGCTTAAGATGCACTTTGCGAAACGATAGGCCGCGCAGGTCTGCGCCTACCAGTAAACAGTCTTCAAAACTTAGGCCTAGTCCGCTGCTATGCACGAAACAGGCACCAGTAAGTTTGCAGTCCTGGAACGAGGTAGATGACAAGCTTGCCCGCTGCCATTTCGAGTTATTGACATCGCACCCCTGAAATTGGGCGTCTTGTAGCTGTGCCGATGAAAAGTCCGCCAAGCTGCCACGACATTTGATCCATATACTGGCTTCCAGGTCGGCGGCATTCCATGCGGTGGCACTGAATGTACATTGCTGGAATTGAAAGCCACGCATGTCCAGTCGGGAAAGGTCCTCATCATCAAACGAGCAGGACTTAAAAACCAATGGGCCGTTGTGTAGTGCGATCAAATCCTTCATGGCGTCACGCGAGATGGTCTGCTCAAAAATTTCGATGCCGGCAGATACGCCATCAGCGTTGGTGTACATACAGCATAGTCCTCTGGGTAATGGTTCAGCCGTTATTGTAGCTGGGCCAAATACTGGCCCAGCTACAACGCGACACACCATACTTAAAGCCGGATAATTTTTTTGCTTATGATGTCTTCTACGGTTGGAAATGCCTGCGCCGCTGCATCAGCTACTGGCAGCCAACTAGACGTTTTTGGATCTTTAGTAAAATAGTCAAAAGGCAGGGTGCCAGGCCCACCAGGACGTCCACATACTATGCGCCCGACCATGCCTGCCAGTTCATGCGGGGTGCAGTAGTAGTCATATACACCCTCTACGGTAAAAGTGACATCAAAATGATCGCCGGGGTTGACCAGATAGCCGGAATCCCACGGAGTGGCAGCTTCCGGCATACGTAATGAATGCCCGCTATTTTTTGGATGGTAGGCAGTCGTGGTATGGACATTACTGTCCAAGATCCAACGTACGGTTTGACCCGGTTCTATATATAAGCCTATAGGATCAAAGCCTACTTTGGCGCCATCATGGCTGCCCCACATACGGATTTCCACCATTTGTGCCGCTAGGCTACGAAATGCCGATAGTGGGGCAAACAGGCCAGCCAAGGTAAGGGCGCTGGCCTTCAGACAACTACGCCGCGAGATCATGCCAGCCTACTACTTAAGGGCAGCGGCTTCTGCAGCCGTGATATACCAAAGCACCACATGATAGTGCGGCACTTCTACACCTGGGTGGCCTGCGTTATACATGATGGTGACGTGGTCAACTTTTTCAGGCCCGCTGGCCAGATTATCAAAGGTCTTGTGGTCGGTCAGATCTTTTAGTGGGACCATGTAAATACTGCTGACTACTTTGCCTTGCCTGTCGTAAGCCAAGAAAGGGCCTACGGGCAGGGTGGCTGGTTTAACAAACAATTGGCCCATGCCAGGTAAGAAATCGGGAAGTTTCACCAGTTTACTGACTTGCTCATATCCATTTCCGGGAGGCGAGGTGGTCAGACTTGTGCTTTGTGCCCATGAGGGACTAGCTAGCGACATACTTAACGCGGCCGTTGCGGCGGTAACCAATGCAAGTTTCAACATGATAGTCCTTTGATCTAATGGATGGAGTCTCCACTCTACACCCTTAAAATAGTTATGACAATAATAATTGTCATAAATGTAAATTATCAATCTCTCAGAGTTAACATGGCTATAATCTAAACTGTTCTTATCCTTACTTGGATGGCAGGTTTCTTAGCACCATGACGACTAAAAAAAATATCCTGGCCATACTTAGGCGTGAAAACTTAAGTGTCGCTCAGTTGTGCGAACGTCTGGGCGTGACACGAAATGCCATTAACGTACAGCTCAAGCAACTTGAAGCTGAAGGTTTGGTACGGTCAGTACGAATTAAGCGCAACGGCTTGCTGGGCAAGCCTGCCGCCATTTATCAGGCGGCTCCCCATAGTGAGGATGTGCATTCGCGCGCTTACCAACCCTTTGTGGCCAGCTTGATTGCAACCGTGTCCGGACGTTTGGGACAAGAAGAACTTATGGATGTATTGCAGCAGGCAGGTCGCCACTTGGCACGTCAGGCTGGTTTGCCACCTGCTGGCAATTTTGACGTTAGACTAAAAGCGGCCACTAAGGTGGCGGATTCATTGGGTGCGACGACACAAATACTTAGGGAAAAAAATGGCGTGGTAGTGCGTAACTACAGCTGCCCTATAGGAACGGTGGTGCGTAACGAGCCTTGTGCATGTCAGATACTGGCAGGTTTCTTTTCAGAGGCGACAGGGCGGGCGGTCACCGAACAATGCCAGCGGGAAGACCGGCTGGTTTGCCAATACTTTATTGAGTCCATCCCCGACCAGCCCGTAGCCCTGCCTGACGCGTAGTTCCTAAGCGGGTGTAATACTGGCGTCAGGCTTAGCGTTGAATCAGGCGGGGTGTGTAAATCCGTCGATGTCTGTTTTGGTTGCAGCTCGCAGCACTTTGTCATGTGTGCTTGCAGGGCTACATGCTAAATTTTTCCTGTGATGCTTACTGATTGATATCAGCCCAAGGAGAAACAGCATGGCTTACGTTGATGGGTTTGTTCTTCCGCTGCCTAAGGGCAGTATTAAGACATATCAGGACATGGCTACCAAGTGCGGCGAAATCTGGCGAGAGCACGGAGCGTTGCAGTTTTGCGAGTGCATCGCGGAAGACGTCAAGCCCGGCAAACTGACTTCCTTTCCACAAAGCGTCAACCTTGAAGACGGTGAGACTGTCGTCTTTTCCTGGATAGTCTTTGAGTCGCGCGCGCATCGTGATAGTGTTAACGAAAAGGTCATGAAAGATCCCCGTATGGCACCCATGATGGATATGGCCGCTATGCCTTTTGATGGGAAACGCATGATATACGGCGGGTTTGATGTGCTAGTAGATATTTGACAAAACTGGAGTCAAAATGGCCGCAGGAAGCTTGTTAGCCTTACTGGACGACATCGCGAGTGTGCTGGACGATGTGGCGTTATTAACCAAAGCAGCAAGCAAGAAAACGGCCGGAGTCTTAGGCGACGATATTGCGCTGAATGCGCAGCAGGTGACTGGCGTGGTTGCCAATCGTGAATTGCCGGTAGTGTGGGCGGTAGCAAAAGGGTCCTTTGTAAATAAACTTATATTGGTGCCTGCCGCACTGGCCATCAGTGCATTTGTTCCCCAGGCGATTACCCCGTTGTTGATGTTGGGGGGGCTTTATTTATGCTACGAAGGTGTAGAAAAGATTGCACATTCCTACCTACAGCATAAGCCAACAGCCCATATAGATACTAAGCCGCAAGCGGTGGCTAATACCGATACCGAAGCGTCCGGCGGCACTCCAGAGCAGCGCAAGATCAAGGGGGCAATACGAACCGATTTCGTGCTCTCGGCAGAGATTATTGCCATTACCTTGGGTACAGTGGCCGCGGCTACTTTTTTGACCCAAGCCGTCGTTGTCTCCGGTATCGCAATCATCATGACCGTGGGTGTCTACGGCCTAGTTGCAGCCATCGTCAAACTGGATGATGCTGGGTTGTACCTATGCCAACGCACAGGCGATGGTGTGTTTTTTAATATGTTGCGCAGCCTAGGTGCATTTATCTTGGCTGCCGCGCCTTATTTAATGAAGGCCTTATCGCTAGCAGGAACGGCTGCCATGTTCTTGGTCGGAGGCGGTATCTTGGTGCACGGCCTGCCCAAGCTGGGATTATTCATTCATGATTTAGTCCCAGCCCGGGATGTGCAGGCCGCGAATTGGTTTCAGGATATGGTCGCACTGATCACACCCACGCTGGCGAATGCCTTTATCGGCATCGTTTCAGGTGCCGTAGTGTTGGCACTATTTAGCGTCTTCAAACGGTATAAAAATCAGTGAAACCATTGTCCTGTATCAGTCTAGGCCGATAACTTAACTGCCTATCACGCCGCCGTCATCCTTCGTGATAATAACGGTCGCCGAACGGGGGATTGAATTACCGCTGTCGGGCCAGTGACTATCGCCTGCCTCACCGGGATGCTGGATGTTGATAAACATGGTCTTGCTATCAGGGGTGAAAGTGATGCCTGTGACCTCGCATTCCTTGGGGCCTACAAAAAATCGGCGTATTTCTTTGCTGACAGGGTCCGCGCACAGCATCTGGTTGTTGCCCTGGCCTTCGTAGTCGCCTGAATTACTGTACTTGCCATCGGTTTGTATCCACAAACGGCCGTCCTTATCAAAGCCCAGACCATCTGGGCTGTTGAACGTATTGTCTGTCGTAATGTTTGCCGAACCCGACTTTAGGTTGCTGCGATCCGTGTGTTTAACCGGGTTGCCAGCCAGCACAAAGATATCCCATTCAAATGCTGTGGCAGTGGCATCGCCATTGGCTTCGCGCCAGCGCAGGATTTGACCGTAAATATTGGCTGGCCGTGGGTTGGCCGCGTCAGGCATGGTACGTTTGTCATTGTTGGTCAGCGTAACGTAGACTTCGCCGCTATGCGGATGGACGCTTACCCATTCGGGCCTATCCATCTTAGTCGCGCCTACTGCATCGGCGGCCAGACGCGTATTGACCAGTATTTCTGCCTGGTTGGCAAAGCGAGTATCTGCAGCCAGCGTTGTGTTTGTCGTCTTATCCAACGCTATCCATTCGCCAGACCCCATGTAGTCTTCGCTAGCCTTTCCGTCCAGGAATTTTGCTACATACAAGGTGCCGGCATCCAGCAGTGAGGAATTATCACCGTCTTCTTGATAGATGCCTTTGGATACGAACTTGTAGATGTAATCATCGCGCTGATCGTCACCCATATAGACAACAATACGCTTATCGGCAGACAGTGTGTAGGCCGCATTTTCGTGCTTAATACGGCCAAGCGCTGTACGCTTCTTGGGTGTGGACTTCGGGTCGAACGGATCAATTTCGACGATCCAGCCGAAACGATTGGATTCGTTGGGTTCCTTGGCGTAGTCGAACCGGTCAACGAACTCTTCCCAGCGGTAGTCTGTGCTTTTGGCTGCCAAGCCGTAGCGCTTTTGTGATGCACTTCGGGAGTCATTGCCAGACGTAGTACCGAAGTAGGTATTGAAGTTTTCTTCACAGGTCAGGTAGGTATTCCAGGGGGTCCAGCCATTCCCGCAATTGTTCAGCGTACCCAGCACCCGTGTCCCACTAGGGTCAGCCTTGGTTTTGAGTAGATCGTTGCCAACAGCGGGCCCTGTCAGATCCATTTCAGTCAAGGCAGTGATACGGCGGTTGTAGTTAGAGGTTAGCTTGATTTCCCATTTTCCAGCGTGGTTGCGCACGATATGGATTACCGAGACTCCATGAGCGTTCATCGCCTTTGCGGCTTTGTCCGCTGTCCAAGGCAAAGTGCCCTTGGCACCGAACAACCATGTGTAGTCGCCGTCTTCGAGCGTGGTGTACTCATGATTTATAACCAGCAGGCCTTCACCATTGCTGCCGTTGATGGGGAAGAAATGTATACCATCATGATTATCCCCAACCTGGCGGGCTTGCGCTGCTGCATCGTCACTACCGTCGGTTTTCCAGGCGGCAGTGTCCGTAAACAACGGTGTACCCCAGGGGGCAAAGACAGAGGCGGTGTAGCCAGCAGCAATTTTGATCGTGTCATCCGTCGAGATCGGGATGGCTTTGAAACCTAACAGAGAAGAGGGCTGTAGATCGGTGCTGTTGTTCTTGCTTTTGGCATAAGCAGCCAGGGGACCTGCTAAGAATAGTGCGGCTGATAGTCCGACGCCAGACTTGAGGAAACCGCGGCGGCTGTATGCACGCTTAACGACATTTTGGAAATGTTCATTTTCCGAGGTGTTGGTCGCAAGGTCTTCGGAGTCGATTATGTGGTTTTTTTGCATGAGGTAGCTTCGTCGTACAAGAAAGAAGTGCTCAGTATCCAGTGTGTTTGTTGCAGCAGTATTAAACCGTCAGGCGCCAGCTGTAAGTTGCTATATAGCCCCGATGCCAGATCCTTCCTTGTGCTCTTGGTAGGTAACGTTATATTGAGATAGATCAGGGTCGTGTGTCATGGACCAGTAGTCGACGAAGCGCCAAGGCATGACTGAAAAGACCCGGCCTTTCGAGTTGCGATAGTAGGTTGAAACGGAAGGGTGCGTCCAGACTAGAGTTTCGTGCTCGGCATCTACTTTAGATACATGTTCTTGAACAACTTCCGACTTGACGTCGATCATTTTTATTTCTTTCTTAAGCATGCTGACAATACAACTGGTTATATATCGAACTTGGCATTCAGCTTGGAAGATAACGCTCCCGCCATGCGCGGGGCCAGAGTTGGGGCCCAGCATCGTGAAGAAATTCGGGAAGCCACTTATTGCCATACCAAGGTAAGCTTTTGGATCATCGTCAGCCCAAACATCGGCTAGGCGGATACCGTTGACACCTTGGATATTCAATCGGGCTGCCATCTCCGTGAGTTTGAATCCTGTGGCATATACAACTATATCGGCTTCTCGTAGCTCACCTTCACTACTTAACACACCATTTTCGGTGATCTGATCAATTCTCTCCGTCACTAAATGAACGTTACTTTTCAGTAAGGTTTCATACCACTGATTATCTAGCAATATACGCTTGCCGTAAGGAGGGTAGTGCGGCAGACATTTATCCATTAGGTCTGGACGACTCAACAACTTTGAATGGATGAAATCGGTCATTTCAATCCGATGTTTGTCGTTGATTTTGTTGACGGAGCGCTCAGGGTAATCCCAGCTTGGGTCTTTACGTAAACACGCCAAAAGTCCGTCTCCGTATCTCCAAAACATATTGAATCTGAACCATTCAGCATAATATGGCATGTGTTCTAGCAACCATTGCGCTCCTGGATTGATGGGGTCGGCATAACCCTCTATTGGACGAACCCATTGTGGCGAACGTTGGTAAACATGTACTTGCCCAGCCGTATTTGCAATGCTGGGCACCAGTTGCATGGCTGTTGCTCCTGTTCCAATAACAGCAACTTTTTTCCCTGCGATATCAAGATTCTCTGGCCAATTCATGGAGTGAAAACTTATACCTTCGAATTTTTCTTTTCCTTTTAGATCTGGGATGGAGGGGTGGCTAAGTTGGCCAATGGCACTTATGAAGAAACGGGATGTCAGGGTTTCCTTAGCGCCGCCGGTATGAGCGCTGATGTGCCAATTGCAGCTTTGTTCATCCCAATAAGCGCCATCAACCTGTGTACCGAAGCGTATGTTGGGCTCGAGTTTATATTCCTCAACAATTTTATTTAGGTAGTCCAGTATCTCTTCACGTGGAGAGAAGTAACGTGACCAAAGATAACGGCTGCCGAACGAGTAGGAGTACGAGTGATTCGGTGTATCTACACCACATCCCGGATATCGATTTTTATACCAAACGCCACCGATCGCATGGCTTCGTTCAAGAATAGTGAATGGAATTTCCAATTTTGTTAGTTGTACGGCTAGGGCAATCCCACAAACGCCAGCACCAACTATAACTACAGAGAAGTCTTTCTTTTCGGCTTCTGGAAATGAACATTGACTTGGAGCGCGAGAAACAAAGCCCATTTCCTCTCGCATCATTTGAGAGTATTCAGAGGGAACAGCTTCACCAAGACTTACACTCATCATCCGCTGTAGCAGGGAGTTGCCAGGGTCCCGAAGCTGTGGCGAAGGCATGCCTTTAGACATCCATTCTTTCGCCGCATTTTTGATCCTTTGCTGCGCTTCGTCGTTCAAACCGGCCCCTGGATCAGGGATAAGTCGAGAGTCGCGCTGGGGAAGAAATGGTTCCTGCAACCAAGTCGGATCTCCGGTCAAATGGATCAGCGACATCAGAAGCACCCTCATGTCTGCCTGATCTACGGCATCAAAGCATGGGGTAACAGGATCAGCTATAGATATATTTTTTGGAATAAATGGTTCAAACATTTAAGCACCATATAATGATTAATGAATCGTAAGTCATTTTTATTTTAAAAATAACTTGATGGTTTCATCGGGGAGTTTGTTGCTAAAGCTAGGGATAATGAGGGGGGCACTTGGCGAGGAAGGCGGCTATTCCGATATCCTGGTGGCCGCTTTCACGGACCTGCTTTACTAAGTGTAGTTCTGTTGTTTCTCGGTGTGCATATGTTTCTGCTCGCCATGATAAGGCAGAACGTTTCGTAGCGGCGATGGCAATGTGACTATTAGCCGCAATCATTTCAGCACGTTGCCGCGCAATAATCATTACATCTTCACTGGCGACAGCTTGAGTAATAAGACCGATCTTTTCAGCCTCGGCACCAGAGATTAGGCGTCCGGTGAGCAGCAAGTCCATGGCAAAGGCGTGGCCGATTTGCTCACCCAGCTTCATTGCGCCACCACCTGATGGAACAATACCCCAACGAACTTCTGGGAAGCCGATTTTTGCTGTGATATTGACGATGCGAATGTCTGCGGCAAGTAAGAGTTCTAACCCTCCGGCTATACAGTCTCCGTTCACAGCAGCAACAATGGGCTTGGAGAAGAAACCTGTTTTTAGTAGGGCCTGATCGATTTTTTTATCAATGCCGGGCAGTTTATGTAACGCTTCGGAGAGATCAGCACCTACACAAAATGATTGATTTCCGACCGCAGTGAGTAGAACCACGCGTACCGCAGGGTCGCGATCAAGCTCGGGCCACAGGATGGATAGCTGCTGGAACATCTCTAGATTAAGAGCATTCCTGCGATCAGGATTATTGATAGTAACCTGGGTAATTCCATTTGTTGATTGTTGTACGTTAATCATGCTTATGGCCCGACTTTGACAATGGTTTTAACGCATCAAGTAGCCTTTGCTTTGCAGAAACCTGTAAGGTATTTCGTTGTAGCTTTCCAGTTGTGGTGCGTGGAAAGCCTTCCATAAATTGTATATGTCGAGGTACTTTATAGTCGGCCATTTTCCCTTTGCAATATGCAATTATCTCGTCCAGGGTTGCTGTTTTTTTTTCGTTCAACTCAATGAATGCAAAGCCAACTTCCCCTAAGCGCTTGTCTGGTACACCTACAACGACAGCTTGCCTCACAGATGGATGCTCTTGGATAATTCGCTCGATTTCTGCTGGATATGCGTTTGAGCCGCCGACAATAAACATCTCTTTGACACGGCCCGTGATTTTTAAGTAGCCATCTTTGTCATAGGCTCCGAGATCGCCGGTTTTGAACCAACCATCGCTAGTCATGACTTTCGCTGTTGCCTCGGGATCTTTGTAGTAACCCAGCATGACTATGTGTCCTCGCACCCAGATTTCACCCACTTCGTTTACTGGCATTTCCAGGTTTGTGATCGTGTCAAATACCTTGACTTCAAATTCGCCGATAGGGCGTCCTTTGTTTTCACAGATAACGTTCAGTGGAGCCTGATAGCCACTTAGCGTTGTGGTGGACGTTGTTTCGGTCATGCCGTAAACAGCTTGTATTGATGGCAATTTCAGATTTTTTATAATGCTTTGAACTACTTCAGGAGTCACAGATGCGCCGCCGATCCACGCCGTTCGTAATGACGTCGTGTCAACTGGGTTGTCTTTAATTGCATCTATCAAATCGATGAAGTGGGTTGGGATGCCACTGATATAGCTGATTCTTTCGTCCTGAATGAGCTTTAGCGCTCGCTGAGGATCCCAAGACTCCATGATCACCAACCTGCAGCCCAAAATAATGGCAGGGAGGAGCGCTGAGAATGCACCGGCGACATGGTAGAAAGGCATGTGCCCCATCAGGACATCATGTTCGTCGATGTTTAGCGTTCGGGCAATGTTATACGCGTTTCGAAGGACAACATGGCTATGCACAACGCCCTTGGGGTGTCCGGTGGTCCCGGACGTATAAACAATGATTACCGGGTCGTCTGGTTGTACTAAGGCTTCGGCAGATTCGAGTTCTGCGGGTTGGTTTATCCCCATATTGATTAGTTGATTCAGGGTGATGAAGCTATTCGGTGCTTCCTGGCTGCAGACTACGGTAGTTCTTAGTTGAGGCAGTGCTTTCAAATTGAGCGGGCCAGGCTTTCCATCCGAGAGCTCTGGACAAACGCTCCGGAGCAGTTCGATATAGTCAATGGACCAGTACCTGTCCATCATGATCAAGATACTTGCCCCTGACTGTTTAAGTACGTAGGCAGCCTCGTCTGCTTTGAAGCGCGTATTAATTGGAACAAGTATTGCACCGATACGTGCGACAGCTATCCAGATGGCTACCCATGTGGGAGTGTTGGTTACCCATAGCGCGACAGTGTCGCCGCGGCGTATACCTGAAGCATGCAAGCCACGGGCAATTTGGTCGACTCGCTCGTCAAGCTCTGCAAATGAAAGACTCTCGTCCATGCCCACCAGTGCGATCTTTTCAGGAACACGTTGTGCTGTTGAACGCAGTACTTGACCTATGGTCACACCCGATAAATTCATTTTCACTCCTAGTGTTTGTTGATCGCTTTGGTGCTCTAAGAACCGCCAAGATAGTGGTGAACCAGTTCGTCGTTTTCCATGAGCTGATCTCGAGTGCCTTCTAGGACAATTTTTCCATGAACCAGTACGAAAATATAATCGGCGAATTGAATGGCACGCCTAACGTCTTGCTCTACCAGCAAGATTGATAGTCCTTCATCGCGGAGAGTTTTAAGGGACTCATAAATGCTATCTGTAATGATTCCTGCCAGCCCAAGGGAAGGTTCGTCCAACATCAGTAAAGTAGGCTTGCCTAAGAGAGCACGACCGATGGCTAGCATTTGTTGTTGTCCGCCAGAAAGGTTTCCTGCAATTTGATTTTGACGTTCCTTAAGGATGGGAAATAGAGTGTAGACTCGGTGAAAGGCTGTTGTTTCATCGCCTTTGGAATCAAGGTTGTCAAATGCGATTTTGAGGTTTTCCCATATCGTCATTCCACCAAAAATATCTCTGTTTTCTGGGACATGAAGTACACCTTTCCTAGCAATTACGCTTGCAGGCAATCCTGAAATACTATTTCCAGAAAGCTCTATGGAGCCTTGCTTCACCTTAAGGAGGCCGGATATGCATTTTAAAAGAGTAGTCTTTCCAGCCCCATTTGGCCCCACTAATGCGATGGTGCTGCCAGATGTAATATGCATCGAAAAATTTCTCAGCACTGGCGCTTTACCGTAGCCAACAGAGATATCTTTTACAGCAAGCAAGCAAGGTGCACTGCCGGATTCAAACGGATGGCTTATCCTTGTTGTCATGTTTAGTTTCCCAAGTATGAACGGATGACTTCTGGATCCTTGCGGATCATATCTGGAGTGCCTTCTGCGATTTTTTTCCCGAAGTTCAGCACGATGATCTGGTCCGATACAGTCATGACTAGTTTCATATCGTGCTCAATCAGAAAGACAGTGACGCCCGAATCACGTACCGCTCGAATGTCAGTCTGTAGTTGTTCTGTTTCGATTTCATTCATGCCGGCCGCAGGTTCGTCCAGTAGTAATAGTTTTGGTCTTCCCGCTAATGCCCGAATAATCTCGACCCGTCGCTGTGTTCCATAGGACAACTCGGTAGCAACAGTATTCATATGTTTGGATAGGCCAAATTGCTCCATGAGCTCACATGCCTGTTTCTTTTGATTTCTCCGTGTTGAACCTGTCGGAAAGAGAGCTAAAAGTGGTGAGCGCCGAGTTATCCCGGCGAATTGCCCAATAATGATGTTTTCTAACACTGTCAGGCCCGGAAAGAGGCGAACGGTTTGGAATGTTCGACGTATGCCTAGGGTCGCGATTTTGTTCGGCTTAAGAGTATCAACTGCTTCGCTATTAAAAAAAAGACGCCCAGATGTTGGTCGTAACACGCCAGTGATAATGTTGATTAATGTTGTCTTTCCAGCACCATTTGGTCCAATCAATGAAGTTATTGAGCCTTCATTAACATGGAAGCCGACGCAATCCAGAGCACGAACCCCAGCGAATTCGCATGTGACTTCGTCAATTTTTAGTATGCTCATACCTGATATAACCTTGTAGGGGCGTTTAGTCTGTGGCGTGTTTTTTTATTGGACGATAGCGAAGAAGATAAGTAATTCGGTTCTTTGGAAACACCCCTCCTGGCGTTATTGCCATGATGATAATTACTATCAAGGCATACAGCGCTGGTGCCCATGTTTCCAGCGCAGTGCTAAATTGTGGGATCAAAGTTAGCGTTACTGATCCAACAAGAGTTCCTAGGGGAGTAATGCCGCCAGCAACAAGGAACAAAAGAATATCGATCGTCCGAGAAAACTGAAAGTTGGCCGGGCTTATAAAGCTGTAGTAGTGTCCGAATAGGCCGCCAGCCAGACCTGCTAATCCTGCCCCTATCGCTAGCGCTAACATCTGAAGCATAGGAACGTTCAGGCCATTGCAACTTGCTACGGTGGGGTCACATCCGACGGCATAGAAGGCCTTCCCAAGGTATGACAAATAGATGTATAGGGATACCAAAAACATAATGACAGCGACCATTAATAACCAGTAGCCATCAATATAGGGAATGCCCGCATACCCCATCACACCGCCTAATGGCTGATAATGAGAAAAGAAAAGCATTATGAGTTCCGCTGCTGCTAGCGTGGCAATTGCCAAGTAAATGCCCCTTATGCGCATGGTCAAGAGGCCAAAAGGAATGCTTACGATCACGCTAGCTAAGAGCCCTAACAATAAAGCAGCTGGAATGGGCGTGCCAAGCTCTGTACTGGCCCATGAGGCCACGTACGCGCCGACGGCCATGAAGCCAGGTAGTCCCAAGGACCACACACCTGCGAGGAACGGGAATAGCAGGCTTAAAGTCAGTATCACATTGATGCCGATAAGGGCCTGAACAGGATCAGAGAAAAACATATCCTAAACCTCGCGTTGTTTGACGGAATCGCCTAGTAGGCCGTCGGGCTTTACTAGAAATACTAAGATTAGAAGTATCCACACAAAGGCTTCGGCCCAAACACCTGAAGCATACGCTTGGAAGAGAACCTCGCTGATACCAATAGCAAGACCTGCTAATAGTGCACCGCGTACGTCCCCAAGACCCCCTACAACGATTACTGCAAGAGCTTTCAAGGCGTAGGCATTACTCATATAGGCGCTTACGCTTTCAAATCTGGCGGCAACCATGACTCCAGCTAAGCCAGCCAACGCCGAGGAAATAATAAAAACCTGAAGAATGGCCTTGCGCACTGATACACCAAGTAGCTGGGCCGCATTCTCGTTTTCGGCCACAGCTCTGACATTTCGGCCAAACACGCTGTGGTGCACCAACCAAAGCAGGCCAATCATGAGCAGTATCGAAATGACTAGGCCTGCGGCTTGAATACCCGAAAGAATCACATTTCCTATATGGATGTCAGCAAGCACAATCCCCGGGTTGAAGGGTACCTTGAGAGATCCAAATCGGTTGACCAGAATCACTTGAATAATGACCCCAAAAGAAAGACTAGTGACGAATCCCCCCAGTGCGTGAGACTGAGGAATAGGTCGGAAACTTACGTAATACAACAACACACCAAGTAGCGCGGCAACAGCTATGCCAATTGTTATTGCAACAAAAGGCGTAGCGAGACCTGATCCCATCAAATAATATGCAGCGAATGGTGCCGACATAAAGATGTACGCATGTGCAAGGTTTAACATGCGGAGTACCCCGAAAATAAGGGTGTACCCGACCCCAATCAGCGCGTATACGCTACCTAACATAAGACCATTAACAAGTTGTTGCGCTAGCATGGTGTGTCCTTCAAGTTGGGAAGTGCAATTTACAGTTTCTTCCAACTACGATCTTCAGTTCTAAAGACGATTGTTGGCTTAACAGCGTCTCCATCCTTGTCTATGCTTAGGGTGTTACCAAGACCTTGGTAATCTTTTAGAGTGCTGATGTAGGTTTGAATGTTTGCTCTGGATTTGGCCAAATCGTCATCTGGTTTTGCGCCTGTTGCTTTTAGTGCATCCGCGATAATCTTGATGGACTCGTAGGCGCCAGCGTCAATATATAAAGGAACTGTGTACTGGCCTGGCAGTTCCTTAGCTGAGCGTGCCTTGAACTCGGTAACGAAAGCTTCTACATCCGGAGTTTTGTTGTTGGGATCGAACGGTTGGCCGGAATAGATATGCCGATCATTCGCCACTTCGGCAATGGAGTTTGTGACATAGCCAATGCCGGTCAACATAGGCATATCGACTTTTTGGCGATTCATTTCATGAAGGAAGGTTTTCCCTTGTTCGATGACCAATCCAAGTACGGCGGCATCCGCATTCATTGCGCGTAGCTTAGTGACAAAGACGCTGTGGTCGTTTGCATCGGTTGGAATTTCAAGAGCAGCATCTTTGTTTACTATTGTCAGCCCATGCTTCTCAAGAGCAGCAGGAGCGACTTTTCCAATAAACGCCATGTTGTAAGCGTCCTTCGGGTCCACAAGTAGGGCGATTTTTCTGGCAGTAGGGTGGCGCTCTTTGAAGGCTTTGACAACATCACTAAAAATTAAATCGTCGATTGCTGCATTACGAAATGCCCATGGTCGATTTTGTGCGGCGAGGCCTGGAGCACCCGATCCGGGTGAAACTGACACAACCTTGGCCCGGTTGGAGGCTGGAAATGCGGTACGCGCTTGCGATGTTTGGATTGGACCGAGGATAGCTACCACTCCTTCACGCTCCAGGTTCCGGACTGCTACGACGGCTTGTTCAGGACTAGTTCGATTATCTTGAATGACCAGTTCTAACGGGCTTCCATTTACCCCTCCATTCTTGTTAATGGCATCCACTGCAATTTGGCTTGCGATGATGACATGCCCGCCGTAGCTTGCTGCATTTCCAGTCCGTTCGACATTAAGACCGATTTTGAATGTATCGGCAGTTGCTGCTTGCCCAATCAGGGATGTGAGTGTGATAGCCGACAACAAAACAATTTGCTTCAATTTCATGATGTCTTCCTCTTAGATTTAAAAATTAAATATGTATTAAATGACTTTTTTATTTCTTGATATAAATCAACTATGATGTATTGTGAATCACAAGTCAATTTGTTTGTTGTACAGAGTTACCCTGATCAGTGGTAGCTATGACAGCCTACTGCTACCTTATCTTGTGGTAGCCTCTCCGGAAGAACTGAGTCTAGGAACGAGTGATGAGTATTACGATGAATAGTGAAACCACGCCCAAACCGATGAGGAAAGTACGTCGACTCACACGTTTGGAAAAAAGCCAGCAAATTCATGCGGCATTGATGTCGGCGGCTGCTAAAACTGTTGGCCAGCAAGGCTATGCAGATACGATGGTGTCGACAATTACCGCTCGTGCCAAGGTGGCACAGGGTACGTTCTACAATTATTTTGATTCAAAGCAAGATTTGCTTGATCAGCTTCTACCTGCTTTGGGAAAGGAGATGCTTAGTTTTATTAAAGATAAAACTAAGGATGCGACTTCAGCCCTGCAAAAAGAAGAGCAAAGCTTCCGTGCTTTTTTTCAGTTTTTGAAGCTTCGCCCTGAGTTCTATAGGATTCTTTACGAGGCAGAGTTGTTCGCGCCAACGGCTTTTCAAAACCATATAACAACTATTGCTTCTGGGTACGTGAGCTTTCTTCGCGAGGCCAGGGACAAGGGTGAGTTGAATGTGAAGAACGAAAAAGACCTGGAACCGGTAGCCTATATGCTGATGGGAATTAGGCACTATCTATGTATGAAGTATGGCCGGGATAAGAATAACGTAGTGGCGCTACCGGACTGGATTGTCGAAACCTATATGAGTATGGTCACTGCAGGGGCATTCACTCCAAAAAAGAAGTGAACGTCTTTCCCCATTGCGATCACTATTTTTTATAAGATTTTTATCATGAGTCATAGACAAGACACAGCTCTAGCCTCAGGCAGGGTTCTGATGGAAACAGGGGGCAGCCGTAATTACGTGCTGGCTCATGGAGCTTGGCATGGCGGCTGGTGCTGGCGTCTAGTGGCTGATCGATTGCAGGCCTCCGGTCACCGCGTTTTCGCACCCAGTTATACAGGAATGGGGGATCGCGCACACCTGATTTCTAAGTCCATAACTATAGATACCTTTATCGAAGACCTAGTGCGGATTATTCAGATAGAGGATCTTCAAGACGTGATCTTGGTGGGCCACAGTTTTGGCGGTATACCTATTACAGGCGTAGCCGATCGCATCCCCGAGCGTATAAGGCATCTGGTGTATTTCGACTCCTTGCTCCTGGAGAGTGGCCAGGATGGATTCTGTAACCACCCGAAGGACGAAGCAGACGCTCGTATTGCCGCTGCTGCCAAGGCAACCAACGGACTGGCTGTTCCGGTTCCAAACCCACTACCGGCGGTCTGGGGGATTGCGCAAGATACACCCGAGTACGCTTGGGTAACCAGCCACCTTACGCCGCATCCGCTGGGTAGCTATACCACCCCGTTGACTCTGGAATATCCCATAGGCAACGGTAGGCCGCGCACTTATATTCATTGCACGGCTCCGTCCCATCCCGTTCTGCAAAGCTCCCGCGAGTTGGTAAAGTCGCAGACTGGCTGGAACTGGGTCGAGATTGCTGCCCCTCACGAGGCACACATAACGCATCCTGACCTGTTGGCCGACGTGCTGCTTTCTATTTCCTGATTAAATAGGGTGACCCAGACTTCGGTCTGGGTTTAGCTATTTTCCTGGCGTGCCCGCTTCTGCTAGTCGTAGTGCCGCCCGGTGTTGAGCCATCCACCATAAGGCGGCTGCTACCAAGGCCAGTGGCACCAGCGATCCCAGGTTGATCCACATCCAGCCCTGTGTGGTGACTAGCACTCCAGAGGCAAATGAACTAACGGCAACACTGGTAAACACACAAAAATCCATCGCGCCTTGTGCTTTGTTTTTCTCTTCAGGTTGATAGGCTTCGGTTAACAAGGTGCTGCCGCCTATATAAAGAAAATTCCAACCTATGCCTAAAACCAGTAACGCCATCGTGAACTGCATGAGTGCCATGCCAGACAGTGCAATTGCAACACAAATCACCATTAACACCACGCCTGCACTCATGACCGGCAACACTCCGAATCGCTTGATCAAATGGCCTGTAAAAAAGCTGGGTACGAACATTCCCAGCACGTGCCACTCGAGCACAAAGGCGATATTGCCAAAAGGGTGATCAAGCATCTGCATCGCCAGCGGTGTTGCTGCCATCAGCAGGTTCATGACCGCATAGCCTAGAGAAGCGCCAGCTACGGCCACAAAAAATACGGGCTGTTGTGCGATATGCCACAGCGACCGGCCACTGACAGCGCCTGGAACCGGCGCCTGATGAGGTGGGAAATTAATGAAGGACATAATCAACAGCGACAGTAAGGCCACCACGATCAAGGCCAAATAGGCGCCTACATAGGGAGTCTCTAATAAACCGCGTGTTACGTTGGCTAGGTTCGGGCCCACCACAGCACCTACTATGCCACCCGCCAGCACCAATGAAATAGCCTTTTCCTTATAGCTGGGTGCGGCCAGTTCTGGGGCGGCAAAGCGATACAGCGACGCATTGGCGCTGTAGTAACCCGCTATGAAGGTTGCGGTGACCAGCAGCCAGAATTGCTGCGATGCCGCTGCCCAAGCACAGATGCCAGCCGATACTGCTGCAACTACCAACCCGATTTGGAAAGATCGCTTACGCCCCAGTTGGCGTTGTGAACGTGCTACTGGCGCTGTGGATAGCGCTGCGCCAACCACGTAGGCGGTGACGGGTAAGGTTGCCAGCCAACCTAAGGGGGCCAGCGATAGCCCAACCAAACCGTTAATGGCGATAAAGGTAACGTTATTGGTTAGAAACAGACCTTGGCATAGGGCTAGTAATAAGAGTTTGCGATTCATGAGGGGAGTTAGTGCTGGCTAATGGTGGTAGGCAGTATAGCTACTGTTTACCTATGGTCTAGCGAGATGGGGTGTATTCAGCCATCGCCAAGGCAGTCTCTCGGGTATATTACAGGGTGAATCTACATGGAAAACGAATGCGCCTGGATAAGTATCTTTGTGAAAGTACCGATTTAACACGCTCGCAAGCCCGCAGGGTGCTTCTTAGCGGTGAAGTCACGATTAACGGTGAAGTGATCAAGCGTGGCACGCACGTCGTAAAGGATGGTGATGACGTGCGCTGGGAGGACGACAAGCTCGAGCTTATCGGACTGCGCTACATCATGCTGAACAAGCCCGCCGGCTACGAGTGCAGCCTACGCAACAGCCAGCATTTGCCGGTGATGGATCTGCTTGACGTGGATAAACGTGACCGCTTGCACACTGTAGGGCGGCTGGATGTGGACACCACAGGGCTGATCCTGATTACGGATGATGGCCAGTGGACGCATCGCATTATTTCGCCGCGCCACCAGTGCGACAAGGTGTATCTGGCTACGCTGGCCGAACCGCTGCCTGAAAACGCCGAAGACTTGTTCAGCGCAGGAATACAGTTAGAGGGCGAAGACAAACCTACGCTGCCCGCCATGCTAGAGCGGGTCGACGAACTGACTGCGCGCCTGACCATACAGGAAGGTAAATACCACCAAGTCAGGCGCATGTTTGCGTCCTTGGGGAACCTTGTGCTTACCTTGCACCGTGAACGCATAGGTTCGCTTGCCCTAGATGCCGACCTGTTGCCGGGCGAATCACGCTATCTGACACCTGCCGAGGTGGCTGATCTTGCCCAAACCTGCGAAAACTAGTTGTTTAACCTATAGCGTGATTTGGAAAAATAGAATAGCTTGGTGGTGCCAGATGATTTCGTGAAGGTAATGCTTTTCCTTAAGGGGTAGCTATGCGCCGGATATTTCTGTGGATGGTTTTGATTACGCCAATCTCGTCCCTGGCAGCGATGTACGATAACGAATACCAAGCATGCAACAATAACTCTACCGTTGGTATCGTCGACTGTGTAGCGGGCCTGACCAAACAATGGGACAAGAGGCTAAACGCTGCCTACAAAAAATTAATGGGATACGAGTCGCCTCAGCAAGTGTCGCTGAAGACGGCCCAAAGGCTTTGGATCAAGTATCGTGATGCCAACTGCAACTACTATGCCGCCGGAGAGGGCACCATTAGTCGGATCGAAGCAGCAGAATGCATGCGATCCATGACCAAGGATAGGACCTGTGAATTGCAAGCGCAAAGTGAACAGGAAACAGGTCCTGGGCCTGAATGCCAGTGAACCTAGGTGTTAATTTGGAAACGTTTTTGCTTAGTATGGAGAAAAATAAAGCAGTATTCTGGTGACTCCACCAGAATAGGAGTCGGTCATGGAAAAGAATACTTTATTCGATCCAAAGCAACTCAAGACAGGCATACGCGAGTCGTGGAATAAGGCGGCTAGCGGCTGGAACGAACAAACACCCCAAATTCATCAGTGGCTTGCCAGCGCAACGCAGACTATGTTTGATCTGGCAAAGATTAAATCAGGATCGCGCGTAGTGGATGTCGCAGCGGGGGCCGGAGACCAAACATTGGATGCCGCCCGCCGTGTGGGGCCTACCGGGTACGTGTTAGCGACTGATATCTCTGCGGCCATACTTGAGTTTGCCGCAGCTAACGCGCAAAGGGGCGGGTTCAATAACGTTGATACTAAAGTGGCCGACGCGGAGAACCTTGACTTACCAGCAGCTAGTTTTGATGCGGCAATTTGTCGGTTGGGTCTGATGTTATGCCCCGACCCTATCAAAAGCCTGCAAGGGATGCACCATGCGCTTAAGCCGGGCTCATGCGCTTGCGTGATGGTCTTTTCGCAACCAGAAAAGAACCCATGTATTGGTGTTTTGCTGCAAACTGCCTTCAAGCATGCGGGGCTGGACCCAGTTAATCCGTATCAGCCTGGGGGCTTATTCAGTCTAGGCAAGCCCGGCTATCTTGATGAGTTATTCGTAAGCGCGGGTTTCCAGGACACGGCAACAACCACTGTCCCAGCGGTTTTCAATTTGCCGTCGACCAAGGCTTATCTGGAGTTCATTCGCAACTCGGCTTCCCCTATCATTCGAATACTAAGCAAGCTTAGTGAACCAGCAAGGGAAGCCGCCTGGCAAGAAATCGAAGAGCGACTACAGGCCTTTCAGACACCAGCGGGTTGGAAGGGACCCAACGAGCTGTTATTGACGGTAGGTAGCCGCTCAGTTAGTTACTTAGCCTGAAGCAACTGTTTAACGTTTAATAACACCAGTTCGTTATCGTCCTGTTGGTTGGGATCTCGGCTGCTGGAGAACGGAAAGTTGTTATCGTTCCCAACCACAATACGTTCCTCATCGACCACATCGACGTTTTCGATGGTAAAGAATGGAAATTGCAAAACGCCATCCGTTAAGGCTTTGCGCGCGATTTTATTCGGATCCTGAATATTCAATAAGTCGATGTAGGCGATCTTGCGCATAGACTTACCTGCCGTTTCTGCTGAAAACTCGACTTTGTAAACACGCTTGAATTTAGGCAAGGCCGAGAAACAAGTCTTGGTGTCGGCACCTTCTTTACATGCCTTGTCGGGCGTACCTTCGCCGTTGTCGCGCTCAATAACCAAAGCGGTCATTGCATCTATCATATTGAAGTCGCCAATGGCATGGCCCTTATCTTCCAGGGGATAGAACCAGGAGCGACCCGTCCATTTCTTATCGTCGACGCTGAATTCCAGCACGCGTAGCACTGTTCTGCCATCAACTTGTTCACCATCTTTTGTGGCCTCATCCCAGACTGCACCCTCAAGCATAGGGTACAAGAACTTACCGTCTTTAGAGGCTGCCATCCCTTCATAGCCTTTTGAGCGTTTCAGGTTAACGTTCTGGTAAGTGTCGCCAGGAGCGCCCGGCGACGTTACAGCATAGTGATCAGGCGACTGTATCTTTTTGCCATCCACTTCTGTTTCAAAAAAGGCTAAGACCTTGCCACTTTTGTCGACTTGAATTAAATACGGGCCGAATTCATCGCCTATCCAGAAATGTTCGCCTATCGGTTGGAAGCTTTCAGTATCTAGATCAGAACCTGTCAGGTAACGTTCTTTAGATTCCTCATGAACAATACGAAACGGTACTTTTTTATCTGGATCGCTTAAAAAGACTGTAGCCATAGGCTTGAATTCACCGGACTTCCAGTCAATTTCATATTGATTCAGGTACAGCATGGAATCCATGGAGTTAGCCTTGTTTCCAAAGCCATTGTCCGTAATAATCCAGACGCTACGATCGGCCATTACCTTAATGCCAGAATGACCTTGTAAGGGCTGCCCTTTCATGGGTAAGGACTGCCCAGTATCACGATTGGCAGACTTACCCATTACCGAACCTAAGGCCTCGACCCGCTTCTTCGTGGTGTATTTGCCGGAAGCTTTCAGATCGCCCGGTGCGTTATCGGGTGCCTCAATAAAGCTTTGCGCTGGTAACATCGCATGCGCTTCTAGCACGGCGGGAAGCTCTTGCTGGGCGACCGCCGTTGCCGACACCGCACTCAATACCGCCGTTAACACCGACAAACGAAAAAGCTTCATATTTACTTCCTTGTAAGACTAGGGGAAAAGCAGACAGTCTAGGAAGCAAAGATGACAGGGGTATGAAGGGCTAGGAAATTTACGCGGTATCACCTAGTTCGGTGGGCTGCCTTCTTGCATGGTTTTTTTTACTTGCTGCCGAAGTTCGGGCGTATCCGTGTGGCCGTGTACCGCCACGGCGTGCTGTACTGCAGCTTCCAATAGCTCTTTTTCGCTGTCTGCGGATATTGCGACAGAACAGTTCATTTCGCTAGGAAAGCTGCGACAGTCAATGTATTTGCGTGTCATAACGCCTCCTGAAGATTGATGTTTTTCGCATAGTGACTGGCGTCAAAATGGCTGGTTGTGGCCTTGGTACATCAAGCACCTGCCACTAATAAATTTTAGGCTTTATAAGCACTTGAAGTGTGTCGATCGATAACCGATGTATTCTGTGACATTTACAACGTTCACTCGACGAGGTGGCTAAGGGCTGCTTAAGTTGAACGGGTCGACAGCAAACTGTTACATAAGGATGATTCGTGAGTTCAGCTCAGAGTATTGTGGTGTTGGTGATACTGGTTATGGCAGCCGGTTTCCTTTCGTTGGCAGAAATTGCCCTTGCCGCAGCGCGGAAAATCAAGCTTAAGCTGATGGCGGAAGCCGGGGACGAAAGGGCTCTGAAGGTGATGGCCATACAGGCGCAATCAGCCAGTTTTTTTGCCGCCTCGCAAATTGGACTCAACGCTGTGGCTATCCTGGGCGGCATACTTGGCGAAGCAACCTTTCGTCCCTATTTTCTTAGCTTGCTAAGCTATGTCTATATAGGCCCGTGGACGGAACAAATCGGTTTCATACTGTCGTTTATTTTTGTCACCTTATTGTTTGTGTTGTTCTCTGACCTGATGCCTAAACGTTTGGCCATGATGGCCCCCGAGCGTTTTGCCGTCGCCGTGATCAAGCCCATCAACCTTTTTATTCGCATCTGCAAACCGTTTTCTCACGTGTTGAATCTGGTGGCAAACCTGTTGTTCCGACTGTTTAACGTGAACACTGCACGCGAGGACAACATTACCTTCGATGATATATCGGCAGTTGTCGAGGCCGGAGCGCAGGCAGGGGTACTACAGCAACAAGAGCAGCACTTCATCGAAAATGTGTTCGAGCTTGAGTCGCGTCTGGTGTCGTCCTGTATGACTACCCGGGACAGCGTTGTGTTTATCAACTTAAGCGAGCCAGAAGAAAGTGTCCGCCAAAAGATAGCCCTGCATCCTTATTCGAAATTTCCGGTGTGTGATGGCGTAATAGATCACGTGATCGGCTATGTCGACACCCGGGACATACTTGTCCTGTGGCTAAGTAAACAGTCTTCATTTCAGATCAACGAGGCCAGTCTTCGTAAGGTACTGATTATTCCCGACACATTGAAGCTATCAGAACTACTGGATAAGTTTCGGGCATCAAAGGAAACGTTTGCTGTGGTCATTAACGAATATGCGCTGGTCATGGGGGTAATTACGCTTAGTGACATTATGGTCACCGTCATGGGGAACTGGGGTAGCCCACTGGATGAAAGCCATCAGATTCTGGAACGTGAGGACGGCTCATGGCTGATTGATGGCAGTACTGCCATTGAAGACCTTAAACGCGCTACAGGTATAGACCAGCTTCCCGAAGAGGAAAACTACGAAACTGCGGCGGGATTCATGATGTTCATGCTACGCAAGGTTCCTAAGCCGACGGATAGCGTGGAATATGCAGGCGTGAAGTTCGAGGTGGTCGATGTAGACCACTATCGTATTGACCAGTTGCTGGTGAAGCGCATCGCGCCGCAGTAGTCTGCATACTACTTATGCGGATGTCGGCGCCTTTTCGCTTAACGATTCGTTTTCCAAAAGCAGCGTCAGAAAAATCGACAGGGTGGCAATGGCAGCAGCTACAAAATAAACTTTCTGGAACGATTGTTGGGCGATCTGAAGCAAGCCGGATGAATCGATACCATGGCTGCTGGCATCAGCATTGTTGATCAGCGTGTTGATGATATCGGCTCCACTAAGGCCGTCGGCCATGGCGCCAGCCCCTGAACGTAACCAGGTTAATAACAAGGCCATTAGCAGTGCAATCCCCATGGCTGCGCCCAAGGATCTGCAAAATGCAGAGACCCCGGTTGCCACCCCTACATGATGTTGGGGTACGGCATTCTGTACGGCAACGGTAGAGGTGGGTAGTTGTAGACCTATTCCGCAACCGACCAGGCTTAGGAATACGATCATAAGGAAGGTGGCCGTTGGAGCCGTCATGGCAATCAAAAGGATGGCCACGGGGGTTAACAATGCGCCCGTCAACTGAATATGCTTGAACGTACCCCAGCGTGTCATCAGCTTACCCCCGATATAGGCACCTAAGGGAACGGACACCGATAACGGAATCAGACGCCAGGCAGCGCCATCAGCGCCAATAGACGTCAGCATCTGCAGCTCCAGCGGTACCAGCACCGTCAAGGCGACCAGCTGCACAAACGCAATGAACAGTATCAGACAAGAAACGCTGACCGTCTTAATGCGGAAAAGGCTAAGCGGGATGATGGGTTCAGCGGCGCGTTGTGCATTCCATACAAAGGCAGACAGGCTGATTACTGTAATGGCTAGCATCCATTGGTTAATTCCGTCCAGCCAGGGCGCGCCCTGACCTGACCGAGTGATCGCTAGCAACATGGCCGTCAGCCCGGCGGTTAGTAGCCCAGCGCCCAGGTAATCCACTGAACGCTTCACCTGTGGCACATGCAATCTGGCCATGGCACGACGCGATATCAGCAAGGCTGCAAGGCCTATGGGCAGATTGATCCAGAATATCCAGCGCCAGGATAAGTAAGTGGTAAGTATCCCACCAAGAACGGGACCAGAGACGCTGGCTACCGCAAAAGCCCCGCTGATATAAGCCTGGTAGCGGCCCCGATCGCGTGGGCTGACGACATCGGCGATAGTCGCCTGCGCCACCGAGATTAACCCACCACCACCCAGCCCTTGCAAAATTCGGGCACCCACTAGCACCGGCATAGACGGTGCCATTGCACACGCCACCGAGGCCACTAAAAATAAAATAATGGCGCTGGACAAAACAATACGCCGACCATAGATATCACCCAGCTTGCCATAAATAGGCGTGGCAACTGCCATGGCAATAAGATAGCCTGAGACTACCCATGCCAGCAGGCTCACCCCGTGCAAATCGGTAGCCATCTTGGGCAAGGACACCGAGATAATCGTCTGGTCCAGTGCACCCAGCAAAATTGCCAGCATCAGGCCTATGATAATAGAGCGAACGTCAGCTTGGTTTAAGGGTTTGGATGGGGGGGTAGGGTAGGGGGCAGACGACATGAGATACGGGGTAGTGGGAGGACGGCCAAAAAAAAATCCCAACCGATAAAGGTCAGGATTTGAATGGATATCCACCTTGCGAGTTGCTTGGCTTCCATTAGCATGGAACGAAGGATTTTCTATGTTTGGTTGCGGGGATAGGATTTGAACCTATGACCTTCGGGTTATGAGCCCGACGAGCTGCCAGACTGCTCCACCCCGCGTCTGAAATAAGAGTTTACCCTATATCGCAGATTGCCGCTCGCGTACCTGGGAAATCACTTATTCGCGCAATCAGACCTCTTAGTATTTCATCAGGACCAAGGTGCACAACTGGGGGCTGGTTGTGCGGTTTTAAGCAAGGCTCTTACGTGTTGTTTCCTGCGCCAAGGTTGCAAAAAAAGCGTGCACTATACGCGCATTTTGTCGTTCGGCCAGGCATACGGCATGGGCATAGGTATAGATAGCCACGTCCCTGATTTTTACCATATGAAGTTTTGGGCTGGGTACGTACTCCAGTCGTGATACTGCCGCTATGCCTAACCCCTGAACTACCGCCTCGCGAATAACTTCGCGGCTACTGATTTCCATCACGATTTGAGGGCTGATTTTTGCTGTTGCGAATGCCTGTTCCAGTACTTTTCGGGTGGTCGAACCCTGCTCGCGCAATATAAACCTTTCATTGTGCAGGTCGGCAATGGAAATGCTTGCGAGCTTGGCAAATGGGTGGTGGATCGAGGTGCAAATCACAATTGGTGATGGGTTAAAGGGGATGGACAGAAAGCGGTCATCGCCCGTAAAGCGTGCCAGCACACCCACATCGGCCTGGTACTCGAGCAAATTGTTCAAGATGCCCTGGGAGTTTCCAGTACTGACTGAAATCTTTACTCCGGGGTATTTTCGGTTGAAATCAACCAGCATTTTTGTTACATGGCTAGGACCCACTGCGGCCACACGCAAATGCCCGGAGCGCAGTTTGCCAGCGTCGTTAAGCAGGTCGGTGGCGTCGTCGTGCAGGCTGAATATATGTTGCGAAAGCAACATCAACTGTTCACCCAGCGGGGTCAGGTGCACTTTGCGGCCGTGGCGCAGGAAAAGCTCGACGTTATAGGTGTCCTCCAAAGCACGCACCTGAGTGGTTACGGTTGGCTGGCTGACATGTAGAAACTTTGCGGCAGCTGTAAAGCTGCCTGTACGGGCCACAGCGTTGAATGATCTTAATTGAGTAAGACGCATTACCGTGCTCCTGTTTGGTAGTCAATAGTTGATCTATAGATTGAGTATATGCGAGATGGCTAATTTTTGAATTGGACAAATAAGTGCATAGGCCAGACACTAGTTGTATCCGCCCAGAGGCAAACACATAATTTGCACTAGCGCCGGACGTTGTTTTACCCCGCAAGCCGATACTCGGTACGGGTATGAACCAAGCATGCAACCAAATATATAAATGGAGACAAACATGCAGAAAAAACGTCGTAATTTCCTAGCCGCCGCTGCGCTCTCAGTATCACTGTTTAGTGTAATGGGCAGCGCCCATGCGATAGAAGAGTTGAATGTAGGCCTTATTCCCTCGGAAGATTCGCGGGCCATGATAGCAAGCAGTCAAGCGATGATGGACATGCTGTCCAAATCCCTGGGCATGAAAGTCAATGCCTTCGTTGCCGCCGATTACAACGGAGTCATAGAGGCGCTAAGGTCCAAGCGGCTTGATGTCGCCTATCTTGGCCCATTCTCTTACGTGTTGGGTGCAACAGTGGCTGATATCGAAGCCTTCGCTGTTGCTGAAACGAAGAAAGCTGGCCGTACTTACTATCATAGTGTTGTCATCGCCCGCAAGGATAGTGGAATAAATACCGTAGAAGACCTCAAGGGAAAGTCCTTTGCGTTCGTGGATCCCAGTTCTACCTCAGGACATTTATTTCCCAAGGCTGGCTTGATGAAAGCAGGCTTTGACACGGATAAGGATTTTGGCAGGGTGTTGTTCTCCGGCTCTCACGACTCAAATGCGGTAGCTGTGCAGAATGGGAAAATACAGGCGGCTGTTATCGCAGACCGCATTCTTGACGCGGCAATCTCCAAAGGGTTGGCCAAGCGCGAGGATCTGACCATTGTATGGAGATCAGACCCCATACCTGAGTCGCCCACCGTATGGCGCAAGGACTTGCCTGATGACTTGAAGAAAAGAATTCAGGCTGCCTTTCTAGATGTGAAAGATATTCCTTGGTCCGATCAGGGCATGCTGAATGGCTTTCATCCAACTACGGACAGTGCTTATGACGTCATTCGCGACACTGCAAAGGTGCTTAACCTTGACCTGAGGAAAATGAAATGATCAGGATCAGGGGCTTAACAAAACGTTACGGGGATTTTGAGGCTCTGAAGAACGTGAGCCTGGATGTTAAAAAGGGCGAATTCCTGGTTATTTTGGGTGCTTCAGGTGCGGGTAAATCCACGCTATTACGGTGTATTAATCGCCTGGCTATCCCAACTTCTGGAACCATAGTGCTGGATGGCAAAGAAGTCGTCAGCGATCGGGCCGGCTTGCGTCAATTACGCTGCGATGTCGCCATGATATTTCAGCATTACAACGTGGTGCCTCGTTTATCGGCGTTGAAAAACGTCATTACAGGCCGCTTGGGTTCTGTCCCATCGGTATTGTCGTGGTTCCAGCTTTTCCCGGCCAAAGACATAGAAATCGCCAGGGAATGCCTGCGTCGGGTTGATCTTGAGCACAAGGCCCAGGATCGCACCGACACCTTGTCAGGAGGGCAGAAGCAGCGCGTAGGTATTGCCCGCGCGTTGGCCCAGCATCCGAAAGTCATACTGGCTGACGAGCCCGTTGCCAGCCTGGATCCAAAAACCTCTCGCAACGTGTTGCGCTACTTGAAGCAGGCAAGCGACGAGTTTGGCATCACTGTGGTCTGTAATTTGCACCAAGTAGATTACGCCCGAGAATTTGGTGAGCGCATCATAGGCGTGGCCGACGGGATGGTGGTCTTTGAGGGCGGGCCTAGCGAGTTGACCGAGGAAGTGTTGCAAAAAATCTACCCTGGGGGGCTGGAGGAAGAGCCTTGCATACCGGCTGCTTTGCCAAATAGCCATGGTTTTCATGTCATGCCGCAATTGGCTCTGGAGGAATCATGATCAGCGTCGGACCTTATAAATTATTACTTGCCAAAACCGGAGAAGGCACAAGCTGGTGGAAGCTGCTCACGGGTGTTGTCGTGAGTATTGCCGTGTTGTGGTGGGCAGCCTTAGGCAGCCAGGTGAGCGTCCACGAACTCATGAAGGGCATGCCCTGGATTTCGGACTTCTTAAGTCGCATGCTTCCGCCTAACTGGGAGTTTGCTGGGAAGTTAGTTAAGCCGGCCATAGAAACTATACAGATAGCGCTCTGGGGCACGTTGCTGGCTTTTGTGCTGGCGATACCTGTCTGTTTTTTGGCTGCGCGCAATATATCTCCGAATCTAGTGGTTTTCCACGCCACGCGTCAGGTTCTGAATATTGCCCGTGGCATTAATGAAATTATCCTGGCCCTGATTTTTGTGGCCGCAGTGGGCCTGGGCCCTTTCCCAGGGGTCTTGGCGCTGGCATTACATGGCGCGGGGATGCTGGGTAAGTTCTTTGCGGAATCCATTGAGGACATCGATCAAGGTCCCATAGAAGCACTGCGTTCTACCGGAGCGGGCCCCATACAGGTCATCATTTTCGGCGTCATGCCGCAGGTGGTTACTTCATGGATAGCAGTAACGCTTTATCGGTTTGAAACCAACCTGCGTCAAGCAACGATACTGGGCATGGTTGGTGCAGGCGGCATCGGTTTTGAGCTAGTAGGCAGTATGAAACTTTTTCAATATCAGGATACAGCGACCTGTATTTTAGTCATCGTCGTCATGGTTATGGTGGCTGATTATATTTCCAGCAAGTCGCGTGCATGGATACAACAAGGAGCACATTGATGACCCAAGAACACCAGTACCTTCGCGTGAATGATCGTAACTATCAAAAGCCACAGCAGCCGGTAGTTATTGTATGTGTAGACGGCTGTGAGCCAGATTACATCACGCAGGCAGTCCAAGCAGGGGTAGCACCCTTTTTCAAGAGCCTGTTTGAATCTGGAACTTCGTTAATAGGCGATTGTGTTGTTCCTAGCTTCACTAATCCCAACAACCTGTCCATCGTGACTGGCGTACCACCATCCGTACATGGTATTTGCGGTAATTTTTTCCTAGACCCAAAACTGGGCCAGGAAGTGATGATGAACGACCCGGCCTATATGCGTGCCGGGACTATATTGGCTGGCTTGGCTAACGCGGGCTCCCGGGTGGCTGTGGTTACAGCCAAGGACAAGTTGCGTACCATGTTGGGGCATGAGCTTGACGGCATCTGCTTTTCAGCCGAGAAAGCAGACCAGGCCACCATGGCTGACGGCGGTATCGATAATGTTCTGGACCTGGTGGGCTTGCCTGTACCGTCGGTTTATAGCGCCGATCTCAGTGAGTTTGTGTTCGCCGCTGGCGTCAAACTGTTAGAGCAGCACCGTCCTGATTTCATCTATCTTTCCACTACCGACTATGTACAGCATAAAAGCGCGCCTGGGACGCCGGATGCAAATAGTTTTTACGCCATGATGGACGGTTATCTGGCACAGATGGATAAATTGGGTGCTGTAATTGGCTTGACCGCCGATCATGGCATGAGCCCCAAGACCGATGCGGCGGGCCAACCTCGCATAGTCTTTTTGCAAGAAGTTCTGGATGCCATGGTGGGTGCTGGACGCAGTCGCGTCATCTT
The DNA here is from genome assembly GCA_017983955.1 of Burkholderiaceae bacterium. Lineage (GTDB taxonomy): Bacteria > Pseudomonadota > Gammaproteobacteria > Burkholderiales > Burkholderiaceae_B > JAGOAJ01. Next base: position 167,555 of record JAGOAJ010000002.1, read on the forward strand.
GCCGATTACCGACCCTTATGTGGCTCACCACGGTTCTCTGGGTTCGTTTGCGACGGTTTATATAGCTGATCCCAAGGATGCGGCTGATGCCTTGACAGGATTACAGGATGTTTTTGGCATAGAACTTGTGCTCACCGGTGAGCAGGCCGCAGCCCAGTTCGAGTTGCCGATTGACCGGATAGGTAACCTGGTTGTGGTAGCGGATCACCTGACCGTTTTGGGGACACGTGAGGGCAATCACGACCTGTCTGGCTTGACTGTGCCCCTGCGGTCACATGGCGGAATATCTGAACAGAAAGTGCCCTTGCTATTCAATCGCCAATTAAGCGGCGTTGATTTGACTCGCAGGCTACGTAACTTCGATATTTTCGATCTGGCGCTGAATTACGCTGTGTAGCGGTGAATAATATATCTGTGAGATAAACACATGACCGCAAACTACTTTAATCCAGTACACAGTGTATTCGGAGCTGGCAGCCTTTCGTCTCTGCCTGACTTGCTGGCAGGGCGCAAGGCGACCGTTGTGACCTTCCCCGAGGCGCGTGACCTTGGCATTGTCGATAGACTTCAGAGCATTATGCAAGGCTCGCTTGTCAGTGTCATTGATCAGGTGCAGCCTAATCCAGATGTGGTTGAACTCACTCCAGCCTATGAGAAATTCTGGCAAGAGCAACCTGATACCGAAGTTATAGTCGCCGTTGGGGGAGGTAGCGCGATAGACACGGCCAAGGCGCTTATGGTGGGCAGCGATAGTGGCAAGTTTTCAGAGTTGTTAGAGGGCCTTTCGGGAACGGCAGCCTTTCAACCTACGCGACTCAAGACCTTGATCGCAGTGCCAACCACGGCGGGCACTGGGAGCGAGGTGACACCTTGGGCCACTATTTGGGATAGACGCTGTCATAGAAAGTACTCGCTACATTTACCCCAAAGTTGGCCGACGTACGCAGTCATTGACCCCGAGCTGATGCTTACCCTGCCGGCCTCGGTGACTTTGCAAAGCGGACTGGACGCGCTGTCACATGCGCTTGAAGCGATCTGGAATGTGAACGCTAACCCTATATCCGACCTGTTCGCAACAGCAGCGGTACGTGACATTATCGAAGTGCTGCCCAAGCTGATGAGCGAACTGGATAGCCTGGAGTGGCGTGGAAAAATGGCGCTGTCGGCCCTTAAAGCCGGAATGGCCTTTTCAAACACTAAGACGGCGTTGGCCCACTCCATCTCTTATGAGATGACCTTGCGCCTTGGTGTCCCTCATGGAATTGCCTGTTCATTTTCCTTGCCGATGGTGCTGCAGCAAGCCATAGGCAAGCGGGCGGACCGAGATCTGGTGTTGCAACAGGCCCTGGGTGGATCCCTGGACGACGCGGCACAACGTCTGGCTGTTTTTATTGAGAGTTTGGGTGTCAAAACCCAGTTTTCTGACTATGGCATCAACGAGCAGGATGCCGCCCAGATAGTGTTACAGGCACAGTCAGGCGCTCGTGGAAAAAACTTTATCGGCATGCTAGCCAAGGAGATTCAGTCATGATTCAAGACCATCTTGCCTTTCGGGCCGAGGTGTTACGCATCGCAGGGGAGACGGTTGTTTGTGATAGAACACTTGATGTGTTTAATCCTTTTGACAACACACGGGTAGGCACTGTTCCAATGGCGACCGTCGAGCATGTGCGTGAGGCATTTCGGGTTGCCCATAGCTATCGCCCGACCCTTAGCCGCTACGAGCGTTCTGCTATTTTGAATCGGGCAGCAAGCCTGTTGCGTGCCCGAACTAACGAGGCGTCCGATCTTATTACGCTAGAGTCAGGGCTTTGTAAAAAGGACTCGATATACGAGATAGGGCGCGTGGCTGATGTGTTGGTGTTTGGCGCCAACGAGGCCTTGCGTGATGATGGTGAAGTGTTTTCCTGCGATTTGACTCCGCACGGGAAACGGCGCAAGGTGCTCACCACTCGGGAGCCTCTACTGGGTGTCATTACTGCGATCACGCCATTTAATCACCCGATGAATCAGGTGGCTCATAAGGTAGTGCCAAGCATCGCGTCCAATAATCGGATGGTGCTTAAACCCTCAGAGAAAGTCCCATTGTCGGCCTACTATCTAGCAAATATTTTATATGAAGCCGGTTTGCCTCCGGAAATGTTTCAGGTCATCACCGGCGACCCGCGTGAAATCGCCGACGAGTTGATCACCAACCCACACGTCGAACTGATTTCGTTTACCGGTGGGGTCGAAATCGGCAAGTATATTGCGAGCAAGGCAGGCTATCGGCGCATAGTGCTGGAGCTGGGCGGCAATGATCCGCTGATAGTGATGGAGGATGCGGATCTGGATAAGGCATCTGATCTTGCAGTACTTGGCTCGTACAAAAACTCAGGGCAGCGGTGTACGGCGGTAAAACGCATGCTGGTCCATGAGTCGGTAGCCGCGCAGTTTACAGAGTTGCTGGTTGAAAAGACGCGACTGTGGGTCTGGGGCGATCCTAGTGATCCCGATGTGGACATGGGTACGGTTATAGATCAGGCTGCCGCGACCTTGTTCGAACAGCGTGTTCAAGAGGCTATTGCACAAGGGGCACGCCTATTAATGGGCAACATACGAGATGGCGCTCAGTACTCCCCTACAGTGCTTGATCGCGTACGTCCCGAGATGGCTTTGGTGCTGCAGGAAAGTTTTGGCCCGATTTCACCCGTTATTACTTTTACCGATCTGGATGACGCTATCCGGATTTCGAACGGTACGGCATTTGGCCTGTCGTCGGGCATATGCACCAATCGGGCGGATTACATTACACGTCTGGTTAATGAGCTCCATGTCGGTAACGTGAATCTATGGGAAGTACCTGGCTATCGGATTGAGCTCACGCCTTTTGGAGGGATCAAGGATTCAGGCCTGGGCTACAAAGAAGGTGTGCAGGAAGCCTTGAAGTCCTTTACCAACTGCAAAACTTTCAGCTTTCCTTGGTAATAAAATCGCGTGGTAGATAAAGCCCGGCCAAGGTTGCCTTGATGCAATCGTAGGCTGGGCGTACGGTTGCAGGAACCTGCTGCCGGACCTCGGCAAGGTTATTCTGCACGGCTGTGGTGTATGGGCTAAAACGTTGCGTGCTGCTATGCTGGCAGTTGAGCCCATAGAAGCGTATTTGACTACACCATGACCCTACATACCATTTTGAAAATGGGCGATCCGCGCTTGCTGCGCGTGGCCCAGCCCGTCACTGAGTTCGACACCGACGAGCTGCACGGTTTGGTGCGCGACCTGCACGAAACCATGCGGGCTGCTAACGGCGCGGGTTTGGCTGCGCCGCAGATTGGTGTGGACCTGCAACTGGTGATTTTTGGTTCGGACGAGCTCAATCCGCGCTATCCCGATCGTCCTGCCGTGCCGCCCACAGTGTTGCTCAACCCGCTGATAACGCCACTGAGTAGCGAAGAGGAAGAAGACTGGGAAGGCTGTTTGTCGGTGCCCGGCCTGTGCGGTAGGGTACCGCGCTGGAAGCACATCCGCTACCAGGGTTTTGATGTTTACGGTAATACTATCAATCGTGTCGCCGAAGGTTTTCATGCGCGCGTAGTGCAGCACGAATGCGATCATCTGCTGGGCAAGCTCTACCCTATGCGTATGCGTGATTTCACGCAGTTTGGCTATACCGAGGTGTTGTTTCCCGACGTCGCATTGGCACAATAACCGCAGTATGACTGACCCCGTCGAGACGCCAGTGCGTCGAAACACCGTCTTTGCTGTCATTGCGATGGCGCTGCTCATGATGTCGATCGACTCGACTATCGTGGCCACAGCGCTGCATGCCATCCAGCAAGGGATGGACACCTCAATCAATCTAGCAGGTTGGACCATCACGGCGTATGCCTTTGGCTTTGTGTTGATGCTGCCTGTCAGCGGCAAGCTAGCCGAGCGCTTTGGCAGGCGTCGAGTTTTCATGGGGTCTTTGCTGGCATTTACACTGGCGTCGTTTGGCTGTGGGATGGCCGATAATATCTACATGCTCATAGTCCTGCGCACGTTGCAGGCCGCCGGGGGCGCCGGTTTTACACCGACCGCCACCGGCATCATCGTGGACCACTTTGGCCCGGCACGTGATCGTTACGTGAGTCTTTTCGGCAGCATCTTCCCGGTCGGTGTAAAAC
>JAGOAJ010000046.1 GCA_017983955.1 Burkholderiaceae bacterium
CAGGCGTTCGGCACGCACCGGGTCCACGGCCATAAACGCCATATCCCATACGCCGGTATCCACGGCGGCAAAGACCTTGCCGGCGGAATCAAACGTCACGAATTTCAAGGGCAAGCCTAGCTGTTTCGCGACTTCGTGGGCCAGGTCCACCGATACCCCTTGCGGTTTGCCCGTGAGCGGATCGGACTGAGCCAGTACGGGATTGCCAAAATTAATGGCCACCCTAAGTACACCGGTGGGCGCAAGTTGTTTGATTATGTCTGTTATCACTGCCATAAACGTCCTTAAAGAATGACTTATCGATTTACCCGCCCTAGCGTTTACGCTGCTTGATGCAAACGGGCATGCTGGTCTATATGCCAAGGCAAGGCCTGGCCAGCATCGGCGCACGCGGTAATGGCTTGGTAGGCTGGCTCTATATCAAAGCCATGCTGTTGCAGCCAGGCATCGTTGTAATAGCTTTGGCTGTAACGCTCGCCGTTGTCACACAAGATAGTCACGATAGAACCCTGCTGACCTGCCTGATGCATTTCGTAGGCCAGTTGTAATGAAGCCAGGAAATTCGTGCCTGTAGAACCGCCACAACGCCGTCCTAGGGTACGCTTCAAATAACGCAAGGACGCTAGCGATGCGATGTCGGGCACCCTGATCATGTGGTCTATGACGCTGGGTATAAAGGAACGCTCTACCCGTGGACGGCCTATGCCTTCAATCATGGACCCTTGCTGACCAGTCAGGGTCAGGTCATTAGTCACATAGGCATCATAAAACACCGAGTTTTCCGGGTCTACGCCACACACTCTAGTATCCAGTTGCTGATAGCGTATATAGCGGCCTATGGTGGCGGTGGTGCCGCCTGTGCCACAGCTGCACACCACCCAGTCCGGGACTGGATGGGGTTCATGACGCATCTGGTTAAACATGGATTCAGCAATGTTGTTATTGCTGCGCCAGTCGGTGGCCCGCTCGGCATAGGTAAACTGGTCCATATAGTGACCGCCCAATTCCCGCGCCAGGCGTTCGGACTCACCATAAATTTCGTGCGAACTATCCACTAAATGGTAGCGCCCACCATAAAACTCTATGGCGGCAATTTTTTCCCGTGATGTGTTTTTAGGCATTACTGCCACAAAAGGCAGCCCTATCAACCGTGCAAAGTATGCTTCCGACACTGCCGTCGAGCCTGACGAGGCTTCGATGACGGTGCTGTCATGGTTTAACCAGCCGTTGCACAAGGCATACAGAAACAGGGATCGCGCCAACCGGTGCTTAAGACTGCCCGTAGGGTGGCTGGACTCATCCTTGAGGTATAGATGCACCCCAGGAAAAGCGGGCAAAGGCAGCGGGATTAAATGCGTATCCGCCGAGCGATTGAAGTCTGCCTCGATTTTGTGCACCGCCTGCTGCACCCACGACCTTTGTTTATGCATGATGTATACCTTTTTATGTTTGGCAAAAGTATACCTGTAGTAGGTAGCCATACAGAACAGCGAAAAAATACCCGGCACCACTACACATTCAGCTTGTTGTAAGGTAAATTACCACTATCACTATTTACTGTGTAATACGGACAGTCAGCCGTAGTACTATGAAAGCACAGTCAGTAACCCCTTAAAGGATGCACCATGAACGACTTTCGACAAACCCTGCCTGAATCCGGCGGCTATTCTGCAGCGTCTGCGCTAGCCGTACGCAATCGGGTTATGCGCAACACCTATTGGCTCTTGGCCCTGTCATTGATCCCCACGGTATTGGGTGCCTTAGTTGGCCTGAATTCCGGTATCAATCAAATCATGGGCACCAGTCCAGGTACCAGCACAATTGTGTTCCTGATAGGCGCTTTTGGGCTGATGTTCCTGATAGAACGCAATAAAAACAGCTCTATAGGTGTTGCACTACTGCTGGCCTTTACCTTCTTCATGGGTATCATGCTGTCACGCCTGTTGGGCTTCGTGCTGGGCATGGGCAATGGCTCGCAGCTGATTATGATGGCCTTTGGCGGCACAGCGATAGTATTCGGCGTCATGGCCAGCGTGGCCACCACATCGAAGCGCGACTTTTCCAATATGCAGAAGTTCCTGATCATGGGCGTGGTTATCCTGATCGTGGCGTCACTAGCCAATATCTTCCTGCAATTGCCTGCCTTGATGCTGACCATTTCTGTCATGGCCATCGCGATATTTTCAGCGCTGCTGCTGGTAGACTTGCAACGCGTCATTAATGGCGGTGAAACCAACTATGTGACTGCGACCTTGGCTATTTACCTGGACGTATACAACATTTTCGCCAATCTGTTGATGCTGCTGGGTATTTTCGGCGGCAACCGCGAATAAGCACTAAAGCTTACGGGCAACCCGGGCGCTATGCGCGCTCCGGGTCCATGCGATAGCCCCTTCGGCCACAATCAAGGCCACCGCTATCCATATTGGGATATAGGTAAACCAGGCCCTTAGCGTCATGGTTTCATCCAAAAACAAGAAAGCCACCCAGAACAATAATACCGGCTCTACGTAGCCCAAAATACCAAATAGCCCTAAAGGCAACATGCGACTGGCCGAGATATAAGCCACCAACGCCACAGAACTAATCAGCCCCAGAATCGGAATCAAACCCAGCAAGCGCGGGTACTGAATTAACTGATCTATCACGCTGAAGTGCTGATTTTGCAATATAAAGACGGCAACGGGTAGCAAAAAAAACATATCAAACCACAAGCTGCTTAGTGAGCTGGTGCGCAGCACCCGGCGCAGCATGAAGTATGGCGGATACCCCAGCACGACCAAGGCGGTAACCCAGGAAAATGAATACACACGTAGCAGTTCATGGACTACGCCTACGGCGGCAATGCAAACAGCAATAGTCTGCAACCGTGTCAGACGCTCGCCATAAAAGACGCGTCCCACCAGCACCATCATTAGCGGCAACAGAAAATACCCCATGGATACATCCAGGCCTTTCTGGTGCAAGGGTGCCCACACAAACAGCCATAGCTGCACACCGATCAGGCAGGCGCTAAGCAACAACAAAAAAAACAAGCGGGGTTCCCGGGCTAGCCGACGACTAATCGTGCGAATTTCCGGCCAGCCACGCATACGGGTGATGACCAAGGCCAAGGCTGGCAAACCCAAGACAATGCGCCACGCAAATACCGACTCACCTTCCAGCGGATACAGCAGCGTGACGTAGTAATACAAGACTGCGAACAATATGGACGACAGTACGGACAGGGTTACGCCTTGCTTCATGGGTTCCCTGTATAAACACGGTTAAGGCGAAATAGTCGCTCGCGCTTCAGGATGACATCTATAGCCTCTACTGGCTTGCCTATAGACAGAGCATGTAGAGGAACCTCTTGGATCATCGCGTCCATCAAGTCTGGATAGTGCTGCCAGCAGCGCAGCAAAAACGTGTCCGGATCAAACAAGCTTATCCCTAAGGCACGCAGCTCAGATCGGTTGAAATCACGAAGATTACGCGTAAGGATGCCTACCGACACGCCTGGCCTACAGTCCAATACCTTACGGGCTGCAGCAATAACATGCCAGTCTTTGGGATCGCTGCGCAGCAAGCCGCTTTTGTAGGCCTGCACATCGCCCACATCGGCGCCAGGGCAATCATGCTGCAACTGCAACCACTGGGCTTGGATCTCGTCAGGCTCAACACCCCATATTTTACTGGCGTTACGACGCCACTCGTCGCCTATGATGGGGCTCCAGGCGGGCTGTAAGCAGTCATGCTGGGCCAGACGTAATAACCAGCGGCGCAGCAGATTGGATAGCAGCACACAAGTATCCAGCACCAGCACACGCGGCAGCGCCTGCGCCGTGGGTAAAGGCGTGGGGATAGTAGTCACCATGGTATTAATAACGCTGTAAGGCCATCAGAACCTTGCGGGTCTGTAAGGGGCGGGTCAGCAGTTCATTCAGCCGGGCACGCAGACTATGTCGCAACTCGGGTTCGACCTCGGGGTCGGTAAAGTCAGGAGCATCTTCGCCAGTGCTGTAGCCGGTCTCGTGCAACAGCATCCATTCAAAGCGCCTTAGCGAACCCGCCACCGAGCGCGGTAATGGCAGGCCATCCGGCTCCATGCCCGCCAGTTGCTGCAGCGCAGCGTCGTAAGCATCGTACAAAACGGGATAAGGATCTTCAGGCGGCAAGACCCGCAACAGCAATTCATTCATATACCAAGCCGACATGAATGCCCGCCCTGGCAACGGCCGGATGCCAGCGCACTCAGCGCGAGTCAGGGTCTTGACCTCGCCGGCGCCTGTCCATGACAAATTAAGGGGCTGAAAGGCCGATAACACAGGCCGTAAAACGGAATAAGGACGCTTAGCGCCCTTGGCCACTAAGGCCACATTGCCATAGCGACGCGAAAACACTTGGATAATTAAAGAGGTTTCGCGCCATGCCGTGGCATGCAGTAAATAAGCGGCAGTATCCTGAACGCGTTGCGCCCGTTTACTCATATCCCAATTCGCGTAGCGCGTTTTCGCGATCGGACCAGCCCTTGCGCACTTTGATGTAAACATCCAGGAAAACAGGCTTTTCCAGTAGCTTGACCATATCCTGACGGGCTTCAGTGGCAATACGCTTCATGTGCGTACCGCCAGCACCCAGCAAGATGGGCTTATGGGTTTCACGCTCGACCACCACGCACGCTGACACGCGCACGCCGTCATCGTTTTCTTCCCATTTCTCGATCACGACGGTACACGCATAAGGAAGTTCATCACCCACCAGGCGGAAGATTTTTTCCCGTATCATTTCGGCGACAATGAAGCGCACAGGCCTATCGGTCAGGGTATCGGCTTCGAACATGGCCTCGCCTTCGGGCAGGCGCTGGGCGATTTCAGACAGCAAATTTTCCAGCTGTACGCCACGCAAGGCACTAACCGGAACCACCGCAGCATACGGGTATTGGGCCATGATTTTATTGACGTAGGCAAACATATCGTTTTTGCTTTTCAACAAATCGACCTTATTGACCACCAGTATGGTCGAACCGTCTTTGGGCAGCATAGGCACTAATTGTGCATCGCCCGCCGACCACTTGCCCGCTTCAACCACATGCACGACTACATCCACATCAGCCAGCGCCTGGCTGACCACACGGTTCATCATGCGGTTCATGGCGCCGCCGTGGCGCGTCTGAAAGCCGGGTGTATCCACAAAGACGAATTGTTCGGCATCACGCGTCAACACGCCATGTATGCGGTGACGAGTGGTTTGCGCTTTGCGCGAGACTATGGATATTTTGCTGCCTATCAGCGCATTCGCCAAGGTGGACTTGCCCACATTGGGCCGTCCAACGATAGCCACAAAACCACAACGGTAGGGATTAGTCATTTATTTTCCTGATTAACGGCAACATGCAGAGTAAGCTGGCTGGCTTTACGCGCCCTAGTGGCGCGAGGCCCCTTGGCGGGCGCAATGGCTTCGATAGCCTGGATGGCCAAAGCAGCGGCGGATTGCTCGGCGGCACGTCGACTAGTACCTCCCGCACTGACCTTGATATCCAGCTTAGGCACTACACATTCAACCTCGAAAGATTGATTATGCGCCGCGCCGTGTGTTGCCACAACGGTATATAAGGGCAAATCCAGCTTACGAGCCTGCAAGACTTCCTGCAACAAGGTTTTGGGATCTTTGCCCAAGGTAGCCGGATTAACGTTGGCCAATATGGCGTCGTACTGTCTGGCAATGACATCATGGGCCGCCTGATAGCCGCCATCCAGAAACACCGCAGCAAATACCGCTTCCAAAGCGTCGGACAAAATAGAAGGACGACGAAAACCACCGCTTTTCAGCTCGCCTTCGCCCATACGCAGGTAATCGGACAGATTCAGTGTCTGGGCAATGTCGGCCAAGGCCGCCTGTTTGACCAAACTGGCTCGCGAACGGGATAAATCCCCTTCGTCAACGGTAGTAAAGCGGTTGAACAACAGCGACGCTACGACAAAATTCAGTATGGAGTCCCCCAGGAACTCCAGACGTTCGTTGTGGCGGGCGCTATGACTGCGATGAGTCAGTGCCTGGTCCAACAAGGCGCGCTGGGTAAAACGATAACCCAGGGCGGTTTCTAAGGCGGACAAACTGGCCATCAGTGGAAACGCCCTATACGGCTAAGTTCGCTGAAGTTCATCCAGATGAAAAAAGCGCGTCCCACAATATAACGGTCGGGGACAAAACCCCAATAGCGGCTATCCAGGCTATTGTCGCGGTTATCACCCATCATAAAATAATGGCCTTCTGGCACAGTACAGCGCACGCCGTTGCTAAAGTATTCGCAGTTCGAACGATAAGGATAATTGCTAATGGGCATTAAATCCTGACCTGCCTGGCGGTTCAACAGAATTTTGTGCTCGACCTGGCCTAATTGCTCCAGATAGCGTCCTACATAGGCCGCGCGATCGGGTTCAAAGAAATCGCCATCGCGTTCCTGGACAACTTCCTTGCCATTGATGGACAAGACCTTGTTCTGGTATTGCACCACATCGCCCGGTAGGCCAACCACACGTTTAATATAGTCCACGCTGGGGTCCACCGGATAGCGGAATACCACCACATCACCACGCTTAGGGCTACCTAGTTCAATGACCTTCTGATCCAGCACAGGCAAACGTACACCGTATTGGAATTTATTCACCAGTATCAAGTCGCCGTTCTGCAAGGTAGGCAGCATAGAGCCCGACGGTATACGAAAGGGTTCCACCAGAAAGGAACGCAAGACGAACACAAACAGGATCACGGGAAAGAAACTGACCCCGTACTCTACCCACCATGGTGGCCGGTTCGCCTTGTCATAGGCCCGCTGACGCAGCTGAGCGGCTTCGGTGTCGCTTAGTCCCAGTACGGACTGGCTGGTCGCTGCCATAGCGGCTACACCCGCCGCACGGCGACGTGATCGCAGGTAGAAAAAGTCCAGCGCCCAGACTAAGCCCGTCACGACCAGCAGAATGAATAGTATTAGCGCAAAATCCCAGCTCATAGGATGCATACCTTGTTGCAGTTCATGTGTTATTTATCCTCGACCTGCAGTATTGCCAGGAAGGCCTCTTGGGGGATCTCAACGTTGCCCACCTGCTTCATGCGTTTCTTACCGGCCTTTTGCTTTTCCAACAGCTTCTTCTTGCGTGAGATATCACCGCCATAGCACTTGGCCAAAACGTTCTTCCGCAAGGCCTTGACGTTTTCACGCGCAATGACTTCAGCGCCTATGGTGGCCTGAATCGCAATATCGAACATCTGGCGCGGTATCAAGCTGCGCATCTTGGACACGACTTCGCGACCACGATACCGAGCATTGGAGCGGTGCACCATCATGGACAAGGCATCGACACGTTCGTTGTTGATCAATAAATCTACCCTGACCACATCGGCCACGCGATATTCTTTGAACTCATAATCCATGGACGCATAGCCACGCGACACAGACTTAAGTTTGTCAAAGAAATCCAGAACGATCTCAGCCAGCGGCATTTCGTACATCAGATGCACCTGACGGCCGTGATAGGTCATGTTCAGTTGCACGCCACGCTTGGCCATACACAAGGACATGACAGGCCCGACATAGTCCTGAGGCATGAATAGCGTGATCGTCACTATGGGTTCGCGCACTTCGACGATTTCACCAACCTCGGGCATACGCGAGGGGCTTTCTACGCTAATCGTGCGACCGTCGCGGTGTTCAACTTCGTACACCACAGACGGCGCTGTGGTGATAATGTCCATGTCGAATTCCCGCTCCAGGCGTTCCTGGACGATTTCCATGTGCAGCAAGCCCAGAAAGCCGCAGCGAAATCCAAAGCCCAGAGCCTGTGACACTTCGGGCTCGAACATCAGGGAAGAATCGTTAAGCTTGAGCTTTTCCAGCGAATCGCGCAACTGATCATATTCGCTATTTTCTACGGGATACAACCCGGCAAACACCTGGGGTTTGACTTCTTTGAAGCCACCCAGCGCTGTTTTAGCGGGTTTGTTCGCCAGGGTGATGGTATCCCCCACCTTGGCGTCTTCCAATTGCTTGATACCTGCAATCACAAAGCCTACCTGCCCGGCTGACAGTTCAGTACGGGGTTCGGACTTGGGCGTAAACACGCCTATGTGCTCGCACAGGTGATTGGCGCCCGATGCCATCAGCAGGATTTTGTCCTTCGGACGCAATGCGCCGTTCATGATGCGCACCAACATGACCACGCCCACGTAGTTGTCGAACCAGGAGTCGATGATCAAGCCCTGCAGGGGCGCTGTGGGGTCACCCACGGGCGCTGGCACCTTGGCGACTATCGCTTCCAGGATGTCATCTATGCCCATACCGGTCTTGGCACTGGCCAGTATGGCGTCCGATGCGTCCAGACCGATGACATCTTCGACTTCCTGACGTGCGCCGTCAGGGTCGGCCGATGGCAGATCCATTTTGTTCAGAACGGTAATGACTTCGACGCCCAGTTCTATCGCGGTATAGCAGTTGGCTACCGTTTGGGCCTCGACGCCCTGGGTGGAGTCCACCACCAGTAGCGCGCCTTCACACGCTGACAGCGAACGGCTGACCTCGTACGAAAAGTCGACGTGACCCGGAGTGTCTATCAGGTTAAGGGCATAGACTTGGCCATCGCGCGCGGTGTAGCTTAGCGACGCGGTTTGGGCCTTGATGGTAATACCGCGCTCGCGCTCGATATCCATGGAGTCCAGAACTTGTGTGGACATTTCACGATCAGCCAGCCCTCCGCACCGATGAATCAGGCGATCAGCAAGCGTAGACTTACCGTGGTCGATGTGGGCGATAATAGAGAAGTTGCGGATGTGGTCCATAAACCAGAAGAAAGAAGCCTGCGCAGCTACGCAAGCAAGTATTGAAGGAAACATGAAAAAGGGGGCGCCAAGGGCGCCCCCTTAATTCAGCATTACACCATTTTAGCCGGTTCTACGAATTTATTTACCCGGCGTGACAGTAAGCCACTGAGATTGATCGCCACGCACCACCAACAAGGCTGCTGCACGAGAGGCTGGCAAGCCTGCAACGACTTTAGCGTACTGTTCAGGGCTAGTGATATCAACGTCATTAATAGTGACAATAATATCGCCTTCGATCAGGCCCGCTGTGGCCGCTGGGCCCTCAGCCATCACCACCTGCACACCACCATTGATACCAAGTTCGGTAGCAGCAGCTTCTGGAACCGCTTTGACTTTCAGGCCTAGCGCATCGGCAGGTGTTGCCTTGGGCTCTTCGGCATTCTTAGTCGAAGCATTAGCGGTATCTTCCGAGGGGATTTCAGCCACGGTGACCTTAAGGCTGACCTTTTTACCCTTGCGCCATACTTCCATAGGTGTCGTGCTGCCTGGTTTAGTGGCGCCCACGATACGTGGCAAGTCTGTCATGTGCTTGATGTCTTTGCCGTCAAATGTCAGGATAACGTCACCGGAACGTACACCCGCCTTATCGGCAGGACCGTCTTTTTCAACATTGCTGACAAAAGCGCCCTGGGACTTGTCCAGACCTATGGCCTGGGCGACATCTTCGGACACCGCACCTATCTGTACACCAATACGACCACGCGTTACCTTGCCATGGGCCTTCAGTTGCTCGACCACGCGCATGACTTCATCAATAGGAATGGCTAGCGATATTCCCATAAAGCCGCCGCTTTGGGACACAATCTGGGAGTTGACACCCACCACTTGTCCAGCCAAATCTATTAAAGGGCCACCAGAGTTACCGGGATTAACGGCCACATCAGTTTGTATGAAGGGCAGATAGTCGCCAGTTTCACGATTAATTGCGCTGACTATGCCAGACGTTACCGTGGAATCCAGGCCAAACGGCGAACCTATGGCCAACACCCACTGCCCTTTCTGCAGTTTGGTGGAGTCGCCTATCGCCAGCGCGGGTAGGTCTTTAGCGTCTATTTTGATTAGGGCCACGTCGGTACGAGGATCAGTACCTATGATCTTGGCCGTGTATTCTTTGCCAGATGTCAGGGTGACAAAAATACCATTGGACTTGGCCACCACATGATTATTGGTCAGGATGTAGCCATCGTCGGAAATGATAAAGCCCGAACCCACGCCGCGCGGTACTGTGCGCTCTTGTTGTTCAGCGTCAGGGGCGGGGCGTTCACGGTTGCCCTTCCCTGGCATGCCGGGAGGCATGAAATCTGGGCCAAAAAACCAGCGGAACATATCGTAGGGGTCATTACCACCGGGGCCACCTGACATGGGCCCGCGCACAGGCACGGCTTCAGTGGTGCGTATATTGACCACCGACACTTCAGTCTTGGCAACAATAGCGGTGAAATCAGGCACTGCCAGTACTGGCACGGGTACGGACACAGCCGCCTGGCCGGGGACAGTTTCCGCCCAGACTGCGGGAGCTGCTGTTGCACACGCCAGCAATACGCTGAACGAAGCACGCACTATGGTTCGTTTAATTTTGCTATTTCCTGATGGGGTAGTAAGCATCACGAGGCTCCTTGTAGTTACTATTGATCGTGTACTGATAAAGGGACATATTCGGCCTGCTGCACCATATCGCGCAGTGTGGCAGCCGGAACTTCACCCAGGGCCGTCATCCAGTAATCGCCTATGCGCGCACGGAAGACATTCATCGCCCCTTTTTGCATAACACCCTGAACAACCTTAGATTCTGTGGCGACATCTATGGGTTCAATAAACACCGAAATAGCTGCCAAGCCATCAGCCATGACCAACTGGCTGACTTGTAAACCTGCCCGCAACGACCGCGATACCTGGGAAATAGTCTGGAAGCCAGAAGGATGGGGAATGCGCCAGCCCTTTTTAGCCAAATCTATCGTGACTTTAGAGGCCTCCAGCACTTTCCAGTCCCGGGTCGACCAGGCTGAATCCAAATCACTGGCAAGGACCTTATCGCCTATGACCAAACTATTAAAAACCACCTGATCTATGACTACATCATCGGCAGACAGCGTTTGTGCTTTAAGCAACAAATGACTTTTAGGGTCTAGGCACAGCCGATAACCATAACGGTGTTTGTCCTGAGGCGTAACTTCTATCACGGTACAGTCGTGACCCGCCACGCGATCAGGCGATGCCATGGTATGAATCTGGTAATGGCCCGCTATGCCTGCACCATCGCCTAACAGCAATGCCGGAAAACGATCACCACGCCGCCGTTCTAGTATGACCAGCTTGCGTTCGGGTATCAGGCATTGAATACGGTCATTTTGGCGCAAAAATTCGCGCGGCGCGCCATCCAACGCTTCAATACGCTCACGTTCCCCCGTACCATCAACCAGATGAGTCACCCGCGAAGACTGCATTACAGCGCCCTGCTGATACGTATAAACACCGGAATAATCCAATGTGCGTGCTGCATTCTGTACTTTTTGTAAAAGCACCCACCCAGCGTCCGGTTCAGCATCCGCCGTCGCGGCATAAACCGCTGGCGTGAACCAACCGGCTACTAATACCATCATGCAATACCAACCCAGACGGTGCAAGCGCAAACTGAGCGCAAGCCCTGTGTCTGCTTGAACGGCCTTGATCATTGGCGGGCCACCCCGAATGATACGTGGCGCACTGGGCTGGCACCGGCAATTTCCTGATGCGCGCTTAAGTAATCGCGAAGGCCGGAGTCTTCGGCTGTAGCCAAGACACGCGGCACATCTACGCTGGCATCGACAGGCACAAAATAAGGCATAGCTACCCACACCACCGAAGCGACAGCCGCCGCCACTGCCAAACCAGACAAGCCCATGCGTACTGTGCCGTGCCTGCGTAGAAGACCCGGGGCAACAATAGCTGGTTCAGCGTCTATGGCCTTGGAAATACGTGCGTAGAACAAGTCGGATGGCTTGACGGCCAACTCGGGATTGCGCAGCACATCGCCTATCAGGTGATAGGTGTCCCATACCTGTCTGCCATAAGGCGAATCCAGGTCTTCAGTGCGGAATTCCTCTTCGCCGTCGGCCCAGGCCGACACGATGGCTTCCCAGGGATCGCCTGACGGGTCGGTTTCTATGTGCTTGTTCAATGGCATTCCTGACTCCTTACCAGCGACGCCCAGAGTCGCTGTTCAATATAGGGCGCAATTGCGCTGCGATCGCCTCGCGGGCCCGGAAAATTCGCGACCTGACTGTACCTATGGGACAGTTCATGCTTTGGGCGATATCGTCGTAGCTCATGCCTTCAATTTCACGTAATACGATCGCCGTGCGCAAATCTTCGGGTAGCGCCGCAATAGCAGCATTCACCGTTTCTACAATTTGCCTACTGGCGACCATAGCCTCTGGGGTGTTAATGTCTATTAGGTTGTCAACCTGGTTAAAAGTTTCACCCTCGTCGTTTTCTGTTGAACTAATTGTATTTGGGCGCCGATTTTGGGCCGCCTGCCAGTTGCGCGCCGTGTTGATGGCGATGCGATACAACCAGGTATAAAAGGCGCTGTCGCCACGAAACTGCGGCAACGCACGATACGCTTTGATAAAGGCTTCTTGGGCTACGTCTTCGACATCACCAGGATTACGTATCATGCGCGACAACAGCCGTATGACCTTGCGCTGATACTTCAGCACCAATAGATCAAAGGCCCTTTTGTCGCCTTGCTGCACGCGGGCGACAAGTTCAGCATCGACTTCGCGTTCGCTGCGGCTCATGGGGCGTCCTTGTGCGTAGCGCGATCAGGCATGGCGGCCTGCCGCGCTGCAAGCACATGCAAGGCGCGCCAGGCAGGCGCAGATACACGGTGGCGCCAGACACTAAGCCTGACGGGCCTAACCGCACCCCTGCCCTGTTGATGGTGCTGACCTAAGGAAAAACTTAGGCCAAACCAGGCAAACGATGGCCAGGCATGCAACAGCCTAAGCCTGTGTTGTTGTCCGGCGGCATGAACTTCCCACTGACCGTCGGACGATAGCTGCAGCACCCCAGGCAGGCGCATGTCATCCCTGGGGATATAGCTAACCGGCCACTGCCTAAGGGGTGTCATGAGCAACCTTGTCTATACCTTGCGCACTATCATAGAGCCATTGGTGCCACCGAAGCCAAACGAGTTGGATAAGGCGATGTCGATTTTGAGGTCTCGGGCCTGATTGGCACAATAATCAAGATCGCACTCCGGGTCCTGATTGAAGATATTGATGGTGGGCGGTGAAATCTGGTGATATACCGCAAGCGTGGTGAACACCGCTTCAATACCGCCAGCCGCGCCCAGCAAATGCCCTGTCATGGACTTGGTGGAGTTAACCACGGTCTTTTTGGCATGATCGCCCAGCGCAAGCTTCAGTGCTTCGGTTTCATTCACATCGCCCAAGGGGGTGGATGTACCGTGAGCATTGACGTAATCCACCTGGTCGGCATTGATGCCACCATTGCGCAAGGCATTAACTACGCCACGCCGTGGGCCATCGCGATCTGGCGAAGTAATGTGATGCGCGTCAGAGCTCATGCCGTAACCGGCAAATTCACCGTAAATACGTGCGCCGCGTTTGCGGGCATGTTCGTATTCTTCCAGCACCAGGACGCCCGCGCCTTCACCCAATACGAAACCGTCACGATCGCGGTCCCAGGGACGGGATGCTGTGGTGGGGTCATCGTTGCGGGTGGACAAGGCGCGCATAGCGGCAAAACCACCTATGCCCAGTGGCGACACTGTCGATTCAGCGCCACCGGCCATCATGACATCGGCATCGCCGTATTCAATGAGCCGAGCGGCGTCCCCTATGGAGTGCAAACCTGTGGTGCAGGCCGACACGACAGCATAGCTTGGACCCTTGAAGCCCAATTTGATGGACAGCTGGCCGGAGATCAGGTTGATTAACGAGGCAGGCACAAAAAATGGCGAAATACGCCGAGCACCGCGCTCTAGGTATTCAATCTGCTGCTCTTCGATACGCGGCAAACCGCCTATGCCAGATCCGACGATGACGCCGACCCGTTCAGCGTTTTGTTCGGTAATTTCCAAACCTGCATCACGCCACGCCTGTATACCTGCAGCCACGCCATAATGGATAAAGGTATCCATTTGCTTGGCTTCTTTGGCTGACATGTACTGGGTGATATCGAAGTCTTTGACTTCACCCGCAATTTGGGCGTTGAAGGTGGACGGATCAAAGCGCGAGATACGCCCTATGCCCGAACGCCCATTAACGATATTGTCCCATGCGCGGTCAATATCGTTGCCAACCGGCGAAACAATACCCAGGCCGGTAATGACGACACGTCGTTTCACGGATGACTCCTAAATAAAAAAAGCGGCTTGAAGGGGGTGATCCAGCCACATACCCTGGTCGTGGTGACCTAGGATGCAGCGAGGTTACCCCCTAGAAACCGCCTCGGGGTGCGGGCTTGCTGTATGCGTGACCCCCACCCTGAATATTGAAATTACTGCTTGCTGTGCGATGAAATGTAGTCAACAGCTTGCTGAACAGTGGTGATTTTCTCGGCCTCTTCGTCCGGAATCTCGGTTTCAAATTCGTCTTCGAGTGCCATCACCAGCTCGACCATGTCGAGCGAATCGGCACCGAGGTCGTCAAGGAAGGAAGATTCGTTTTTGATCTCGGCTTCATTAACGCCAAGTTGTTCAGCGACGATCTTCTTGACGCGCTGTTCGATGCTTTCCATGCAGATCTCCAAGTGGGGAAAATTCCCGCGAATTATAGCCAAACGAAAATAGTATTGGTGAGAGGCTATGACAAAAAAAACAGCATTACCGCCATG